>CAINDH010000123.1 GCA_903847285.1 uncultured Verrucomicrobia subdivision 3 bacterium | reverse complement strand
GGTCGTTCGTCGATGAATTGCTTCAGAACTAAACGCGCCATGTTGAACCGATTGACCCGCTCCCCTTTCACAACGAAATCTTCCGACAGCATGCTGCCCGACAAGTCGAAAGCCACCGCGATGTCCACGCCGCTGGCTTTCATCTCCGTGGTGCTTTTCATCTGGCGCGGTTGCGCCAGCGCTACGATGAAAGTTGTCAACACCAGCCAACGGAGTGAGCTCAAGATTCGGCCCGCGTGGGAACGCCGCGCTTGAGTGAGCCCCTCCACCAATTTTACCGAGGAATATAGAAATGCCGGCGAACGCCCGCGTTTGCCTTTCAGCCACGCCAAAAGCGGCAACAGTAAAAGCAGCAACAATAAATATGGATGGGCAAAATTCATTTCGTGGCTGGAGACTCGAGGCTTGAGGCTGGATCAGTAGTCGCTTCCGCTTTGGTTTCCTCGACCAGTTGCACCGCCGAGCCATGCAGTTCGCGTAATTCCGTTTCTTGCGGCTCATATTTTGCGAACTTCACCAGATCGCAACTCTCCAAAAAGTTCCCTAGGCTTTCCTTTTGTTCCTTGGCCAACAAGTCCGTGCCGCTTAGCTCGCGCAGAAATTCTTCTGTCGTCCGCTCTGGCGCGTGAAAATTGAAACGCTCCTCCAGATAGGCCCGGGCAGTATCGGACACCGCTATGACGAACGGTTTAGGCTCACCGATCAGGCCAAGCGCTTCGTCCAGTTTTTGTTTGGCTCGGATGTGCGCAGGGATTGGCGGCACGAACGCGACGCGCGACTTCCGCTTCTGCCACCAGCGCCAGATCAACAAAGCTGCGATCAACAAAGCCAGTAGGAGCAGACTCCAGCGTAACCACGTCAATCCGTCCGAAATCTCGATCGGTGGCTTGATGTCGCGGATGTCGCTGGCGGCTGGCGCAGCGACTTGAGTTGTAGCATTGGTAATCATCCGCGCAGCCTCCGTTTCTCTCGCGTCTCGAAAAATTTCCCCAGTGTCGCGCCGTAGGACTCATTCGTGCGGAGTTGAATGGAATCAATGCCCGACGAGCGGAATTGCTTAGCCATCTCCGCGAGCTGTTTTTGTTGCCGCAAATTGAATGCATCGCGGCTACTGGCGCTGCCGGTGTTCACTTCCAGAATTTCGCCCGTCTCCGCGTCTTCCAAAATCAAGCGCCCGAGCGCGGGCAACTCCAACTCGTGCTTGTCCGTGATCTGCACCGCCACGACGTCATGCTTGCGGTTCGCCATGCGCAGCGAGGTCTGCAAGCCCTTGGGCAACGCGCCGCCGCCCTCCGCTGTGAGAAAATCCGATACCACCACCGTCACCGTCTTGTGCGATTGCACGCGCATGAGAAAATCCAGCGCTACCTTCAGATCCGTCCCGCGCCGCTTCGGCTCGAAGAACAGCACCTCGCGGATGACGCGCAGCACGTGGCTGCGGCCTTTGCGCGGCGGGATGAATTTCTCCACCTCGTCGCTGAAGAGGATGAGGCCGACCTTGTCGTTGTTGCGGATGGCGGAGAAGGCGAGCACGGAGGCAATCTCGGCGGCAAGCTCGCGCTTGGACTGGTCGCGCGAGCCGAAGAGTCCAGAGCCGCTCACGTCCACGACGAGCATGAGCGTGAGTTCGCGTTCCTCGACGAACTTTTTGATGAACGGATGATTCATCCGCGCGGTGACGTTCCAGTCAATCGCGCGCACGTCGTCGCCGGGCTGGTATTCGCGCACCTCGTCGAAGT
>CAINDH010000122.1 GCA_903847285.1 uncultured Verrucomicrobia subdivision 3 bacterium | reverse complement strand
GCTGGAGATCGAGCTGCAGCCGATCGTTTCTCCCGGCAAGTAAAATTGCCTCATCGCCCGCTTCCTGCTTCAATTTGCCCGCATGAAAATTTTGGTCATCGGTTCGGGCGGACGCGAACACGCCCTCGTCTGGAAACTCGCGCAATCGCCGCACGCCTCGCAGATGTGGTGCGCGCCGGGCAATGTCGGCATCTCGCAGGAACGCCTCGCCCAGAACGGCAGCGCGGTGGAATGCGTCAACATCAGCGCGGAAGATTTGCCCAAGCTGCTCGCGTTCGCGCAGGAGAAGAAAGTGGATTTCACCATTGTCGGCCCAGACAATCCGCTCGCGCTCGGCATCGTGGATCTCTTTCAGAAACACGGCCTGAAAATTTGGGGCGTGAACCAGAAGGCGTCGCAGTTCGAGGCGTCGAAAGTTTTCTCGCAGAAGTTCATGGAGAAATACGGCATCCCGACCGCCGCCGCCGGAACGTTTTCCGATGTCGTCGCCGCGAAGAAATTTACCGCCACGCTCGGCGGCAAGTGCGTCGTGAAAGCTGACGGCCTGGCGCTCGGCAAAGGCGTTTTGATCTGCCACAACCAAACCGAAGCTGAGAAGGCCGTGGATGAAATCATGGTGAGCAAGGCGTTTGGCGCGGCGGGCGCGAACGTCGTCATCCAGGAATTTCTCGAAGGCATCGAGGTGTCGCTCCACGCGTTGTGCGATGGCACGACGGCGAAGATTTTCCCCACCTCGCAGGACCACAAGCGCGCACTCGACAACGACGAAGGCCTGAACACCGGCGGCATGGGCACGTATTCGCCCACGCCGTTTCTCAACGACACGCAGCTCGCCGATACCGCGCGCCGCGTGCTCGAACCCTTCATGCGCGGTTGCGTGGCCGAGGGCATCGATTATCGCGGGCTGCTCTATCCCGGCGTGATGCTCACGAAGAACGGCCCGAAGATCCTCGAATTCAACGCGCGCTTCGGCGACCCCGAGACGCAGGTCTATCTCACGCGATTGGAAAATGACCTGGTGGAATTGCTCGACGCCAGCGCGAGCGGCACGTTGGCCAGACACGAATTGAAATGGAAATCCGAAGCCAGCGTCTGCGTCATCATTGCCAGCGGCGGTTATCCCGGCAATTACGCGAAGGGCAAAGTCATCACCGGCCTCGACACCGCGAACAAATTGTCCGGCACGAAAGTGTTCCACGCGGGCACGGCGTTGAAAGACGGCCAGATCGTGACCAACGGCGGCCGCGTCCTCGGTGTGACTGCGCTCGGGAAAGATTTACGCACCGCGCAGACAGCCGCTTACGCAGCTGTGGAATGCATCCAGTTTGAAGGCGCGCAGTTCCGTCGCGACATCGCCGCGAAGGCGTTTTGATTAAACCGCGAAAGACGCGAACTACGCGAAAGAAGAATGGGGGAAAGCGGCGGAGGGCCGCCGCACTCTGGCGCTTTGTGACAAAAACGCTAACAATCACGGCGAGAACGAATGCAAACTCACCCCGTTGCTAGTAATTACCATTCTTGGATCACCAAGAAACATCGGCTGTGTTTGAGTGATAATCCACTGCACAGAATTGGAAGCGCTCACAGCGGTAGATGCGTCGATCAGGCGATAAGTTGCACGGGCTGTGTGATTGGCTTGATCAATTTCTGTTACAAGTTGTGCCGGGGTGATTGTGTATCTTTGAAAAACACTTTTATCCTTCAAGGTTCCAATATGCGGTTCTAGTTGAGAGAAGTCCGTTGGGAACACGCCTCCACTGGAACTAAGGTAAGCCCGCAAGGCTTTCTCTAGCACCTTTCCAAATTCACTTTTTGCTAAACCTTGAGCAAAACGGGCAGCATTCGTGATGCTGCCGGTTGAATCGGAATCGATTAGCTGTTCACAACAAAACATCCAAGCACGATCAGTCATAAACTGCAATTCAGGGATATTTTCCTGCGGTGAATCTTGAAGATATCGTTTGAGTTCATCGCGCTTCGACAACCACAAAGCAATTTCTGACTTCATTGTTTTATCGCTGGCGGCAACCTCAAGTTCTTGCGTAATCGTATTTCTCAAACGCGTCACCTCACCACGCAGTTTTAATAGCTCATTATGATTTGGGTTTGATTTCAGCCACGAATTTTCCGCCAGCAAATCCGCCAGCCGGTTCGCGGCATGATCGCGTTCGTCCTGCATCTGCCGCATTTGCTCCGCCAGCGGTGCTTGCTGTTGCTGGAGCGTCTGGACTTGGTCGCGGAGTTGCGCGGCTTGGCGGGCTTCGTAAACGCCCGCGCCGGCGAGCACGGCCACGGTGGCGGTGACGAGAGTTTTTTGGAGTGTGGTCATGGCAATGGTTTTGGTGGTGGCGGCAATGAGGGTTGAAGT
>CAINDH010000121.1 GCA_903847285.1 uncultured Verrucomicrobia subdivision 3 bacterium | reverse complement strand
TGATTTGGGCGGCGGGCGCAAGCTGGCGCTACAAGGCCGCATTGATCGCGTGGATTTCTGGCGTGACCCGAACAGCGATGTCGTGCTGGCGGTGGTGACGGATTACAAGTCCGGCGGAAAAAAGTTGGATCCGTTGCTGGTGGACAATGGGATTCAGTTGCAGCTGCTGGCATATCTCGGGGCTTTGAAAAGAGTGCCGGCGGATATTTTGGGGCAACCCCTCACCCCCTGGAGGGGTCAGGGAGAAAGAACTGGCGGTGAGCGATTGAAGAAAATTATCCCGGCGGGGGCTTTTTACGTCAGCTTGCGCGGGGATTTCAAAAGTGGCGGCACGCGCGCAGAAGTTTTGGGCGACACTGATGCGAAGCGGCTGGCTTATCGCCACAGCGGACGGTTTGACGCAAGCGTGCTGCGAAAGTTTGACCGGCGCGAGGTTAGCGAGGGTGACCAGTTCAAATATAAGTTGAACAAAAAAGATAATCAGCCATCCAAGAACTCGGATGCAATTTCGTGTAAGGAATTCACCCACTTGCTCGACGAAGTAGAGGAACGGTTGCGCGGACTCGGTAAAAAGATTTTTTCCGGTGCAGCGGCGGTAGATCCGTATCGCAAGGGAACACAGACTCCGTGTGAGTATTGCGACTATCGCGCAGCGTGCCGGATCGACGAGTGGACGCACGAGTGGCGGATTTTGAAGGAGAAAGAATCCGCCTCGCCGTCTTCTTAATCAATTTTTTGAGGACGCGCAGCAGAACGAGGAAGAATAAACTTATGAATACCAGAAAAAATTTACAGATTGCCGGGCTGGTCACGCTATTGGCCGCAGCCGGCTGCAGCGCCGCGCCAACCAATTCACCAGCAGCGCGCAACGATTTAACGAACACCAACACAACTATGAAATTCCCGCTCCAACGCACCGAAGAAGAATGGCGAAAGCTTTTGACACCTGAACAATATCACGTGCTCCGAGAGGCGGGCACAGAACGCGCCTTCACCGGTAAATACTGGGACACGAAAACTCCCGGCGAGTATCATTGTGCAGCGTGCGGCGAAATTCTGTTCAAGTCGGATGACAAATTTGATTCGCATTGCGGCTGGCCGAGTTTCTCGGAGGTCGCGGCTCAGGGCAAAGTCATCGAGCATAAAGACACGAGCTACGGCATGATTCGCACGGAAGTGTTGTGCGCAAACTGCGGCAGCCATCTCGGCCATGTCTTCGATGACGGCCCCGGCCCAAAAGGTTTGCGCTACTGCATCAACTCCGCCTCGATTAATATGAAGAATACCAACCTGCCGACATGGAAAAAACCAGAGCAGAAATAATTCATCCGGAGCGCTCCCTGATATCCGCGCTCCAAATTTCAACCGGCTAATGACGCAAACGTTTCCGCCAGCACGTGCACGCCTTTTTCAATCTGCTCCGGCGATGAGAATTCATCAGGACGATGGCTGTAGCCTTTGTAGCAAGGAATGAAAATCATCGTTGTCGGGCAGACTTGCGCCATGAAAAGCGAGTCGTGATACGCGCGGCTGGTCATGCGCCTCACTGAAAAATTTAATTTCTTCGCCACGGCTTCCGTGGTCGCAACGAGCTTCGCGTCGCAGATGGCGGGCGGGTCAACGTTCAGCCGATCCATCGTGAAGTCAATTTTGCGGCGCGTGCAAATTTCTTTTACGGCGGCTTCAATCTGATTCAGTGCCGCGTCGCGCGTCCTCACGAGCGTGTCGCGCAAATCAATCTCCAGCCATGCACGGCAGGGAACGCTGTTCACTGCGCCAGGTTCAATGCGGAACACACCGGTCGTGCCGACGGTGTCCGGGCTACCGGTGGTCGTCGCGGCTTGCTCGACGGCAAGCGTGATTTCCGCACCCGCGAGTAACGCATCGCGGCGACCGGGCATGAGCGTTGCGCCCGCGTGTCCGCCGACGCCGGTGAGTTGCAGGCGCAGCGTGCTGGGCGCGGCGATTTTTTCCACGACCCCGATGTCCATGTTCTCTGCTTCAAGAATCGGCCCTTGCTCGATGTGCAACTCGACGAACGCGGCATAGCAATCTTTCGGCAACCTTAGGGATTCCAGCGAGCCTCTGCAGCCGCCCTCTTTGCGCCAGAACTCCAAATCCATGCCGTCGCGGTCGCGCAACGCGGCGGCGCGTTCGAGCGACAGCACTCCGCCCATCAAGCGACTGCCGAGGCAGCCGATACCAAAGCGCGTGGGTTCTTCGGAAGTGAAAACAATAAGCTCGATAGAGCGCTTTGGTTGGAAACCTGCGGCTTGCAACGCGCGGATGGCTTCAATCGCACCGAGCACGCCTACGACGCCGTCGTATTTGCCTGCGTTAGGAATGGCGTCAATGTGCGAGCCGGTGGCGACGGCGGACAGGTTTTTGTCTGAGCCTTCCCAGCGTGCGAAAATATTTCCGATCGCGTCTTCGCGCAATGTGAGCCCCGCTTCGCCGCAGAGATTTTTCACAAACGCGCGTCCGCGCAAATCTGATTCAGAAAACAAAACGCGCGTGACGACCGGCGGTGCGGCCTCGGTGATGAGCGATAGATCGTCGATTTCCTTTTGCAGGCGGGTTTTGTTTATAAAAATTTTCACAGCGGCGCGCGGTTTACGTCTTTGTAGTAAATGTAGCTCGAAGTCGTCTTACCCTGTGCGATGAACCACTGCGGACAGTAGCTACCCATCCAAATCACATCGCCAGCAGTCACCTCGTGGCGGTCGTCACCGAGGCGATAAATGCCGCGACCCGAAAGCATCAGCAGGCCGTGCTCCATGATGTGCGTCTCGACGAACGGCAGCGTCGCACCGGGGTCGTAGGTAAAAATGTTCACCGCCATGTCGAAAGACGGATGGTCGGGCAGCAACACTTGCAGTCGAGCGTCTTCGTGACCGAGGAATGGATTGCCTTTGATGGCGTTCGAGTGACCGCAAATGACGCCGGGAATTTTTTCGCCCGCCAACGGCTCAAACTTTTTCTGGAACACAACCAGCCTTGTGCCTTTGCTGGAGTGGGAGAACTTGAAGTCAGTTTTCGGCGGCAGGAAAAGATAACTGCCGACGGTCAGCTCGTGTTTCTTGCCGTTGGTTTGCGCGATGCAATCGCCGCTGCTGACGTAGTAAAAATGTTCCAGCGCACCGGTGTGACCCGCGCCGCTGCTGGTTTCGTCCAGCGTGATCGCCAATTGCGCGAAGCGCGGGCCACCCATCACTGGCGCGATGTGGATAATGACGACGGCATTTTTCCAGCCGGGCAACACGCTCGGCACATGGCCGTCGGGCGTGATGAGTGCGTAGTTGCGTTTGACCACGGTGCGGGTGGAGCCAGGTTGCTTGGGCATAATTATTTTTCCGGGGCAATGAGTTTTCCGCCGCCAGCATTGGCGATTTTACCTTCTTTGAAAATGGTTTTGCCACGCAGAATCGTCCGCACGACGCGGCCGCTCAACGTGCGACCAACGTAAGGCGACTGCGGATGGCGATAAAATAAATCTTCCTTCGCGACGGTGAACTGCTGCTTCAAATCCACGAGCGCAAAGTCCGCGTCGAAGCCCGGCGCGATTTTTCCTTTGCGGGGAATTTTGAAGCGCGCGGCGACGTTGGTAGAAAGCAAATTGGCAATGCTTTCAAGCGCGAGACGACGATTGATATGCCCTTCCGTGATGAGCAATGGCAACGTGTGTTGCACACCAGAGATGCCGCCCCAGACCTTGAAGAAGTTGTAATTACGCTTCAGGTCCGGCGGTGACGGCGAATGATCCGAGCCAATCGTATTGACGTAGCCCGCTTCGAGATAACGCCACAAAACATCTTGCGCCGACTTCGTGCGCAGCGGTGGGGCGCACTTCGCGAGCGCGCCAATCTTTTCCACGTCGTCCTCGGTCATCACGAGGTAGTGCGGGCAAGTTTCGCACGTCACGTCTGCGCCTTGATTGCGAGCAGATGCAATCAGCGCGACGCCAGCGCCGCTGCTCACATGGACAATGTGCAATGAACATTTCGTTTCGCCCGCGAACTGAACGGCGCGCTGGATGGCTTCCAACTCGGCGTAAATCGGACGCGAGTCGAGATAGTCGCGCACGGTGATTTTATTTTCCGCGAGGGCCTTCGCCGCGAGTCGTGCCGTGATGGCGTCGCTCTCGGCGTGAACGGCGACGAGCTTGCCGAGCTGGGCACAACGCTTCATGCCTTCGCGCAACGTGTCGTTATCCACGCTTTCAAAATCCTCAATGCCGCTATTCGACATGAAGGCCTTGAAACCAACCACGCCGCGAGCCGCGAGCCGCTCCAGCTTATCGAGATTGCTGGGCACAAGTCCGCCCCAAAGAGCGAAGTCAGTCACGGATTTTTCCTCCAGCGCGATGAGTTTCTCATCGAAGCTTCGCGCATCACACGTCGGCGGATGCGCGTTGAGCGGCATATCGAAGAATGTTGTGCCGCCGCCCGCTGCCAGTGCGCGCGAACCGGTCTCGATGCCTTCCCAATCAGCGCGGCCGGGTTCGTTGAAGTGAACGTGCGAATCAATGACGCCGGGGAAAATATGCAAGCCGGACGCGTCAATTTCCTCGCGCGCCACACCACCGGCAGCGATGGAAAGAATTTTTCCGTCACCAACGGCGAGGTCAGCTGACTGCTCACCGTCAGAGGTGATGAGCGTTCCACCACGGATTATCAGATCAATATCAGGCATGTTCAGACGCGAGAGTGTGGACGAAATCCGTCAGCACGCCAATAGCGGGCGCGATGTCGGCGGTTTTCACCGACTCGGCGGGATTGTGGCTGATGCCATTTTTGCAACGCACGAACAACATCGCGACGGGGCAAATCGCCGAGAGTGCGACGGCATCGTGACCGGCGCCGCTGGGCAACTTGAGAACTTCAAGACCGCGTTGCGCGACGCACTTGGAAAAGATGTGCGTCAACGCTTTGTCGCATTGGACGGCGGCGGTTTGTTGCACGGGCATCCAAGCCAGCTTGAGGCCGCGACGGGTGGCGATGGCTTTGGCTTGCGCGTGCAGTGAGCGGACCGCGACGAGGCGGCGCGCGTCACTCTGGTCGCGCACGTCGAGTGTAAGCGCAACGTAGCCGGGGATGACGTTGCTCGCACCAGGCGCAACTTCGAGTTTACCAACCGTGCCAAGCACACCACATTTTTCAGCAGCGAGCACGAGTTCCGCTGCGCCGGCGAGCGCGTCATGGCGCAGGTTCATCGGGACAGTTCCGGCATGACCGGCGAAGCCAGTAAACTCCACGCTCAACCGACTTTGCCCTGCGATGGCAGTGACAACGCCGACAGGTAAATTATTTTTCTCCAGCACCGGGCCTTGCTCAATATGAACTTCTGCGTAGCCAAGAAATTCGCCGCGCGCGCGCTTGGCTTTGACGATTTGCTTCTCCTGAATACGCGCCAAATCAGCAGCGGTCAAAGTTCCTGCGAGCGCGCGGCTGCCGAGATACGTCGTCTGATAACGCACGCCTTCCTCATCGCTGAAACCGACGACTTCCAGATGGAACGGTAATTTCACACCGCGTTCACGCAGAAGCTGGACGGCAGCGATGGCGGTCAGGACGCCAAGCGGGCCGTCGTATTTGCCGGCGTCGCGCACGGTGTCGAGATGCGAGCCGAGCAACAAAGTTTTTGCGCGCTTGTTTTCGCTGGGCAGAACACCGAGGAGATTGAAGGCCGCGTCTTCGCGGACATGTAAGCCAGCCTCGCGCATCCACGAGCCGACGAGTTGGTTCGCGCGGCGCATAGCTGGCGACGCGAACGTGCGCGTGATGCGACCCGGTTCGTCGGTGATGGATCCAAGTTCCTCGCAGCGACGCATGACGAGTTGGGCGAGTTTCATACGATTCAGAGAATCACCCGGCTGTTTACAATTTGAAATTTCATTTCAGCTGCCGCGGTAAGTGGAATAGCTCCACGGCGAACACAGCAACGGAACGTGATAGCTCGCGCCCGCATCGGCGAGGCCGAAGCGCACGGGCACTTTGTCAAGAAAGCGCATCTTCGGCAGGTTAGCGGACTTGGCGGCGAAATAATCTCCAACGAAAAAAATAATTTCAAACTGGCCAGCCTGCATTTCATCGGCGACAAGCAAAGGAGTTTCCGTGCGGCCATCGACGTTGGTTTTGGCGGAGGTGATAAGCGTGCGCTCCTCACCATCGAGCAGCCAGAGCTCAATTTTCATTCCCGCCGCCGGGCAGCCGTGAGCGGTGTCGAGGACGTGGGTGCTAAGTTTGGCGCTCATAAGTCAGTGAATGATTAAATCCTTGAGCCGAAGTTCTGCGATTTTGAAAATTTCTTCAAGCGCTGTTTTCACCTCCTGCGCGGGCGAATTTTCCAAACGCCGCTCAAAGCCTTTCAGGATGGCCTCCTTTTTATTTAACCGCGCACAGATCACAAACGGAAAGCCAAACTTGGCTTGGTAGGCCGCGTTCTGTTTTTGAAACAGCGCAATCTCCTCCGGCGAAAGATTGTTCAACCCCGCACTAGCCTGTTCGCCGGTGGATTCACGGGTGAGCTGCCCGGACAACGCAAGTCTGCCGACGAGGTCAGGATGCGCGCGGATGAGCGCGAGTTGTTTTTCAGCCCGGGAATTTTGCACTACCTCACACAGCGCACGGTGCAGCGAGGGGAGGTCGGCAAACGGCCGTCCAGCAGCGGCGATGCCAGCGATCCACGGTGAATGTTCAAACACCGGCCCGATGACGCGGACGAAATCCGGCAGCACGTTTAATTCGGCGAGGGAGATTTTTTGGGACATGATTTTTTGTTGTGTCATCCTTAAATCTGTGTTTAAGATAGAACTTCAAACAAGGAAAGCGACATGAAACTCATCCAGCATCAATACGGCAAGGCGCGTGTCCGCGTCCTGAAAATCACCCGCAACGGCAAACAACATTCCATCAAGGAACTCGCGGTTGAAGTCGGCCTGTCCGGTGACTTTGACGCATCCTACACCAAAGCCGATAACCGACTAGTAGTGGCCACGGACTCGATGAAAAACACCGTCAATATTTTCGCCAAGAAAAAACTCGGCGCGCAGAACGAGCCGTTTGGCGTGGCACTGGGGGAACATTTTTTGCGGACGTATCCGCAGGTGAAACGCGTGGAGATCCATTTGAGCGAGCGCTGCTGGGCACGCATCCCGGTAGGCGGCAGGCCACATGCCCACTCCTTCAGCGAACAAAGTCCGGCCAAGCCGTTCGCCCGGATCGTCTGCACCGATAAGGAAACGCAGATCGAGTCCGGCATCGAAGATTTGCTGATTTTGAAATCCACCGGCTCCGGCTTTGAGGATTTTTGGCGCGACGAGTTCACCACGCTGCCGGAAACGAGCGACCGCATCTTCGCCACCAAGCTCAAGGCGACCTGGACATACACCCAGCCTTCAAAAAATTATTCCAAGTCGAACGAGAAAATTCTGGCGGCGATGCTCACCACGTTTGCAAAAAACTTCAGTCCGTCGGTTCAGGTCACGCTGTTTCAGATGGGCGAGGCGGCGCTGAAGGCAGTCCCGGAAATTTCCAAAGTGCATCTCGCGATGCCAAATAAGCACTGCCTGCTCATCAACCTTACGCCGTTCGGACTAGAAAACAAAAACGAGCTATTCGTCCCCACCGATGAGCCGCACGGTCAAATCGAAGGCACGGTGGCGCGCTGATCTGAGGGCGTAAACTTATTTGACCTCAATTTTTTTTACGCCGTCCAGCTTGGTGTCGGCCGGGACAATGGCGATGGCACCCTTGGTAGTGGCGACGAGCTGCACTAAATCGGCCGTGCTGGTGGATTTTTTTGGTTCCTGACCGCGCCCGGAAAACGCGATGCGTTGCCAGAATACTTTGAAGCCGCTGTAATTCATGCCACACGCCTGCTGCAACGCCGCATCACCCTGGTTGGGCACAACGCCGATGACGACATTTTGGCCGCCTTCCCAATATTTCGTCTTGCCGGTGTAGATGTCCTTGATGGCATCCGCAGTGAGCGAGTCGGGGGCGACGCTGGAATTGGCGATGACGACCGCGCCATCCAATGCCGACACAGACGTTGTGGACGCCACCACAATGGCCAACATCAAACCTAGCTTGAAGATTTGTTTTTTCATGGCGATAGATTGTAAAGAATTCAGAAGCTCAAGGTGGTTTTCACGGCAAGCATGAACCAGCCGTTGCTGTTGCGGGTGGGATTGGCCGCATCATCATTCAACAGAGCCGTGCCGTTGAGGTAATGACCCTCCACTTTGATGACCCACCAATCCTTCGGATCGAAACGCAACGTGAGCGCGACGTCCTTCTGGTTTGAATCCGGCGTGTTGTTGCGGTGATCCACATCGTTGTAATGTTCGGTGTAATAGGTGCCCGCCTCGAACCATTTGTTGAAGCGATAGGCGGCGCTGACATACCAACTGTCCGGGTGGCTGTGCTGGCTACCACCAATGCTGTCGGTTGGAAAACCAACATTGTTGTAGTTGTGTCCGTTTAAGACGTAGGTGTAATACTCCGCCTGAAACGTCCATGACTTCCACGTGTATTCCAAAGAGGCCTGACCAAAGGGAATATTCCCAACGGCATGAATCTGCACTACCGGATTCGCGTGGACGCTATAGCCCCAGTTCTGCAAATACCCGCCGGCGGCGCCGAGGCGCAAGCCGTCCAACGGTGTGTTCCACCACAATTGTCCGCCCACGATCAGGCAGTCATCAATGCCGTCGTAGCTGTAGGGGTGCGTATTCATGATGACATTCGCCACACCGCCATTATCGCTCATCGTGAGGTTGCCGACGTAGGCCTCATAAGAAAGCCCCCCTGCGCGACCAATTGAAATGTTTCCAAACAAATCCACGCCGTCCAGCGACGCGCTAAAATCCCTCCAGCGTGCGTCATAAACTCCTTGCGGCAACAGCACCCAGGTGCGCGCCAGATCTACATCTTGAATGTGGTTGTAGATGCCCGACGGCCGGCGGATACGCCCGCCGCGGATACCGATGTAATCATTTAGCGTATATTCAATCAGCGCGTAATCGAGGAACGGATGGTATTGCCCCACATTATCGCCCACGTTGAACATGAAGCCTTGGGCGGCGATGCGCGTGCGCTTGAACGGATTGAACGAGGCGTTCACGCCGGCTTCGAAAAATTTCCCGGTCGAATCTTTCGTGTCGCCCAGATAGTTGTAGCTGCTGGAATACAACAGCCCCTGGCTGGCGAAGCCGTGGAAATCAACCGGCGGCAGGTTCGTGCCCAGATTCAGTTCGTAGGCGTTGGCGCGGCCGGCGGTCAGTAAAGCGACTAGTGGCAGGATAGCGGTGATAGCGGTGAATTTTTTCATGAGATCAGAATTTTCAATTTGTTTTTGTGCTCATCGGCAAGATTTACCTTTGCTTAAACAATCCGGAGAAAATTATTTTGGACGACTAAAAATCCCGGAAGGCTGCTTCCAGCGGAATCTCGTCACGTGCAACGGTGGACTTACCACTCGCGTGGCCGTTGGATGAGGCCTGGTGCCCATTGGCGTTATGATGGACAGGGGCGGAAAACTTTTTTACGGACGCGCCGCTTGAAGCGCGCGATGGGCGAACCGAGGTAGCACTGCCAGCAGCCATGCCCACCAACTCCACGAGCGTTGTGACCGTGTGTTTCATGGTGATAGCCTGCGCGTTTAACTGCTCGGCAGCGGCGGCACTTTCCTCCGCACTAGCTGCGCTATTTTGCGTGACTTGATCCATCTGGCCCACGGCGGCGTTGATCTGGGAGATGCCTTGGGTCTGTTCGCGCGAAACTCACCAACCAGTTCCAGTCGGAAGTTGTCGGCGCGCGCGCCAATGACTCAGCGGGGCAATTTCCCATCCTCGACCTCATTGGCAATTTGCGCGATGAGGCATCCAAAACCGGCCGGCCGGCACTGGAAAAAATGTGCGGCGAGGCGTGGGAGAAACTGGTGCTTATCGTCGAATCCGGCAATCCGTTTTCGGCGGAAGATATTTCCTGGTTAAATGATTTGCTGCCGCGCGTGCAGGCGCAAGCGACGGAGGTTAATGGTTTCCCTCTGGTAGCGCCGCCTGCCGCGCCCGCAGCTGCCGCGTCGGCAAAAGCCGAGGCTTCGCCGCACGCGGAAATTCTCGCCGAAGCCCCGCCACTCGAACTTAACCTTGCAGACGACGCAGAATTACTCCGCGAATTCATCAACGAGTCGCGCGAACATCTGGACAACATCGAACACGGCGTGCTGGTGCTTGAAAACGAACCGCAGAATTCCGAAACGCTCAACACAGTCTTCCGGGCGTTCCACACCTTCAAAGGCGGCGCAGGTTTTCTGAATCTCATCCCCATCAACCGCCTCGCACACGTCCTCGAGTCCCTGCTGGATCAGGCACGCCAAGGCAAGCTCGTAATTGATGGTGCGGTCATTGGCCTGATTTTGCGCGGGCGAGATGTGCTAAAACAATTTGTGGACGTGATTGATGGACAACTTTCCGGAACCACTCCGCTGCAACCCATTGTCATTGCCACCGCGCAGTTGAAATGCGAGGCGCAGGATGTGATTGATGGCCGGCACCCAGTTGCTGCGCCGGCGAAAGAAATTTCTAAACTGGAAACTGCCGCCACCGCCCAACAGCCTACGCCAGTTGCGGAAAGCAACGGCGATCCAGCCTCGACCAACCAGCAATCCACCGTGGTCAAAGTGGACACCGGCAAGCTTGACGGCTTGCTTGACCTCGTCGGCGAAATGGTCATCGCGCAATCGCTGGTCAGCCAGCATTTCGCGAATTTGACCGGACTTGCACCGCAGTTCACGCGCGACGTGGCGCAGCTCAATCGCATCACCCGCGAACTCCAGCGCGTGAGCATGTCGCTGCGCATGATCCCCATTCGCGGCGTGTTCCAAAAAATGTCGCGCGTTGTGCGCGACCTGGGCGTGAAGCAAAACAAAAAAGTTCAATTCATTACCAGCGGCGAAGATACCGAGCTGGATCGCGGCGTGGTAGATGAGCTGAACGATCCCCTGCTCCACATGATCCGTAATTCCATGGATCACGGACTCGAAACACCGGAGAAACGCGCCGCTGCCGGTAAACCGGAAATGGGCACGCTGCATCTGCGCGCTTATCACCAAGGTGGCAACATCGTCGTGGAAGTGGAGGACGACGGCTCGGGCTTGAGCCGCGAACGGATTTTGAAGAAAGCCATCGAGCGCGGACTGGCCACACCCGACGACGTGCTGGCAGACGAGGATGTTTTCAAATTCATTTTCGCCGCCGGTTTTTCCACGGCGGAAAAAGTCACCGACCTTTCCGGACGCGGCGTGGGGCTCGACGTGGTGCGCCGCAACATCGAGCGCCTGCGTGGACGCGTAGAGATTGAATCCAAACTCGGCCAGGGCACAAAGTTTAAAATCAGCCTGCCGCTAACGCTCGCCATCATTGACGGCTTCATCGTGAAAGTGGGCGAGGAGCGCTACATCATCCCCACGCTCTCGGTGCGCGAATCGTTCCGCCCAGTAGCCAGCATGGTGTCACGCATCCAAAACCGCGCCGAGGTCGTGAACGTGCGCGGGAGGCTCATCCCGCTACTGCGGCTGGGCGAAACTTTTGGCCAGCCCGCCAGTGAAATCACCAACGGTATCGCCGTGGTGGTTGAATCCGGCGCGAATGTGCGCTGTATCCTCGTGGACGCGCTGTTGCACAAACAGGAAGTCGTCATCAAAAATCTCAACGACATGATGGTGCATAAAAACCGGATGCTTGCCGGCGCAGCGATTCTCGGCGACGGACGCGTGGGGTTGATTCTCGACGTAAGCGCGCTGGTTAATCTAGATGCCCAAATGCCAACGGGTTTGAACTAGGAAGCATTTTTAAACACGAGCCGGACGCTGGGCGCAGCGTCCGGCGGCGGAATCTTTCGCGCGACTGAAATTGGCCATGCGACAAAGTGATAGCCGCGGCTTAACACACTCAGCGGTCAAAGCCGGGGCTACACTTTGTAAAACTGTTCCCAGCCCTTGCGCGGCGGCGGCCCGACAAGCAAGCCGTTGGCAACTTCGTGGTTTGTGATTTGTTTTTTCAGCGCGTCAAATTCCAGTTTAGCGTTGACGCGCTGGGCGATGATTCCCAATGCCATCGTCTGGCACAACGGGCCAGCGATCGCGAATGACGAGCGGCATTTCTCCTGCCCCTTGGCCGCCAGCAGAAAGTTTTTAAAATGATTGGAGGGGCTCTTCGGCACCACCGGGAGTTTTAAGTCCTTTTCCGCGTTTTCCGGAATCGTTTTCAAAATCGCACCATGGCTACCGCCTTTGAACGTTAGACCCTCGCCGTAAATCACTTTGCCAATCGGCTTTTTCTTCGCGTCTGACACAGTGGCCGCATTGGACGGCGGCGGGATGTTTGGATCGAGCGGGGCCTCTCCAAAATTATCCGGCAAGGGCGGCAAATTTTCCTGCCCGTCATACCAAGTCATTTCCACCGGCGGTTTCGTGCCGCGCGCGGCGAACTTGAAGGCCAGCGTGGAAGCCTGCGGGAAGATCAACGGGCTATAGCCGTCGAGCTTCACGGCGTTGACTTCCGTGGGGAGGCCGAGTTCCAAAAATTCGTGACAGGTGTCGAAGATGTGCGCGCCCCAATCACCGAGAGCACCGTTGCCGAACTCAAACCACGAGCGCCACTCACCGTTGATGTAGCCGGTGTTATATTCGTGTGTTGGCGCGGTTGCGAGCCAGCGATCCCAATCGAGTGTCGCGGGGATTTGCTGCTTGGGGAGATAGCCGTCCACCTTCAGGCCATGCCAGCGGCGCTTGCCGTTCATGAACGCCGTGATTTTCGTTACGTTCTTGATGATGCCCGCGTCCGTCCAGGCTTTGAACTGAAAATAGTTCGCCTCGGAGTGACCTTGATTGCCCATCTGGCAAGCGAGGTTGAATTTCTTTTCCGCTGCCATCATCAGCTCAACTTCACGGAAAGTGTGCGCCATCGGCTTTTCGACATAGACATGCTTGCCGTGCATCAGCGCAAGCATCACGTTTGGGAAATGCGCGAAGTCCGGCGTGCCGACTAGAACCGCATCAATTTTCTTCCCCAGCTGGTCGAACATTTTTTCCGCGTTCTGAAAACGCGGCACTTTCGGAAACTTCTCCAAGGTCTTAAGCGTGTGCGCGGCGCCCATATCCACGTCGCAGAACGCAACGAAGTTCGCGAGGCCGGTCTTGTCGAAAGCGGCAATGACCTCCGCGGGACGATTGCCGATGCCGATGACTGCGACGTTCACGCGCTCATTCGGCGAAGCCTTGCCCGCTTGGGCAAAGATTAACTGCGGCGCGAATGGAGCGGCGACACCGGCCGCGAGGACGCGTTTGAGAAATGACCGGCGAGCCAATTGGTTTTGGCCTAGACGAACTTTGGATTTCATTTTGTAAAATAGTCAGGGTTGAATTTATTTTGCCGACAACACACGAATCTTGACGTTGCGATAGGAAACTTCATTGCCATGTTCCTGCAATAGAATGTGGCCATCCGCCCATTCGCCGAAGTCGGGAATGTTTTTGTATTTACTCTCGGCCACGAGCGCGCGAAACGCTTCCGAACCGCGCTCGAATTCCAAAGTCTTATGATCGTTCAGCCAGAACTCCACGTGTTTACCGCGCGATAAAATCCGCGCGTGATTCCACTCGCCCACCGGCAAAACTTTTTTGTCCTTGGGCGCGGGCATCAGGTCGTAGAGAGAGCCGATGGTGCGATCGCCGTCCTTGCCGAGCTTGGCGTCAGGATGGAGCGCGTCGTCGAGGATTTGAAACTCGCAGCCTATAGCCGAGCCGACGGCAGTTTTCTCGCCGGTCTTTTTATCAATCGGCGAAATTGCCGGCTGGACAAAAATTTTGATACCGCTGTTCGCGCCGGGCGTGATTTTAAAATCCGCCATGAGTTCAAAATCGGTGTAACGCTGGCGCGTGATGATATCGCCGCCACCCGCAGATTCTTCTCCCTTATTGTCGTGAACCGTCAGCACACCATCGCGCATCGTCCAGCCGTGCGTCGGAAAATTTTGCGACTTTGCACTGCGCCAGCCGTCGGAAGTTTTTCCATCCCACAATAACTTCCAACCCGCCCGCTGTTCGTCAGCGGATAACGTATTGTTTCCAGCAATGATTTCACGCAGCCGGATGTTGCGGAATTTTACGTGCAGGCCAATCTTGCTCGCGTCCCGGCTGATTCCGTGAACTTGCAAACCGATGCGCCCGCTGAAGGTCATCGCATCGCAAAAATCAGCGCGCGGTTCGCCATTGAGCCACGTCTTGATAGACGTGCCGACGCAGAGGATGCGGAGATGATTCCATTCGCCCGGCTTGCTGACGGTGCGACCTTGCAAAGTGAAGTTCGTGGCGAGGCCGGCGATTTTTCCCGGGAACAACCAGTCGCGCCGCATCTCGTCGTAGATGCCCGCCGTCCACATCCGGTTGCGGTTTGTGTCCATATCAATCTCGCACTGATAGCCGTGCAAACGATCCGCCGGGAGATGAATGGTTTTGCCGTCAACATTTATGTCGTGCGCGGCCGGAAATAGATCACTGCGAAATTGCACACCAGAGTTCAAGCCTGCATTCACGTTGTAATCCAACTCCAACTCGAAATCGCCGTAAGATTTGACCGGGCAGAGAAAGCTATTACCAGTGTTCGTCACCGACTCGCCGACAATCATGCCGTCTTCAACGAAGTATTTTGCCGCGCCGCTATGCCGCTCCCAGCCATTGAGGTTTGTGCCGTTAAACAGATTCACCCAGCCGTCCTGGGCGAAGACGCTAATCGAAAAAATGCCAACTGAAATGGCGACGAAGGCGGAGCGACGAAAAATGTGCGAGGTCATAGTTGAGTTGGTAGGACGCAGTTTCATGGGAATTGGTTTCAATATTCATATTTGAAACCACGCGTGAACGCACGAAAAGTTTTTAAAACGTTTGTTCCGGCGGAAAAATCAGCGGCATGGAAGATTGGAGGCTTGGAGCGGGTGAAGGGAATCGAAGCCTTTGCCGTTTTGCGTGTCCTTGCTATTCGATCCGTAAACATTGACGATTTTTCATGTCGCATTTTTCCACTTACGCACTAACACGCATCAAAACGAATTTTTCTGGTCAGGAATTGTCAGGAGTTTTTTTTTGGCATTTCCTGATTTTTCGCCGACTTCGCCGCATCCACCAGCCCCCGCAACTGTCCATGCCGGTGTGCAGAAAACCATACACCCACCGACGCGCCCGCGCCAGAAAAGTTGTAATTTCATTCACCCGCACGCAGTCAAATAAATAAGCCCGCAAGAAAAGCAATTTCCTATCAGTCTATTTTGATGTTTCCAATGACTTTAACTCTGCTGATGCGCTATTGTATTCGGTCATTTCTTTACATCCCGTCGCGAGAGATTTCTCGAAGTATTCTTTGGCGGTTATTTTGTCTCCTTCAATAAGCCGTTTTGACCCCGCATAAAAATATGCCTCACAATATTGCTTCTTGCTTGTTTGCAGGTCCGGATTTTCAGCCGCCTTGAAAAAGTCCGATTCGGTTATTTGTGCCACTAGTAAGCGGGCGATTTTTGGCGGCCACTCATTGGAGGTTCCGGTTTTACGGTTATCCAGATATGATTGTAATTCTTTGTTAGCAGAGTCTTGTTCGCCCAACCGCACACGAATCAACCAAGTGTAGTAAAGGGAATAGTCTTGGCATTTGGCCTCTAAACCCAATTCTCGCGCCTTGTAAAAATCAGACAAAGCATCCATGAATTTATGTAAATCGTAATTGAGGAACCCTCTGGTGAAATACGCAATCGCCAGTCTTGGATTCATCTCAATAACTTTATTGTAATCGATTAATGCCCCATCGAAATCGCCTTTACATTGCTTCACGAAACCGCGAGCACAATAAACTTCAGTAAGATCTGGTTTAATTTCAATGGCTTTATTGAAATCAGCTATTGCTCCGTCAGAGTTGCCGTTCCTCTGATCCAGAATACCTCGCTGGGTATAGGCAGAAGCCAAAGGAAATTGCATATTGGGATAATTCTGGTCGGCTGCTTTCTGATACCATTTTATAGCCTGTGTTAAATCCTTCGTAAAACCGAAATCACCAGTGTAATAACAACATCCAAGTTGGTATTGGGCATCGGCATCCCCACTTTCTGCTTTGGCCGTGAATTTTTTTTCAATCGCATCCTTATTCTGCTCTGCTGTCATGCTTGCAATGGGCACAATTTTCAACAAAGGTGAATTTGTATTTATCAGGGAATAGCCCTTCGCTGTCATGCACGTTTGGACTATTTGATTTTGCCGGGAGTTTTCCGCCGAAGAAGCAAGGACACCTAAGGCAATCGCTGCCCCAGCATCATTCGCAGGAATTGGTGAATAACTTCTTCCATTTACCAATGATGCATATTGGCATTCGGCCAAATCACGCCTTCGTTCTTCCGCACTTGTTCCTGGTTTATACCATGCCATTTTGGGAGAGCAGCCAGTTTGTGGTGCAGACGCGCATCCAGAAAGTAGAATGATGCTTACAAGTGATGAAAAATACAGAACGGCTATTATTCTCATACAGTATCGTGTGTAATGCTTTCGCAACTTGTAATCGGACACCCAAGCAAACGTTTGCGTGCTTCCTGCTTCAACCACTCAACTAGAATCGAGAACGACCAGGACGCACCCGGCTTAATTATATTTTCAACAGCCAGATTCCAAATCTTGCTATCGCGGGACGAATCCAAAAAGTCGTGACCAGCCCAAGTAAGCCTGATAATCGTCGCTTCGGAAGGAATGCCTGCGGTAGTTTTTATATCTGCATCTACCAATCCTGCATCTTTCATAAGAGCAATCTGGTAAACCTCACTATGCGTTTTCCCCCAATATCGCTCATAAGGCTCACTATCTATAAACTCAAGTGCCTCGGCGCTGTGAAGTATCTGCCGAATCAGTTCCATGTCACGTTTCATAGGGGTAAGGCCAATTGGCCGTGGCGATTTGGATGATCAGTTTGGGATGCTAAATTTCGCCGGTCAGGGTGCTTTGCTTTCACGCGCATGCTTTCAATGAGACTTCTAAACGATCCCTGTTTACACATGGAGTGCGGGGAGTATCTTTCTTAGAACGGCGACGGGCGTCAAGAAGGATTATTTATTTCCTGGTTACGAAGTTGCATCGACAGATTTGTTCTGATTCTTGGATCTTCACATAGTCAGCGCCGCATCCCAGTCTTTCCAG
>CAINDH010000120.1 GCA_903847285.1 uncultured Verrucomicrobia subdivision 3 bacterium | reverse complement strand
GACCGCACAGTCGGCTGGGCTATGAGAGTCCAGCGATGTTTGCGGCGCGGAGCTGTCCATTCCCAGCTCCGGTCGGGCTGCGCCCACCCACCACGGGGAATGGACAAAGAAACAACGAAAACCTAAACTCAAACCAATGCTCGGACTAACAAATCAGTGGTCCAGAATGTTGAGCCCGGTCAGGTGGAAGCGCCTGCTGGATGTTCACGGGACCGACGACGGCGGTGGCACTGGACACACAACCGGGAACCGACAGTATGGCGCGGAAATAACGATCGCCAGCCGGCACCGAGGTCAATTGCGCTGTCCACACGTTGCTACTGCCGTCAACCATGTCGGCCAGCGATTCCCAACTCGCGGCGTTGCCTGGCGTTGCGGTGGTTTGCAATGTGATCGTGGTGTCGGCTGCGAAAGTGACGTTCGTGTTGACGACGCTAAACTGCCAGGGGTTGTTGGAACGGGGCGGAGCGGCGGTCACATAAGTCAGCGGGCCGATGGGCGGGAGCTGGGTTGGCGGACCAACTTGTAGAGTAAATTTGGCGGAACGACTGCTGTTGTAAGTCGGATGAAGATTGTCGAGCGTTGGGTTCAACTGCATGGAGTCATCCGCCACAAAAACATGCAAATAGTAATTGTGATTGGGGACGAGCGTGCCGCTAAGATTTCCAGAATTCTGGCCATACACGATGGTATGACCGGTGCCGTGTTCATTGAAGTTGCCAAAACGGACCTCGGTGGTGTTATCGTCGCTGATAAACGTGACACATGCGGCATGACCCCAAATATCTGGACGTTCAGCGCCAGGCGAGGTTGTTACGGTCAAAGTGAAAGGAGTGGGTTCGCCCACGGCCACAAGGCAGTCAAACAAGCTAGAGGCACCGCCCTCGGCGCTTCCACTGTAAATCCAGGAACCACTTTCGTTGTGGATCCCGCCAGCCGCGAGAGTTTGGCGCATCGCCATGGATCCACTGGCCAATAGATTACTTGAAGTGACCATTACCGTTGTGTCATGCAGATAAAAGCCATGGCCGCTCGCATAAGTGCATGAGGGTGACTCATCATATTTTTGATAAAGTCTGCCGTTCGACGAATTACCCAAGGATTGAGAATCTTGAAAAGAGTAAAAGCCGTTGGTATCAAAACCTTGGTTGTGGGTTTGCCCAACCTGCAATTCGTAATAACCCGATCGGGTCACGGCTGACTGCGAGATGGTTTGGCCGAATGCGCCGGAAATGGTCAGCCATTGCGACAAAATCAAAAGCAACCAAAATGATCGACGGCAAGAAAACGCTATTGCTAGAACCTTGTTAAGAATCTTCATAATCCGAATTCATGAAGCCTAAAATAGAAACGCCACCTGTCAATGTAATATCCGCGCGGATTAGCGGTTAAACAATTTCCATTTTGCGTTTCGTGGCGCTTCGCAGTTTAATATGCGCCACATGAAAATTGTTCTCGCTTACTCTGGCGGACTCGACACCTCGGTGCTCATGTCCTGGATCAAAGAAAAATATAACGCCGAGATGATCGGCTTCTGCGCCGACATCGGGCAGGAGGAGGAACTTGACGGGCTCGAAGCCAAAGCCATCAAGACCGGCGCGTCGAAAATCTACATTGATAATTTGCAGGAAGAATTCGCCCGCGACTTCATCTATCCGATGCTGCGCGCCGGGGCGATTTACGAGGGTCAATATTTCCTCGGCACCAGCATCGCGCGTCCGCTCATCGCCAAACGCATGGTCGAGATTGCGAAGAAGGAAAAAGCCGACGCCATCGCGCACGGTGCGACCGGCAAAGGCAACGACCAGGTTCGCTTCGAGCTCACCGCCGCCGCGCTCGCGCCGGATTTGCAAGTCATCGCTCCGTGGCGCGACGAACGTTATCGCGCGGAATTTCCCGGTCGGCAGGAGATGATTGATTACTGCGCCAAGCACAAGATTCCCGTGCAGGCTAGCGCCAAAAAACCGTATTCGATGGATCGCAACCTCCTGCACATCTCCTACGAGGCCGGCATTCTCGAAGATCCGTGGTTTGATTCCTACGATTTGAAGAACCGCAGCTATTTCACCACGCTTTCCGTGCTGCCCGAAGACGCGCCGAACAAACCCGAGTTCGTCGAACTCGATTTCGTCAAAGGCGATTGCGTTGCGGTGAATGGCAAGAAGCTGAATCCGCTCGGCGTGATGAAGACGCTCAACAAGATTGGTGGCAAACACGGCGTCGGGCGCGTGGACATGGTGGAGAACCGCTTCGTCGGCATGAAATCGCGCGGCGTTTATGAAACCCCCGGTGGCGCGATCCTGCTGTTCGCGCATCGCCAGATGGAATCGCTCACGATGGACCGCGAAGTCATGCACCAGCGCGACGCGCTCATCCCGAAATATGCCG
>CAINDH010000119.1 GCA_903847285.1 uncultured Verrucomicrobia subdivision 3 bacterium | reverse complement strand
CAGAATGCGAGAATCGCAAACAGCGCCCAACCTTCGCCGCTCAATTCATTGCGCGCCGCCGTCCAGCCCATGAGCGGCGGCAACGCGCCGGGAATCGCGCCAATCAAAGTGTTCACCCAAGTCACGCGCTTGAGCGGTGTGTAAATAAACAAATAGCTGATGGAAGTCACCGCGCCAACGACGCTGGTGAGTAGATTGACCAGCGTGGCGAGATAGATCAAACCGGCGACGGAACACGCCCCGCCGAAAACAGCTACCGTCACGGGCTGCAATCGTCCTGATGGCAGCGGTCGGTTGGCGGTGCGCCGCATTTTTGCATCGTATTCGCGCTTCAACAATTGGTTCAACGCGGCTGCTCCACCCGCGACGAGCGCCGTGCCGAACAAGGCGTGGAACATCTGGAGAAAATCCACGGAACCGAGTTCGCCCAGATAAAACCCCACGAACGTGGTCAACAGCACCAATGCGGTTAGGCGGGCCTTCACCAAGTCGGCGAAAACCGCCGGCCAACTTTTATCTGCAACCGAAGTTGCATTGAGAGTTTCCGCTGACACTTTCATTTCCGTTTTTCAGCCAATTGTTATGTCACTGTTCGCTAATGAAGAACGACGGACAGCTATCAGCCACCAGAGCGCGCCGACGAGCAGCGCCGACGCTCCCACCATGACGTGCAAGGTGGTTATATCCGCCGCCTTGTTTGACCATACGGTCCACGCGCCCAAGCCAATTTGCAGCGTCAGCAACCCAAACCAGAACCAGGCGAATTTCGCCAGCGCGTCGTCGCCACCGAGTTTCTTCCGCGTAAGCATCGCCGCCGCCACAATGCCAAGAAAGATGGCATAGGCCACGAGGCGGTGAACCATTTGCAAGGATACTTGAAACGCCGTGATGGGATTGCCGATCGTGCCGACGGGCCGATGAGCGTTGTAATCGGCAATCGCTTCCGGGGTCGTGGCGGGCCAGAGTTTTCCGTGCGCGAGCGGGAAATCATTGATGGCCAGACCGGCGTGCTGGTGGCGCATGGTCGCGGCGATGAGCAGTTGCACGAAAATCAAAAGTGTGACAAAAAGCACATGGCTGCGCAGTCCGCGTGGAACGGAGATTTGTTTTTCCGTTTCCGATTTCTGCCACCAGCGGCTGGTGAACAGCGCGATGGCGCAGCAGAGCACCAGAAATGCCTGGGCGACTGCACCATGCGGGACGCCGAGCCAGTCCAGCATCCAGCGCACGCGCAGGCCACCGAGAATTCCCTGCACTATGACGAGCAGGAAAGCTGTGATGCCGAGCCATTGAATCCATTTGCGTGAATCTTTCAGCCAGAGCCAAACCGCAAGAATCGTCGTGAGCAGGCCGACGGCGGAGGCGAGCAGGCGGTGCGAGTGTTCGTAGAAAATGCCGCCGACCCATTTGTCCAGCGGGAAGACAAACATGTTGTAGCCGTAAGTTGTCGGCCAGTCGGGCACGGACATGCCGGCTTCGTGGCTGGTGACCAGCCCGCCGAGGCCGATGAGCAAAAACGTGGTGACGGCATTGAGGACGGCGAACCAAAACAGCGCCGGTTGGTATTTAATATTCATGTTGCAAATGGAAAACCGCTGCGGATTTTTTCGCGCAGCGGTTTAGGGCTGGCGAAATCCTATTTCTTTTCAAACGTGAAGCCCTGCACGGCTCCGTCGTCTTTCACTTCAATTTCGGCGGTCTGCGTGCCGAGTTTGCGGTGCGTGGCCTCCAAGGTGTATTTGCCGGGCGGGACATTCTTGATGGCGAACTTGCCGT
>CAINDH010000118.1 GCA_903847285.1 uncultured Verrucomicrobia subdivision 3 bacterium | reverse complement strand
TGGGGCGCGCACATCTTCGACACCGCGCACGAATTTTTGCACCTCGGTTTGCCTACGGAAGTTGAGCCGACGCTGACGGGCTACAACCAATTTGTTTTTCCGCAAGCTTCGACGCTCGCGTTCCGTTTTCCCGCGCGCGGCATGATGCCGCCGGTGGAACTCACTTGGTATGACGGCCAGAACAATTTGCCGCCGTTGCCCGACAACATGGGTGAATCCGTAGTGGATCGGGACATACCGCCGCCGAGCAAAGGCGCGGCCGTGCCGGACACCAAGAAACGTCCGCCGGGCAAAATCATTTACGGCGAAGGCCTGACGTTCAAAGGCGGTTCGCACGCGACGACGTTGAAGATCATTCCCGAAGCGAAGGCGAAAGAAATGGAATCAAAGCTGCCGCACGTGCCGAAGAGTCCGTCGAATCATTGGGTGAATTTCCTGAAGACGGTCAAGGGCGAGGAGAAATGCCGGTCGTCGTTCGCCGTGGCTGGGCCGTTGTGCCAAGCGATGGCTATCGGCATCATCGCGCAACGCGTGAATGCCAAACTGACGTTTGACCGTGAGACAAAGCAGATCACGAATCACAAGGTTGCCAACGGATTGCTGAACGGTGTGCCGCCGCGCAAGGGTTGGGAGCAGTATTACAATTTGTAACACGGCGGGCTGAATCCAGTGAAGCCACAGACACGCCGAAGCTTTCTGCAATCCGCCGTCCGCGGCAGCTTTGGGCTTTTGGTTTTGCCCAGCATCGTTCCTTCGCGGCTCTTCGGGGCGGACGCGCCGAGCAAAAAAATCCACGTCGCGCAAATCGGCTGCGGGCGCATGGGCCGCAGCGACATGGGAAATACTTTGAGCGAGCCGCTCGCTCGCATCGTCGCGGTGTGCGACTTGGACTCCAAGCGCCTCGCCGCTGGCAAGCAAATGGCGGAGGATTATTACGCGAATCAGGGCGAGGCCGGCGTGAGTGTAAAAACCTTCCACGATTATCACGACGTGCTGGCATCGCCGGATATCGACGCGGTCATCATCAGCGTGCCGGATCATTCGCACGCGCTCGTAGCCATTGAGGCGGCGATTGCGGGCAAACACATCTACGTCCAGAAGCCGGTGACCTATTCCATCGCCGAGGCCATCGCGCTCCGGAAAACGGTGGAGGCGAAGAAAATCATTTTGCAGACCGGCTCGCAGCAGCGTTCCGAAAAGCCGTGGGGAAGTTTCCGCAAAGCCAGTGAAGCCGTCCGCAATGGACGCATCGGCCAATTGCGGACGATCAAGATCGGCCTCGGTCTCGACAATGCCAGCGGACACAAACCTGTTCCCATGGCTGTGCCAGAAAATCTCGATTACGAACACTGGCTCGCTGCCGCGCCGGAGCAGGATTACATGGAAGGCCGCGTGCATCCGCAGGATGATTTGAATGGCCGACCCGGCTGGATCACCACGGAAGATTTTGGCCTCGGCATGATCACGAACTGGGGCGCGCATCATGTGGATATAGCGCAATGGGCGATGGCGCAGGAACTCGGCGGGCCGCTGACGGTGGAATCGCGCGCGAAATTTTTTAAACACGATTTAGTCACTGCGCATGGCGCGTATCACGTCGAGATGGTTTATCCGAAAAATGTGCGGGTGATTCTCGACGACAAATTTTCCACCGGCATCCGGTTCGAGGGTGATGACGGTTGGGTGTTCTGCACGCGCGCCGACGACAGCAATGGCCAACTGCCCTTGCGTGCGAGCGATAAAACAATTCTCTCCCCTCTCGGCAACGACGCTGTCCGCTGGCAGTCAAGCAAGACACATCATGGGAACTGGCTGGAAAGTATCGTCGCCAACCGGCAACCCATCGCCCCCATCCAACAATCCGCCCGCAGCCTAGAAGCCTGCGCTGCCGCGTGGATCAGCATGAAACTCAAGCGCAAGCTAACCTGGGATGTCGCGACGGAATCATTTCCCAACGACGATTCTGCTAACGCCCTCCGCAGTCGCAAAGCACGCAAGCCGGAATTCGATTACGCCAAAGCGATGCAGCGCGCGGGAATTGTCTGACAGTTTTCCCTTTTCATCGGCGTGGCTTTCACTAGATTGCCGCCATGTCCGAAATCGCTAAATTCGTCAACAACGGCTCTGCTGGCATCACGCCGGCGATGGCAGAAAAAATCCTGCATCATCTGCCTCAGTGGAAACTGGAGTTCACTCAGATCAATGCGCCCAAGTTCCCGCATCTGGTGGATCAGCTCGAATTTTTGGCTGATGCGGTCGAAGACGCAGTGGAAGGCGCTTACAAAGAACTACCTTACGCCGCCATCGCTCAGGCATTATTCGCGCTGATTTATGCGCACAAGAAGATGGGCATCATTCCGGAAAGCCTGCTGGAATTGGGCCGGGCAGATGATTCGAGCGTGGTGCGCGCGGTTCTGATCCAGAACGAGAAGGCGTTCGCGATTTATGCGGGAACGCAGGGAATCAGCTGGCAGCAGATCACCAGCCAGCCTTGAGTTTCGGCTGATTCGGCTCCAAGTGCAGGAAATCATTCCTCCGGCGCGGAATTTATTGAATTCATTTTTGACGGGCGGTGTCCATTGTTCTAGCGTGTTATCCTGAAAGTGAATTATTCCGCCGCCAAATTGAACCTGCTGCTGCTCGTCGCTGTAATCGGTGGCCGCGGATTGTTAGCGCAGGAAACTGGCACGGTCGCTGGCGATCAACCCGGTCAGCAGATTATTTTCTCCGCACCCAAGGCGGACGCTTCAACGGTGGAGACGCCCTCGCTGATTCCGAAAAGTTCTGAAACCCTCATCTTGCCGCCGTCGTTGCTGGCACCGGTGACGGCTTTTCCCAATCGCCAGCCGCCGATGCAGATGCCTCCGCCTCCAGTGAATTCTGACGAACAGGAACGTCTGCGGCAGTTGCAGAAAGACCGCCAGAACTGGATGCTTTTGACGCCGGAAGAAATTTTTGGCGTGACGCCCACCGCCAAGCTGCTTCAGCCACCAGAGCGCGATGCCTTTGGCCGGGAGAAAAAGACCTCGCAATTGGAACGATTTTTGGAACGGGAAAATCAGGCGCGCTTGGCAGCCGGTCCTACAAACGGCTGGCGCACTGATCGTGCCAATTCGTCTTGGAGCGTTTCGCGCGGCGACGAGAACGGGCGACGCTTTGGTGATTTTGGTGATCCGGCGCAAAAGTTGAATCGATTTTTGGAGAGTCAGCAGGAAAAACGCGCGCAAGCCAGTTCTGGAGCTGATGCCAGCGGGACGTTATACGACCCGTTCCTGCAAAAAAAGCTGACCAAGGAAAAACTTGAGCAAGAAGCTTCAATGCAGCGTTTCCGGCAGTTGATGAATCCCAGCTCGGATGCCGCCACGCCTTCGCCGACCAGTCGTTACTTTCCGGTGCCGAAGCCGGTGGTGGATCAGAATCTGACGCAGCCGGATGCGGAACCGAATCCGGTGGGAATTTCCTACAAACCATTTCTCAACAGCCAGAGCCGGCCCATCGGTCTGACGCCGTTGCCGGGTATCGTCACGCCGCGCGAACAGCCGGTGGTAGTGCCAAGTTGGAAACCCAAGCCGCCGCCGTGGCTGTCCGGCACGCCCCAGCCGATCTCCAGTCAGTTTCAACGTTGATTTCCGGTCTGAAAAACTGGATTGCAGTTTGCGCTTTCTTTGCCGCGTGTGTTTCACCAGCATAAACGCATGAACACGGCAGACGTTCCAGTTTTCATCCTTTGCGGCGGCCTCGGCACGCGGCTCAAGGAAGAGACCGAATTCCGACCCAAACCGATGGTTCCCATCGGCGAACATCCCATCCTTTGGCACGTCATGCAGGTCTATGCGCAATTTGGATTTCGGCGTTTCGTCCTGTGCCTAGGATTCAAGGCGGAAGTCGTCAAAGATTACTTCCGCGATTTCCACTTGCACAACGCGGACTGCACCATCCGGCTCAAGACCAATGAAGTCACCGTCCACGAACACCATCGGCAGCTCGATTGGGAAGTCACACTTGCCTATACCGGAGAGAAAAATTTCACTGGCAGCCGCGTCGCGCAAGCCGTGCGCAAATATCTCGGCACGTCGGAACATTTTGCCGTGACTTACGGTGATGGCGTGACGGACGCCGACCTCGCGGCGGAATTTCGCTATCACCTCGCGCAGAAGAAAATCGGCACCGTCCTCGGCGTCAATCCTCCCTCTCGCTTCGGCGAGATCAAAACCGACGGTGACCGCGTGGTGGAATTTGCCGAGAAACCCGATATCGAAGGGCATTGGATCAGTGGCGGCTTCTTTTTCTTCCACCGCGATTTCGATAAATATCTTTCCGAGGATGAAAAATCCATGCTCGAACGCGAGCCGTTAGCCAGACTCGCCCATGACGGTCAGTTGAACATCCACAAACATTCCGGATTCTGGGCCTGCATGGATACCCAGCGCGACCGAGACCAATTGACCGCGCTCGTCGAGGCAGGCAATCCGCCGTGGCTCAAATAAACGCGCCATGTTCGCCGATGCATTCCAAGGCAAGACCGTCTGGCTTTCCGGCCACACCGGCTTCAAGGGTTCCTGGCTCACGCGCTGGCTGCTAAGCCTTGGCGCGCGTGTCCATGGCTTCGCGCTGCCGCCGGAAACACAGCCCGCCATCTTTTCGCAGCTTGGGATTGAACGGGAGATTGAGCACGAGATCGGCGATGTCCGGGATTTTGCCGTTGTAAAAAAATCCATCGCGCGCGTTCAACCCGACTTTGTCTTCCACCTCGCCGCGCAGCCGCTGGTGCGCCTTTCCTACGAGCAACCGTTGGAAACTTACGCCACCAACGTCATGGGCACGGCGCATGTGTTGCAAGCGTTGCGCTCGCTTGAAAAGCCTTGCGCCGCCGTGCTGGTTACTACCGACAAGTGTTACGAGAATCGCGAACAGGATTACGCTTACGTCGAAGAAGATCACCTCGGTGGCCACGATCCTTACAGTTCCAGCAAAGGCGCGGCGGAAATCGTCATCAGTGCCTATCGCCGGTCGTTCTTTGGTAAGACTCCCGTCCGCATCGCCAGTGCTCGCGCCGGCAATGTCATCGGCGGCGGTGACTGGGCGCTTGACCGCATCGTGCCTGACTGCATTCGCGCGGTGCAACGTGGCGAAACGATTCCCGTTCGCAATCCCTTCGCCACACGTCCGTGGCAGCATGTGCTCGAACCTTTGAGCGGTTATCTCTGGCTCGCGGCGACGCTGGCGCAGCCGAAACTTGTCGGCGCGGAATTGAAAGATATTTCTTCCGCATTCAACTTTGGTCCTGAGCAGGAAGCTAACCGCAATGTTGGCGAACTTGTCCGCGAAGTCTTGAAAAACTGGCCCGGCAGATGGGACGACAAAAGTAATCCGCACGATCTCCACGAGGCCAAATTGCTCATGCTCTCGACCGCCAAGGCGAAAAAGATTTTGCACTGGCATCCGACTTGGAATTTTGAGACCGCCATCGCGGAAACGGTCGGCTGGTATCGCGCCGTCCACGAGCGCGGTGATAAAATCGCGGAAGCATTGACCGTGAAGCAGATTCAAGAATATGAAACTGCCGCTCGCGCCGCGAAAACCGTCTGGGCAGTCTGAAATTTTTTCCGATGTCAAAATCACCCTCAGAAATCAAAGCTGAAATCCTCCGCCTCACGCGTGAGTTCTCCGCGCTCACCCACGGTGCGAACCGTCCAGGCGAAGATGCCAAACGTCCTGCGTTCGTTCCCGGCCAGACCACTGTGCCCTACGCCGGCCGGGTTTTCACTGAGGACGAAGTGGAAGCCGCCGTTTCTTCGACGCTCGATTTCTGGCTCACGCTCGGGCCGGAAGGCGACGCGTTTGAAAACGAACTCGCTGCGTTTCTCGGCGTCAAAAAATCCATTCTCGTCAACTCCGGCTCCTCCGCAAATCTCGTCGCGCTGTCTGCATTAACCAGTCCCAAACTCGGCGACCGCCAGTTACGTCCCGGCGATGAGGTCATCACCGCCGCTGCTGGATTCCCGACGACCGTGGCACCGATTTTGCAGAACGGCTGCGCGCCCGTGTTCATTGACAACGACCCGTCCACGTTGAATGCCCGTCCCGACCAGCTTGAAGCCGCGTTCACACCGGGAAAAACCAAGGCAGTGATGATGGCGCACACGCTGGGCAATCCCTTCGACCTCACGGCCACAACGGAATTCTGTCAGCGCCATAATCTCTGGCTGATCGAGGACAACTGTGATGCGCTGGGTTGCCGCTACGATGAAAAATTCACCGGCACGTTCGGCGATCTGTCCACGCAAAGTTTTTATCCGCCGCATCACCTGACGATGGGCGAAGGCGGCGCAGTGAACGTCGTGCGCGACATGAAACTCAAGGTGCTCGCCGAAAGTTTCCGCGATTGGGGTCGCGATTGCTGGTGCGCCAGTGGCAAGGACGATACCTGTCACAAGCGTTTCGGTTGGAAGCTGGGCGAACTGCCCGAGGGCTATGACCACAAATATATTTACTCGCACCTCGGCTACAACTTGAAGCCGCTTGACCCGCAGGCCGCCATTGGTCGGCAGCAGTTGAAGAAGCTGCCTGCATTTGTTCAAGCGCGGATGGATAACTGGAACAAGCTTCGCGCGGGACTGGCAGACTTGGAAGAATTCATTCAATTCCAACTCCCGACCCACGCCGCGAGTTGGACGCCGCAAGGATTCACGTGGGACAAGTCTGGGCATCAGACGGAATGCTCCTGGTTCGGTTTCATGATGCTCGTGAAAAAATCCGCGCCGTTCACGCGCGGCGCCTTTGTGAAATGTCTCGATGCGGCGAAGATCGGCAATCGGATGTTGTTCGGCGGAAATCTCGTCCG
>CAINDH010000117.1 GCA_903847285.1 uncultured Verrucomicrobia subdivision 3 bacterium | reverse complement strand
CAGTCGCTCGGTGCTCACTTGCGAAAGCAAGCACGGCATCTGCCAGCGCTGCTACGGCCGCAACCTCGCGACCGGCTCGTTGGTCAAGCTTGGTGAAGCCGTCGGTATCATCGCCGCGCAATCCATCGGCGAACCCGGCACGCAGCTCACGATGCGCACGTTCCACACCGGTGGTGTGGCAGCGGGTGTATTCAAGCAGCCGCAGATCAAAGCCAAACACGACGGCACGCTCAAATACAACGACCTGCGCTCTGTTGAATTGGAAGACGGCAACAACATCGTTCTCAATAAAAATGGTTCCATCCAGATTCTCTCCGACGACGGACGTGAACTGGAGGTTCACACCATCGTCATCGGCGCAGTCATCTCCATCAAAGACGGCGGCAAGATCAAGAAGAACGATACGTTCGTTCAATGGGATCCGCACAACGTCCCGATTCTTTCCGAGAAGGCCGGTAAGGTTAAGTTCCACGACATCATCGAAGGTGTCACTATGAAGCAGGAAGTGGATCAAGCCACCGGCGAAGAATCCATGGTCGTCATTGACCACAAGGAAGACTTGCACCCGCAGATCATTATGACCGATGAAAAGGGCGAAGTTGTGGCGAACTATCCGATTCCTTCCGGCGCACACGTCGTCGTGAATGAAGCCGACAAGATTGTTCCCGGCACGCTCATCGCCAAGACCCCGCGCAAACAGGCCAAGACCCGCGACATCACGGGCGGTCTCCCGCGCGTTGCAGAATTGTTTGAAGCCCGCCGTCCGAAAGACGCATCCGAAATCTCAAAGATTGACGGTATCGCTGACTTCGGCGCGAGTGTTCGCGGCAAACGCTGCGTGCTTATCAAAGACCCGGTCACGCAACTGGAAGAGGAGCATCTCATTCCGATCGGCAAACACGTCATCGTCTTCAAGGGCGATCTCGTCAAGAAAGGTCAGCAGCTCACCGAAGGTCCGATGGATCCGCATGAGATTCTCGAAGTCTGCGGCGCGCAAGAACTGCAGGAACATTTGGTTGGCGAAGTGCAGGAAGTGTATCGTCTCCAAGGCGTGACGATTAACGACAAGCACATTGAAATCATCGTTCGTCAAATGCTGCGCAAGATTCGCATCACCGAAGCCGGTGACACCCAGTTCCTCTGGGGCGAACAGGTGGACAAGTTGGAATTCGAAGCCGAAAACGAAGCCGTCGAGAAGAAGGGTGGCAAACCTGCGGAAGCCGCGCCCGTATTACTCGGTATCACGAAGGCCTCGCTCGAAACTGATAGCTTCTTGAGCGCCGCATCATTCCAAGACACGACTCGCGTGCTGACGGAAGCGGCAACGCGTTCCAAGATTGACAGCCTCCGTGGCTTCAAGGAAAACGTCATCATGGGTCACATCATTCCCGCCGGCACCGGTTTTGACCGCCACCGCAAGGTGCAGCTCAAGCCGCTCGTCGAACTGCCGGAAGAACCGGAAATTGAGGAAGTCATGGAAGAAGCGGAGAACCCGCTCCTCGCCTGACGCCAAGAAATTCAACACGGGCGTCCGGCAAAACCCCGGCGTCCGTTCACTTTTACTGAGAACAAACCCAATAATTTAGAAAATATGGTTGCAACGGTGGAGAGGTTTCTTTAGCTTCTGCACTCCGTTTCTCCCGAACAGAAAGACGGTCAATTTTTTAACGCAAATGCCGACAATCAATCAACTGGTCCGCAAGGGCCGCACCAAAGTTAACTACAAGTCCAAGTCACCTGCCTTGGAAGGCTCGCCCTTTCGCCGTGGCGTTTGCATCCAAGTGATGACGCGCACGCCGAAGAAGCCTAACTCCGCGATGCGTAAAGTAGCCAAAGTTCGTTTGACGAACGGCCACGAAGTGATCGCCTACATTCCGGACGAAGGTCACAATTTACAGGAACACAGCATCGTTCTCATCCGCGGTGGCAAGGTGAAAGATTTGCCCGGCGTGCGTTATCACATTGTCCGTGGCACACTCGATGCCGCTGGCGTGGAGAAACGCCGTGTCAGCCGTTCAAAATACGGCGTGAAGAAACCCAAAGTCAAAGCCGCCGCGGCCAAATAATTTTTAAGGAATAAAATACCATGTCACGTCGCCGCCAAGCCACCCGCCGAACTATCGCCAAAGACGGAAAATACCAGAGCACTCTGGTTTCCCGTTTGGTCAGCACCGTCATGATTGACGGCAAAAAAGCCACCGCCCAACGCATCGTTTATGGTGCGTTTGATTCCATCTCGGAAAAAAATCCGGCTAGCAACCCGATCGAAATTTTGCAACGCGCCGTGGACAACGCCAAGCCGCGCATCGAAACCAAGCCCCGCCGCGTCGGTGGTGCAACGTATCAAGTGCCGCTGGAAATTCCGAGCGACCGCCAGAACGCACTCGCGCTCCGCTGGATTGTGGATTTCGCGGATGCCAAAAAAGGCATGCCGATGAAAGCCGCGCTCGCTGCCGAAATTCTCGAAGCCTATCAAGGGCAGGGGAACGCCATCCGCAAACGTGACGAAGTCCACAAAATGGCGCAGGCGAACAAAGCCTTCGCGCATTTCCGCTGGTAGGATTCAAAATTATTTCACGAAGCCGGGACGAATATTCGTCCCGGCTTTTTTATTTGGAGTTGCGCCGTGCCTGAGGCTATGGCTGTTCACGCCGTTCTTTGAACGTGCTATCGGCTTCGCATCTGCTATGCTGATTCTTTATGTCATTCAGTTCGCTTGGCCTTGCGCCAAAAATTTTACAGGCTGTCACCGAAGCCGGTTACACCGAGCCCACGCCCATCCAGACCGCCGCCATCCCGCCGATTATTGCGGGTCATGACCTCATCGGCATCGCGCAGACCGGCACGGGTAAGACCGCCGCGTTCACATTGCCCATGCTCACGAAGCTCGCCGCCGCACAGGCTGCCGCTGGACCGAACCGTCGCACGCGCGTGCTCATCCTCGCGCCCACGCGCGAACTCGTCGTGCAGATTGAGGAGAACATCCGGGCTTACGCCAAACATCTTCCACTCACCATCGCCACCGTGTTTGGTGGTGTGGGTGAACAGCCGCAAATCCGCGCGCTTCGGTCGGCGACGGACATCGTTGTCGCGTGTCCGGGACGTTTATTGGATTTGCTTGGTCGTCGCAATGGTGATTTCTCCGGCCTTGAATTTCTGGTGCTCGACGAAGCTGACCGGATGCTTGACATGGGTTTTCTTCCATCCATCCGCCAGATTGTCCGCCAGCTTCCAAAGCAACGTCAGACGCTGATGTTTTCCGCCACGCTCTCGAAAGAGATCGAATCACTCACCCACGAGTTTCAACGAGCGCCCAAGATTGTGCAGATTGGCCGGCGTGCGAATCCTGCCGAGACCGTGACGCAACTCGTGTATGAAGTGCCGAAGCATCTGAAGACCGCGCTGCTCGTCCATCTCTTGAAAGAACCTGGTATGGACATGGTTTTGGTTTTCTCGCGCATGAAGCACGCTGCCGACCGGCTTGCGCGCCAATTGGAACAGCAAGGTATTAAGACGGCCACGCTTCACTCCAACCGTTCGCAGAACCAACGCCTGCGCGCGCTGAAAGATTTTAAAGACGGCATCGTGCGTGTGCTGGTGGCGACGGACATCGCTGCGCGCGGCATTGATGTGGACGGCATTTCGCACGTCGTAAACTACGATTTTCCGATGCACGTCGAGGATTATATCCATCGCATTGGCCGCACCGGTCGCGCGAATGCCATCGGCGACGCCATCAGCTTCGTGTCGAACGAAGACCACGGCGAACTCCGCGCCCTCGAACGTTTCATTGGTCGCTGCCTTGTGCGGAAAAAGGCGGAAGGGTTTAATTATTCTGCCAGCGCGCCCGCCTACAATCCCGCCGACGAAGAACGCCGCCACCCGCGCCAGCAACAACGCGGTCAGCGTCCGCCGCGCAATGAACAACGCGGACAACAACATTCCCAGCGTCCGCAAGGCCAGCCGCGTCCGCCGCAAGCCGGTCGCCCGCAGTTTGATTCGCGTCCGCCAGCGGGTCGCCCGCAATTCAGTTCCCGTCCGCAATCCAGCGGTGGCCAGCGTCCGCCTCCACCCGCGCGCGAGGTGAACGGCAACCGTGAAGGTGGCAACGAGCGACATTTCCCGAGCACCGCCCCGAAGTCTGGCGGATTTCGCCGCCGCTTCTTTGGCGCGCGTTGAAGCCGCGCTTCACCGGTCAGAAGATTTCTTTTCGTGTCTTTCGTGTCTTTCGTGGTTAAATTTTTCCACGAATGATTGAGTATCAAAATTTGCTGCGGCATGTCCTCGACCACGGGAAGTTCAAGGCGGACCGCACGGGCACGGGCACCTATTCCGTCTTCGGCGCGCAGGCGCGGTTTGATCTGCGCACCAGTTTCCCCGCGCTCACCACAAAGAAGCTGCACCTCAAGTCCATCATCTACGAACTGCTCTGGTTCCTGCGCGGCGAGACGAACGTCCGCTGGCTGCAAGAGCGCGGCGTGACCATCTGGGACGAGTGGGCCACCACCGAACAATGCGCCCGCTTCGGTCGTCAAGCCGGCGATCTTGGCCCGGTTTATGGTCACCAGTGGCGTAATTTTGACGCGACGCAACAGACCGACGGCACCTACGTCAAGGACGGCGTGGATCAGATCGATTGGTTGATCAACGAGATCAAACGCAATCCCGGCAGCCGGCGGCTCATCGTTACGGGCTGGAATCCGCGGGAGCAAGACAAGGTGGCGTTGCCGCCGTGCCACACGATGTTTCAGTTCTTCGTGCAGGAAGGCGAGTTGAGCTGCCAGCTTTACCAGCGGAGCGCGGATTTGTTTCTCGGCGTGCCGTTCAACATCGCGAGCTACGCGTTGCTCACGCGCATGGTGGCGCAGGTGTGCGACCTGAAGCCGGGCGATTTCGTGCACACCTTCGGCGACCTGCATCTCTACGCGAATCATCTGGAGCAGGCGAAGATGCAACTCTCGCGCGAGCCGCGTCCGCTGCCGCAAATGAAAATCAATCCGGCGGTGAAGAACATCCACGATTTCAAGTTCGAGGATTTTGAACTGGTGAACTACGACCCGCATCCGGCCATCAAGGCACCAATCGCAGTGTGAAAACGATTGCGCCTCAACTTCTCAACCGCCCCATCGGCGGGCAGGATTTCTGGTCCCATGATCCGGCGGTGACATTTCTGAATCACGGGTCGTTCGGTAGTTGTCCGCTGCCGGTGCTAAAATTTCAGCGCGCCCTGCAAGACCGCATGGAGCGTCAGCCGGTGCGTTTTCTGGTGGACGACGTGGAATCACTCTGGGACGAAGCGCGGCGCGTGCTGGCGGAGTTCGTCGGCGCCGATCGGGATGATCTGGTTTTCGTGCCCAACGCCACCACCGGCATCAACACTGTTTTGCGCTCGCTGGAATTCAAGGCTGGCGATGAGTTGCTCGTCACAAATCACAGTTACAACGCCAGCCGGTGTGCGCTGGATTTTGCGGCTGCCCGCGCCGGTGCGCGCGTGGTGGTGGTAAAAATTCCTTTCCCGCTCGCGTCATCGCAACAGGTCGTGGACGCCGTGCTGGCGGGGGTCACGAGCCGCACCCGGCTGGTGATGCTGGATCATGTGACCAGTTCGACGGGTCTGGTCTTTCCGCTTGAAAAAATTGTGCCTGCGCTCACGGCGCGCGGCATTGAGACACTTGTGGATGGCGCGCATGCGCCGGGGATGATTCCGCTGGATCTCAAAAAACTTGGAGCGACGTATTACACGGGCAATTGCCACAAGTGGCTCTGCTCGCCGAAAGGCGCAGCGCTGCTCTACGTCCAGCGCGACCGCCAGGCGCAGATTCGTCCGCTCGTCATCAGTCACGGCGCGAATTCGATTCGCGATCATTCGCGGTTTTTGCTCGAGTTCAGTTGGATGGGCACGGGCGATTTTTCGCCGTGGCTGAGTGTTCCGGAGTCCTTGCGCGTCATCGGCGAACTGTTGCCCGGCGGCTGGCCGGCGGTGATGCAACGCAACCGTGCGCTCGCACTCGCAGCGCGAGGTGTGTTGTGCGAAGCGCTGAACATTCCGCCACCAAGTCCCGATGACATGATCGGCACGCTCGCGGCGGTGCCGCTTCCGGACATGTCGGCGGCGGACATCGCCGGGATTTCCAATGGACTGAATCCGTTGCGGGGAAAACTGTTGCGTGAGCACAGCATCGAGGTGCCGGTCTTTCCGTGGCCCGCGCCACCAAAAAGATGGTTGCGCGTCTCGGCCCAGCTTTATAATTCTTTACCGCAATACGAAAGACTGGCTAACGTGCTGCGAGAAATTTTTCCCGCGCACCGATCGAAATGAAACACTTCAAAGCAATCGCCGCGATGTCGCTGAACCGCGTGATCGGTGCAGGGAACCAGATTCCTTGGCATCTGCCGGAGGATTTCAAGTGGTTCAAGCAGGTGACAATGGGCCACATGGTCGTGATGGGGCGCAAGACGTTCGAGAGCATCGGCAAGCCGTTACCCAACCGTAAGAACCTCATTCTCACGCGGCATCCGCAGAGCCTAATCAAGAAGCATCCCCAGATTTTCGGTCAGTATCATGAATGGCGCGGCGGGCAGCACTTGAAGCGCGCGTATCAATTTCACTTTTCTAAGCTCGGCGAAAAGGTGGAGACGGAAATTTTCATCACTAAGACGCTGGACAAGCTCGACCCGAGGGAGTTCCCCAATGACATCTTCATCTGCGGCGGCGCGCAGATTTACGAGCAGGCATTACCGCGCTGTTCGGATCTGTATCTGACGCTGGTGAAGCGCGAGGTGGAAGGTGGCGATGCATTCTTCCCGCCGTTCGAGGACAAGTTTGAACTGGTGGCCACGTTGCGCGACGACCCGCTGTTCAGCATCCTGCATTACCGACACCGGAATCTCAAAAGCTCCATTTAAGCCGTGGGCATTATTTCGGCATAACCGGCGGTAGGCCAGTCATCGCAGTTTTAGCAATCCCTTTGCGGCGCATTTTGTTAAAATTGAAAATGTTGAAGAAGTGCATGAAGCCTAGCACCAGCATCACAATACCAAGTTTTTGAGCCAGGTATTCCACGCCATCTACGACGGTCTGCGGGTGTTCGCCGTATTTCAAAAATAGCAGTATGAAGCCAAGGTTGATCAGATAAAACCCCACGACCAGCAGGTGATTCACGGAGTCGGCCATTTCGGTGTTGCCGCCAAAAGCATCCACTAAAAATATCCGGCCGTTCTTGTGCAGGGTGCGAGCCACCCAGACGGTCATGATGACGCTGATCAACACATACGCCGCGTAAATGGTTAGAATGGTGTTCATGGGGTTTTGATTTTCGATTGGTGGCACAATGACGGAAGGCTATTTAGGCGTGGCCGCAGTGTCGAGGTTGGTTTTCAATGCAAAAAACGGCGGACTGTTTCCAGTCCGCCGTTTTGAATTTGGTCCGAAGAATTATTCGGAGACCTTGACGTCGTCGAGGGCGTCGAAGGCGTGTTGCAAAGCAACGAGGTCTTCGCCGGGCTTGAGCGAGTCGAGAATCTTCTGTTCTTCTTTGATCTGCTCGTCGGTGTAGCTGGCGGCCTTGATGGACAGACCGATGCGGCGTTCGTTCTTGTCGATTTTCACGACGCGAGCGGAGACGTCCTGACCGGCTTTGAGCACGTTCTTGATCTTGTCCACGCGTTCCTCGCTGATCTGCGAGATGTGCACGAGGCCGTCGATTTCGTGTTGCAGGCCGACGAACGCACCGAAGCTCGCGAGCTTGGTGACTTTGCCGGTGACGAGGTCGCCGACTTTGTAGAGCTTCTCGATGTTCGACCACGGGTCGGTTTCGAGCTGTTTCATGCCGAGCGCGATGCGCTGGTTGGCCTTGTCCACTTCGAGCACGTTGGCTTCGAACTCGTCGCCCTTCTTGAGCATTTCAGAAGGATGATTGATCTTGCGGGTCCAGGACATGTCGGAGACATGCACCATGCCGTCGATGCCTTCTTCGAGTTCCACGAACGCACCGTAGCTGGTGAGGTTGCGGACCTTGCCTTTGACCTTCTGGCCAACGGCGTATTTCTGGTCGGCGATGTCCCACGGATTGGATTCGAGCTGGCGAACGCCGAGCGAAATCTTCTGCTCGTCGCGGTTGATACCGAGAACGACGGCTTCGATTTCTTGGTCCTGCTTGAGGACGTCGCTCGGTTTCGCGACGCGCTTGGTCCAGGAGAGTTCGGTGACGTGGATGAGACCTTCGACGCCGGGTTCGAGCTGCACAAACGCGCCGTAAGGCACGAGGCTGACGACCTTGCCCTTGACCTTGGTGCCGACGGGAAACTTGCTTTCGATCTGATCCCACGGATTGGTCATCTTCTGCTTGAGGCCGAGGCTGACGCGTTCCTTTTCCTTGTTCACGTCGAGAACCACCACGT
>CAINDH010000116.1 GCA_903847285.1 uncultured Verrucomicrobia subdivision 3 bacterium | reverse complement strand
TTGGCGTAGATGCGCGCCTGCCGGGCGGCCTGGCGGACGGCGGCGCGGCTCTTTTCCTCGAACAGCGCGGGAAACACGAGCAGCGGATAGAACGTCACCCACGCGAGCGCGGCGGCTTCGTTAGCGGCGCGGCGGAGCGGGATGTTCAATCCGGGTTGCTCGGCTTCATCAAGCGTCTCGGCGAGCAAGCGGCTCTTGAGCCGCTCGAACTCGCTTTCCAAGTTGGCGCGGAACGGCGCATTCGTGGCCGTCGGCAGCGTGAACCGCGTTTCCGGTGCGAACCGGGCGGTCACGGTTGTTTTATTTTTCATATTTCCTCTTTCGTTTAATGGTTAAAAGCACAAAACCCGCGACTGCTTTGGCAATCGCGGGTTTTGAAAAATTGTTAATCAGTGAATCAATCATTCATTCCCACGCGAGCCAAAAGACGGGAACCGCACTGCCAAATGGCGAGATAGCCATTGACCGGCGCGTGCGTTTTCATCGTTTTGGCGAACGTGGTGTTCATTTAATGCGCGGCCAAGATAGCGGTTTGCGCCGGTTTGTCAAGTGATTCGCAACTTGTCGAATTTGAATGACGTGGTAGTTTGGCGTTACGAACATGAGCGACCGACCCTTGAAAATGGTGACCTGTCCGGGCTGCGACGCAAAGACGTTCATCCCCGGCGATTTGCCGCCGCTGGCTTCCGAGCCATGCAAGAAGTGCGGTCACGCGATCATGATGCCGATGCAACTGCGGCAATTCGAGCTGCGCAGCAAAATCGCTTCCGGCGGCATGGGTGTGGTTTATCGCGCGTGGGACACGACGCTGGAACGGCTCGTGGCCGTCAAGCTGATGAAGAAGGAATTGCTCGACGAGCCGAAGATGCTCGAAAGTTTTTACCTCGAAGCCCGCGCTTGCGCCAAGTTGAATCACACCAACATCATTCACATCTACACGTTTGATGAATGGGAAGGCGAACGTTATCTCGTGATGGAAATTGCGGATCAAGGCAGCCTCGATGCGCGGATTGAAAAACTTCAGCGGTTGTCGGAATTGCAGGTGCTCGATGTCGGTATCAAAATCGCGTCGGCGCTGGACATGGCGTTGAAATACGATTTGCTGCATTGCGACATCAAGCCGGGAAATATTTTATTCAACGCCGATCATGTGCCGAAGCTGGTGGATTTCGGTCTAGCGCGCAAAACGGATGCCGAAGCGGAAGGCGCGGAGTTTACGCGCGGCACGCCGTATTATGTCGCCCCGGAAAAAATCAAACGCGAGCCGGAAACTTTTCTGTCGGACATGTATAGCTTAGGCGCGACGCTTTACCACGCTATTACTGGCCATGTGCCATTCGATGCGCCGACGGTGGAGGAAGTGGTTATCGCGCAGGTGCAGACGCCACTGACACCGCCGAACTTGGTGCGCCCGGAAATTTCTCAGGCCACGAGTGATGCGCTTTGCCGAGCGCTGGCAAAAAATCCGGCGGACCGCTTTCTGAACTACGATGAATTTATCATGGCTTTGGAAGCTGCGCGCAGCCTACTGCTGCGCTCGCAAACCCAGACTGATGAGGCTCAGCAACCCAAGCGCATGACGGGTTGGTGGCGGCGGAAATAGAAAATTAAAAAAGGCGGACGTTGCCGTCCGCCTTACGGGGGGATTTTCTGGAGGACTATTATTTGGTCGCTGGCGCTGCTTCTGGACGGTCGGCCTTCTTTGGTTGCTTTGGGGTCTTTATAGTTTCACTCACGCGGATGACAGTGGCATTTAATTTGCCAGCATCGCCTTTCTTGGCCGAGCCGCCGACGGTTTCGCCGACGGTGATCTCAGAAAGGGTCATCGGCTTGCTGCCTTTGGTAATTTTAGTGTCGGAAGTGACATTGATGACCATCGTCCCAACCGTCAGCGTCATTGCGGCGGTGTCCACGGCAGCCACGCTTCCATGAAATGGTTGGCGGGCAATTTTCGGGGGAGCAGCAGGTTTGGCGGGCGCTTCGATTTTGGGTTTATCTTCAGCGCGGACCGCGGCGGGAATGCCCATCAGCGTTGCGGCGACCAGGCTGAACAGGGCGAGTTTCGTGATTTGGATTTTCATTTTGGTTGAGGGTTGAGTTGATTCTAAAAGGCCTCTACAAAAACTTTCGTAAAATTTACCAGGCGCCTTCGGTCAGTAACTCCGTCAGATTACGGGCGAAATCTTCTGCGAGGAGCGGAAGGGCTTGGCGCTCGGAACTGGCCAGATCGGATCCGATGTGGACCAGCGTGCGCGCCATTACGTCGCGGTCGAGAATCAATTTACCGGAGCTGCGTTCGCGGGCGGTGACGTGAACGGTGGCTTCGATGCGGAAATTATTCGGCGTGACCACATCGCCGCTAGAGTAGCCCATGCCGAGGCGGCGGTATTGGCGCACGATGCCGGTGACAACGAAATCACCAGTGCCGCGCGTATCGAGGTGATAGGTGGCATCCGTCTGGAGGCGTTGGCGGACGGCTTGTGTAAACGAATCTCCCAGGCGTGGCTGGAGCGTCTCATTGTTGAAAGGCAGAACCTCCACGGACTTGTCGTCGGACTCCATCACGGGGCCAAGGTGGTAGCTGGCGCAGCCAGTCATCGCCAATGCAGCTAAGGCCGGGAGAAAGAATTTCAGCGCGCGCATGATTTTATTTTTCCGACGGGGTTTGCAGCCGTGGTTTCAATACGTCAATGCGCTGGCGGGCTTGCGCGGCGAACGGGGAGTTGGCGTCGAGTTGCAGCACGTCGTTGTAATAGACAACGGCGCCGGCCCACTTGCGGTTGGACTCGTAGTATTGCGCTACCTTAAAACTGCCGCGCACCTGCTCGGCCTTCAGTTTGATGATGGCTTTTTGTGCGGCGGCCACGCGTTTGTCGTCGGGATAAACCGTGACGAAATCCGTGTAGGCGGCGATGGCTTTGGCAGAGGAGCCTTGGTCGTATTCGGCAGTGTCAGCTTGCTTTTCCCACGCCGCGCCAGCGCGATACATGGCATCGGCGGCAATGTCAGCCTGATCGTGATAACGGTCGGCAGCCAGTTCAAAGGCGCTCACGGCGGCAGGAAAATCTTTTTGTTTCTCGCGTGCCGCACCGAGGTTCAATTGCGCGTGCGGCGCGACTTCGCTGTATGGTCCGCTAGCGACAATTTTATTGTAGAGCTTGGCGGTCTCATCCATCGAAGGATAGAGCGGCAGGATATTAAAGATACGGAACCATTGTCCGCCAAGGAAGCGGTTGGCAATTTCGTATTGGCGGAGGAGCACTTCGTTGTATTGGCTGCTCTTCGGATATTTTTCGATGATGCGTTGGTAGGCGTTGAAAGCGGCTTCGTCTTGATGTTTGGCTTCCAGGCAGCGACCCACGAGGTATTCCGCGCGCGGGGCGTAATCCGACAACGGCCAGACGCGCAAGACGCGATGCGCCGCGTGCAGGGTGGTAGAAAAATTCTTTTCTTTGAACGCATCTTCCGCGACCTGTAACTGCTCTTTGGCGCGCGGTCGCTGCCATTTGCCGTTCTCACCATAGGTTTCGTAATACCAACCTTCGCCCGGCAGATAAACCAGCGGCGCGGGTGAGCGGAAGGGTGTCAGCGCGAGCAGCGTGACGACAAAAATCCAAAATGCCAGACGGCTTGCCATATAGGTTCAAACGGTATCGGCCTGCTCCGGCCAAGTCAAAATCATTCAGCCCCGGAATACAATCAGCACACCGTAATCCGTCACAATTTTCTGGATGCCCACATCAAAATGTTCGTAGTTGATCGTGTGCACCCCGATGAGGTTCGTCTCTGTGACTTGGTTTAAAAATTCGGATACCCGTTCGTCAAAATGGTCGTGGCCAGACTCGATACATTGCGCGTGGCGGATAGTGTGGATGCGCAGCCGCTTGCCTGCGCCTTTTTGCACGATTTCAAGCGGCGGCCTGGGTTTATCGATCAAAAGTTCACCCGGTTTATCGCGCATCGGAACTTTCAGGTTCGGCGCAGCTTTCGCGGCGGCGGAAGTAGTCACAGTGCTTTTCTCCGTTGGTGGTGGCGTGACCGGCGGCAAAGGCCCGGTGGTCACCTTGTTGCCAGCCGGAATGGTGATGCTTTGATTACAGGCCGGGCACTCAATCTGCGTCCCGGCGCCGCTTTGATCCACAGCAAGTTCCTGTTCGCAGTTCGGGCAGTTGAAGACAATATCCATAAAAGGCGGGTTGAATTTGCAGCAGCCTAATTCTCCTGTTCGCGTCTCACCAGAAAATAATTTTCCCTAGTAGTTTTGCGGAAATGGATTTGTTCGCTGCCGGCGCGTGTCGTCGAGAAGGGCTGCGCAAGCTCTGCGCAGGCAGGTGTTATTGCGCAGGGTTTGCGCGTGGCGGCAGAGCGATTAGCTTGTAATATGCAGTTTTTGCCGCTGGCACGCGCCTTGCAATATGACCGGCAACTGTCGCTGCATTTTACTTATTGTGCGGCGCGGAAAATAAACACAACCAACCAACACAGGAGAGTTCGATGAAATTAAATCGTATCATGACAGTGTGCGCGGTGGCGGCGACGCTCGTTTGCAGCGTCGGTAGCACCTTGGCGCAGGACAAAGGTGGCGACAACAATGCCGGACAAGGTGGCCAGAACGGCCAGCGCCGTAATCGTCAGGGCGGCGGCCCCGGGGGTCCCGGCGGCGGCGGGAATTTTGACCCAGCCCAGATGCAGCAACGCATCATGGACAACGTGAAGGAGCGCCTGAACTTCACCAACGATACCGAGTGGAGTGCAGTGCAGCCGCTCGTGCAAAAAGTTTTGGACGCCCGCCGCGATGTCGGCATGGGCGGCGGTATGCGCGCCTTGTTCAGCAGCCGCAACCGTGGCGGCGACCAGGGCGGAAACAACCGTCAGCGTGGCGGTGGTATGTTCGGCAGCCCAAGCGCAGAAGAAGAAGCGCTGCAGAAGGCGCTTGATGACAACGCGCCTGCTTCACAAGTCAAAGACTTGCTTGCCAAATATCGGGCATCCGCAAAAGCCAAGCAGGCCAAGCTCGAAGCGGCGCAAGCTGACTTGAAGGCAGTTCTCACCCCGACGCAAGAAGCGCAAGCGGCGTTGTTGAGCTTGGTGAACTAAGTCAAAACGAAAGCTGACGATTCATGGCCGCTTCTACGGTTCAAGATTCTTCGACGAAGCAATTGCTAGGACGCATGGTCGCGTCCCGGCAATTGTCTTCGGTGGACGCAGAAGCTTTGCTTCGCGCCAAACCGCAGGTTGAGAGCGAGGAGGAAATTCTCCGCTGGCTCGCGACCGAATACGGCCTCGGCTACACGACGCTCGAAGACGTCGAGCCGGATCGTCAGATTCTCTCACTTTTTCCCGCGCGTATTTTGCTGAAGGAAGAACTCCTTCCGCTCCAGCGCGTGAATGGCCACGTCGAAGTCGCCACCAGCCGTCTCTTTGCCACGCAAGGACTCGATGCGCTGAAAACTTTGACCGGCTTGAACCTCAAGCCGATTCTTTCCACCAGCGAAGCCATCCAGCGCGAAATCAAAAAACGCCTCGGCGTCGGCGCGGATACCATCGGCACGTTGGAAGAGGAAAAAGGAATCCAGGTCGTTGACGAAAACGCCACCGACAACAATCTCGACGATGGCGCGGAGGACGAGGCGTCCATCATCCGCTTCGTCAACCAGGTTTTGAAAGACGCGATTGAACTGCGCGCTTCCGACATCCACCTCGAACCGTTCGAGGACGAATTCAAGATCCGCTACCGCATTGACGGCGAGTTGCAGGAAGTTCCCGTGCCGCCGCAGTTGAAACAATTCCAGCCCGCCATCGTTTCGCGCGTCAAAATTTTGAGCCACCTCAACATCGCGGAAAAACGCCTGCCGCAGGACGGCCGCATCAAGGTGCGCATTGATCAGGCGGAGGTGGACATCCGCGTTTCGGTGATTCCCATGGTGCACGGCGAGGCGGTCGTGATGCGTTTGCTCCGACAGAATTCCACGCTGCGCGGACTCAAGGACATCGGCATGAACACGCGCGAGTTGGAACATTTCCAGCATGTTCTCGGTTTGCCGCACGGAATTATTTTGGTCACCGGTCCGACGGGTTCCGGCAAAACCTCCACGCTTTACACCGCGCTCAACGAAATCAACGACGCCGTCCGCAAAATCATCACGGTGGAAGACCCGGTCGAATATCAGCTTAAGGGTGTGAATCAGATACAGGTGAATGAAAAGTCCGGCCTGACCTTCGCGCGCGGGCTGCGCTCGATTTTGCGCCACGACCCGGACGTGATTCTGATCGGCGAAATCCGCGATGCCGAAACCGCGCAGATCGCGGTGCAAGCGTCGCTCACCGGCCACTTGGTTTTCTCCACGCTGCACACGAACGACGCTCCCGGCGCGCTCACGCGGCTAGTGGACATGGGTGTCGAGCCGTATCTCGTCGCCTCGTCGCTTGAAGCCGTGCTCGCGCAACGCCTCGTCCGCGTGCTTTGCAAACATTGTAAACAGCCCGACGAATCCGCGCGCGCGCAGCAGTTCAAGATCAAGCTCGGCATTCCTGCCAGCCAGACTATTTTTAAATCTGTCGGCTGTCGCGAATGCCGCAACACCGGCTTCTTCGGACGCAATGCGATTTTTGAATGGATGGATACCGACGAGGAAATCCGCCAGTTGATTTTGAAATCCGCCTCCACCGATCAAATCCGCAACGCCGCGCGCAAAGGCGGCATGCGCACGTTAGCAGAGGATGGCTGGCGCTTGGTCGCGCAAGGCATCACGACAGTCGAGGAAGTTTTGAGCGTCACGACCGCGAAAGAAGTCGAGAGCGCCACGAAAAACGAAGCCGGAGAATCCGCCGCGAGCATCGCGGTGGCGTGCTAAAATCTCATGCCCACGTTTTCTTACAGAGCATTGCAAGGCGACGGCAAATTTGCCGAGGGCGTCCTCGATGCCGGCAGCCGCCCGGATGCGCTGCGGCAGATCGAAACGCTCGGCCTGCGCCCGGTGAATGTCACCGAATCCGTTTCCAAGGTAGCGAAAAAGAACGGTGCCAAGTCGTCTGAAAATATTTCCTTCAAGTTAGAGTCCAAAAAAGTTTCCGCGAAAGAACTGGAAAATTTCACCCGGCTGCTTTCCAGTCTACTTGCGGCGGGCGTGCCGTTGAGCCGCGCGCTGGTGATTTTGCAGAAAGAGGCGTCGAGCACGGCGGCAAAGGAGAAATGGAAAAACATTCACGACCTCGTCGTGGACGGCTTGTCGCTGGCAGATTCGATGGCGAAATCGCCCGAGACTTTTCCGCGCGTCTATGTCGCGATGGTCGAGGCGGGCGAGGCGGGCGGATTCCTTGACGTGGTGCTGGCGCAGATCGCCGAATTTCAGTCGCGCGAAAAAGATCTGAAGGCAAAAGTGCTCACGGCGATGTTGTATCCGTGCATCCTGCTCGTGCTGGCGCTGGGAATTCTTACGCTGCTGCTCACGTTTTTCATCCCAAAATTTCAGGCCATCTTCAGCAACATGCACAGCGCGTTGCCGCTCATCACACAGATCATCATCGGGGCGAGTCACATGGTGCGTTCGTATGGCTTGATCATCGCGGCAGCGCTGGTGGGCATCGGTTTCATGCTGCGCGCGTGGTTTGTTTCGGAAAAAGGCCGGCGCGTGTGGGAAGGGCTGATTTTGAAAACGCCACTGGTCGGACCGCTCATCGCGCAGTTCGCGATGGCGCGTTTCTGCCGGATGCTCGGCACGTTGCTCGGTGCGGGCGTGGCGCTGGTGCAAGGCTTGAACGTCGCGCGACGTTCGATTGGCAACCAGATTCTCGTGGATGCCGTCGGCCAGACGATTGAACGCGTGCAGCAAGGTGGTCGCCTCGGCCAAAGTCTGGCGAACTGCAAAATTCTTTTCTCCGGATCCGTGATTGAAATGATTTCCGTGGCGGAGGAAAGCGGTCGGCTCGACGCCGAACTGGTGCGCCTCGCCGCTGGAACCGAGAACGACCTCGACCGCAATCTGAAGACCGCCGTGGCGTTCGCCGAGCCGCTGCTGCTCTTTTTGATCGCCGCTTTCATTGGCACCATTTTCATCGGCATGTTGCTGCCGGTGCTTTCGATGAGCACATACATCAAATGAAAAACAAATTATGAAAATCAACATCCAACATCACAACGTTCATAAAAAATCATTACGCCTCGGCTTCACGCTGACGGAAATCATGCTGGTGGTCGTCATCATCGGCATTCTCGCGGCGTTGGTCATCCCGAAGATCGCCGGTTCGAGCGAACGCGCTCGTGTCACCGCTGCGATGGCCGACATCAACGGCGGCATCAAGTCCGCGCTCGGCCAATATGAAGTGGACAACGGCCAGTATCCCAAGAGCCTGCAAGATTTGATTGTCGCGCCGGGCACCGCAAAGAATTGGCACGGACCGTATTTCGACCCGCCGAAGTTGCCGGTTGATCCGTGGGGCAACAACTACGTCTATTATTATCCTGGCAAACACAACGCGAGTTCCTATGACCTGCTGTCCGTCGGGCCGGACGCGAAGGAAGGAACGGAAGATGACCTTGGCAACTGGACAAAATAATTTTCACCGCCGCGCCTTCACGTTGATCGAATTGATTCTCGTGCTGGCGCTGCTGGTGATCATCACGTCCATTGCCGTGCCCGCGATGTCGAAATTTATCCGGGGTCGCGCGCTGGATTCCGAGGCGCGGCGGTTGATGTCGTTGATGCACGCGGCGCAGAGCCGCGCGGTGTCCGAGGGTTCGCCGGTGATGCTATGGCTGGATGACAAGACGGGCACCTATGGCATGGCGGCGGAAACGAGCGGGCAGAACGGCGACGCGAAGGCGGAAGAATTGACGGTGGATTCGACGCTGCGGCTCGCGGTGCTGAACATCGGCGCGGGTGCGCAGACGACGTTTAATAATCTGCCGGCGATAAAATTTCTGGCGGACGGCACGATTGACGAAACCAGCCCGCAGACGCTGCAGTTGGTGGATGTGGATGGTTTTGGCCGTTGGTTCGTTGAATCAAAAACGCGCACAGGTTATGAAGTTAACAGCAGCGCGAAATAAAAAATGCAAGGTAAGGCGCGGTTGCCAAGCGTTCACCCTCGCGGAAGTTTTGGCGGCGATGCTGTTTCTGGCCATCGTGATTCCGGTGGCGGTCGAGGCGCTGCACGTCGCGGGCCTCGGCGGAGAAGTCGCCGCACGCAAGAGCGAAGCCGCGCGCGTGGCGGACCGGGTTTTGAACGAGAGCATGGTGACGGGCAGTTGGAGCAGCGGCCAGCAGAGCGGCACGATCACGGAAGGCGTTTTAGATTTTAGGTGGAAACTGACGAGCCAGAGCTGGCCGCAGGATTCCATGCAGTTGTTGACGGCGGAAGTGACGTATTCCGCGCAGGGCAAAGATTATTCGGTAAAGATGAGCACGCTGGCGGATTCGCAGACGCAGTCGAAGACGCCAGGAATGAGTTTGACGCAGTGAAAATTAAAACGCACAACCTGAAAGCATTCACGCTGATCGAGATGATTCTCGCCATCGGCGTGGCGTCGCTCGTGTTGATCGCGGCAAACATGGCGCTCTTCACCGCGCTGCATCTGCGCGACGACACGGCGGAGATGGTAGATGCCGCCACGCCGATTGATTCGGCGGTGACATTTTTGAAACGCGACTTGCAGTGCTGCGTCACGCCGACGAACGGCACGACCAAAATTTTGTCCGGCGGATTCCGCGCGGGCTACGGCATCAGCAGCGTCGGCGTAAGCGACCCGGTGTCCGTGGAGATGTTTACGGCGACGGCCGCATTGAGCGAGAGCCAGCCATGGGGCGAAATCCAGCGCGTGACTTACGAGCTGAAAAATCCGACGACCGCGAACGTAGTCGGAAAAGATTTATATCGGAGCGTTTTGAGAAATCTGCTGGCGTCCTCCGCGACACCGACGGTTGAAGATCAGTTCATGCTTGGGGGCGTGGAGAGCTTGAAATTTTCCTGCTACGACGGCGCGCAGTGGCAAGACGCGTGGGACACTACGAGCTTGTCCACAGTGAACACAAATTTGCCGTGGGCAGTTAAGGTGACGATTCAGATGGCCGGTAACGCGCAGGCGAAGCCGATTGAGATGGTCGTGCCGTTGGATTGCGTCGTGCGCACGAACATGGTTTTGACCGCGACGGGAAGTTGAAATGAAATTGCAGATTCCACAATCAAAGATGAGCGAACGGCGGGAAATCGCTTCGGTCCTGGTCATTGTGCTTTGGATTTGCCTCGGGCTCGTCAGCATCGCGTTGTATTTCGCGCACGCGATGACGTTCGAACTGCGTGCGGCGGACAACCGCGTGAACGGCATCGTCAGCGACCAGGCCATCGAGGGCGCGGCGCGTTACGTCAGTTATGTTTTGCAGAATTACGCCACGAACGGCGCGGTGCCGGACAAGTCACTGTTCAAGTGCGAGGCGGTGGAGGTTGGCGATGCGAAGTTCTGGCTCATCGGTCGTGATCCCTCGGGTGAAAATTCCAGCGAGCCGTATTTCGGTCTCGTGAACGAAGGCGGCAAAATCAATGTCAACACGGCCAACACCAACACGCTTTCGTATCTGCCCGGCATGTCGCTCGATTTTGCCGAAGCCATCACCGACTGGCGCAGCACGAATGGTTCGTTGGCGTTGGATTATTCCACGCTGGGTTACTCGCCAAAATATGCGCCGTTCGAGAGCGTCGATGAATTGCGCCTCGTCTCGGGGGCGACAGTGGATTTGCTCGCTGGCGAAGACATCAACCGTAACGGCGTCCTCGACAAAAGTGAAAAGGATTTGAACGGCAATGGCGCGGCTGACCCCGGCTTGTTTGAAGATGTGACGGTCTGGACGCGCGAGCCGAATTTCCATTCCGACGGGACGACGCTGACTAACGTAAATGATCCGAACGCGACGCGTGATCAGATGGTGGCGCACCTGACCACATTGCTCCGCGATAACGGAGTGGGCAGCCCTAATGACCGCGCAAACAGCATTTCTCAGCGCGTCAAAGGCGTGGGTCAGCCTCCAACGCCAAATCCGTTCCGCAGTCAGTTTGATTTTGCCGCTTACTGGCGCGGCCAAGGTTGGAGCGCGGATGACTTCGCAAAAATTTCCGACGAGACCACCACCAGCACTAATCTGTATTTCTACGGTCGCGTGAATGTGAATACCGCCAGCATTGATGTGCTGACGGCGCTTTTTTCCAGCTTGAATAACGTGGACGAACAAACTGCTGCCAGCGCGGCACAAACCCTCGTTACCTACCGCGAGCAAAATTACACCAGCCTCGGATCAATCGCGTGGGTCTATGACGCGCTGGGCAACAGCAGCGTTGTGACGGCGTTGCGCACGGGCAATTTCATCACTACAAAAAGCTTTCAGTTCACAGCCGACATCGCGGCGGTGGGCGCATTCGGGCGCGGCTACCGGCGCGTGAAATTTATTTTCGACACCAGCGACGGCTCGCCAAAAATAGTCTGTCGCCAGGACTTGAGCCGACTGGGCTGGGCGCTCGGAGAAAAATCTCGGCAGAATTTGCTCGCGAAAAATACGCAATGAAACCTGATTTGAAATTCAATTTCCGAAAGCGGAAGAAAAAACTGACGTCGCTTCTCGGCTTGATGCTGGACGGCAGCCGGTTGGATGGCGTTGTGCTGAAGCGCAACAACGGCGCGTTGCAACAGCTCCAAAATTTTTCTGTGCAGCTCACGCTCGACCCGTTGACCGCCCCGCCGGAATTGGTTGGCCGTGAGATCCGCAACCAGCTTGATGCCGTCGGCGTGCGCGAGCGTGATTGCATCGTCGGCCTGCCGTTGCGCTGGGCATTGACGGCGCAAACAGAGCTTCCACCGTTACCGGAGGCAGATGCGTTAAGTTTGCTGCAATTGGAGGCAGAAAAAAATTTCCACACAGACGTGTCGCAGTTGCAGCTGGCAAATTCCCGCAGCGCGTTGGCGGGCGAAAAACAATATGTGCTCATCGCGGGGATGCCCAACACGCACATTGGTTCGCTGGAAAATATTCTGGCGGCGGCAAAATTATCGCCGGTGAGTTTTGCAATCGGAATTTCCGCGCTGCAACCACCGGGGAAAGCTGACGGTGTGCTTGCTCTGGTGATTGGTGAAAACAATGTCAGCCTGCAGGTCGCAAGCGGCGGCGGAGTCGCGGCGTTGCGCGCGCTCGAAGGCGCGGTGGAAAATGAAGGCGGGCGTCGCACGCTACACGCGGATGTGGTCGCACGTGAGGCGCGCATCACGCTCGGCCAGTTGCCGGTAAAACTGCGCGAGACGATGAAGCACATCCGCATTTTTGGCCCGCGCGAACTCACGCAACAGCTCGCTGACGAGATGGAATTGCGCTTTGAACCGGCGGGCTTGAAGACGGAAATTGTCCCCGCCTACGCGCCCAATGAGTTTGGTGCGATGTTGCCGCCGGACGCGTCATTGTCAGCGGCATTCAGTCTTGCGGCGAATTTTTTGATGGAGCGGGCACCAGCGTTTGAATTTCTGCCGCCTAAGCCCACGGTCATTGAGCAGCTCGTCGCGAAGTATTCGTCAGGCCGTTTACGGACCACGGGTGCGATTGCAGCGGGCGTGGCGATTATCATCATCAGTTTCTTTTTATTCCAGCAAATTCAGTTGTGGCGGCTGCGTTCGCAGTGGTCGCACATCTCCAAGACGGTAACGGAACTGCAAAACATCCAGGATCAAATCCGTTTTTACCGTCCGTGGTATGACGATTCTTATCGGGGGCTGGCCATTTTGCGTCAGCTTACACTGGCGTTCCCCGAGGATGGCTCGGTGACGGCGAAGACGATTGATATCCGCGACGGCAGCGCGGTGAGCTGCTCCGGCAATGCGCGCGACATCGCGGCACTGCTCGCGATGCAGGCTAAGCTGCGCACGGTGCCAGGCGTGACGGAATTGCATTTGAGTCAGCAGCGCGGCAAATCGCCAATGCAGTTCTCTTTTGAATTCAAATACAGCAACGGAGGCTCGCAATGAAATTTAAAAACCGGGAACATTTTCTGATGGTGCTGACGGTTGCTGTGGTCGGGTTGGCCATCTTGGTGAATTTCATTATCCCGCCGCTGCAAGGCTGGTGGTCGTCGCGCTCTGCACAGATCAAAGATTTGCGGACGCGCGTTGCGGATGGCAACCAGCTCATCAAGCGTGAGACGGCTATTCGCAGCCATTGGTCCGAGATGCGCACCGGCGCATTGCCGGGAAATACGTCGTTGGCGGAGCAGCAGCTGTTGAAATCATTTGACGGCTGGGCGAACAACAGCGGCGCGCAGCTTACGAGCCTGATGCCGTCGTGGAAAAATGATTCGACTAACTACATGACGCTCGCCTGTCGTGTGGAGGCGTCGGGCAGCCTCGGCACGTTGAGCAGGTTTCTTTACGAAGTGGAAAAAGGCCCGGTGGCGTTGCGGCTGGACACGGTGGAATTGAGCACGCACGACACCACGGGGCAACAATTGTCGCTCAGTCTGGAAGTGAACGGCCTCGCGCTCGTGCAGCCGGAAACCAAACAGCAGGATAAAAAATGAAATCCACACCGACTAAAATTATTTTGCTGGCATTGATCACGTTTGTTGGAAATTTTCCTGCAGCGGCGCAGTCGAATATGCCGGGTGATACGGACTACGCCAAGTTTAGCGGCTTCATCACCGACCGGAACATTTTTGACCCCAACCGCGTGCCACACAGCACACGGACAGTGCAGGCGCGGACGCGGACGCGGACGCGGACGCGGAGTTCCGGCGCGCCATTCGTCGCATTGGTCGGCACTATGAGCTACGAAAAGGGGCGGTTCGCTTTTTTTAACGCCAACGATTCGGAGATGAAAAAAATTCTCGGAGTCGGCGATGAAGTTGCCGGCTATCAGGTCAAGGAAGTTGCCGCCACTGAGGTGACGCTAGTGGGCGCGGACAAAAAAGAATTTCAGATGAAGATTGGCGACCAGTTGCATCAGGACGGCAAAGCTTGGAAATTGAGCGATGACTCATCCGGCAACGCGCCCGCCGGCGAACCAGTAGCCGCGTCGACAGAAAGTGAAAGCTCCTCAACCGGCTCGGCGGAAACTCCCGCTGCTGCGCCGTCGGTAAATTTGCAGGGCAACGATATTTTGAAACGACTCATGGAAAAACGCGCAAAGGAAAACCAATGAAAACAATTCTCTCCACTCTTATCGCCGTGGCCGTTGCAGGGTTGCTGTTACCAGCCGCCGCGCAGCCTGCGCCAGACAATGGCAACAACTCGCCCGCCGCTGAGCAGCCCGCGACGCCGCCAAATGCAGAGGCCGGTGCGCCGCCAGCAGTCGAGGCTGCGCCGCCCGACTTGAGCGCGTTGCCCACGCCACCGCCGGAAATAATTCAGGCAATTGCCGCCCAAGAGCAGGGTAATCTGCCGGATGCGCCCAAGGATAATTCCCCCAAGTCTTCCGCCAGCATCCAGCCGACGAAACCGTTGGGCGCAGAGACGCCGAAGGTTCAATCCGCCTTTACGCCACCGGAAATGAAGGGAACTAACGCGAGCGAGCTGCGGATGAATTTCAAAAACGCGCCGCTCGATATGGTGCTGAATTATTTGAGCGACGCGGCGGGCTTCATCATCGTGCTCGACGCGCAGGTGCGCGGCAGCGTGAGCATCATCAGCAGCCAGCCGGTGACGAAGGACGAGGCGGTGGACTTGCTGAATTCCGTGCTGAACAAGAACGGTTACGCTGCCATTCGCGACGGACGCACGTTAACCATCGTGGATAAAAACGATGCGAAGACGCGTGATATTCCGGTCAAGTCCGGCAACAATCCGGCTGAAATCCCGAAGACAGCCGAAATTGTGACGCAAATCATCCCGATTCGTTTCGTCGAAGCGCGGCAATTGGTTTCGGATTTATCGCTGTTCGTTTCGCCGCAAGCCACGGTTGTGGCGAACGAGGCGGGCAATTCCATAGTCATCACCGACACGCAGTCGAACATCCGGCATCTCGCGGAAATCATCCGCGCGATTGATAACAGCGCCGAAGCGGAAACGGAAATTCGTGTGTTCCGTCTGCAATACGCCAACCCGACTGACGTGGCCACCGAGCTCACGAGTATTTTCCCAAGCAGCAGTTCTGGCGGCACGCAAACGCCGACACGTTTCGGCGGCGGTGGCGGCGGCGGTCCGGGCGGCTTTTTCCAACGCATGATGAGTGGCGGCGGCGGTGGAACCAGCAGCGGTTCTAACGACCGCATCAAGAAGGCCACGCAAGTTTCTGCCGTGGCCGATTCGCGCATCCAAGCCGTTATCGTGACCGCCCCCAAAGACTTGATGGAAGAAATTGCTGGCATGATGAAAGACCTCGATGTGGCGTCGACTCGAGACCAGAAGGTTTATGTTTTCCACATGGACAATGCAGATTCACAACAGGCTGCACAGGTGTTGCAAGGAATGTTTCAGGGAAATAATTCCCGCACCACCACCGGCTCTTCGCAGAACAGTGCGCTCCAGCAGCGCTCGGTTAACAATGCTACGACCACCAGTTCATCCAGCAGCAGTTCTGGCTTTGGCACCAGCGGCAGCAGTCGCACCGGCGGCAGCCGCGGATTTTGATACGCAGAGAACCATCAACTAGAAAATTTTATGAATACGAACTTAGTGAAAAAAATTTCCCTTGTGGTGTTTGCGTTCGCCTGCGCCACGCTGACGGTGCACGCCCAACGTGGCGGCGGCGGTGGGTTTGGCGGCTTCGGTGGGTTTGGCGGCTTCGGTGGTTTCGGGGGCGGTGGTTTTAATGGCGGCAATAATACGAGTCGTAGTTCTACTTCCACTTCTGCCTACAACAATAACGGCTCAGTCGGTAACGCCACCATCACGGTGGATCCAGAGACGCACAATCTTGTGGTCATCGCGGATGAGACGACTGCCGCGCAGATTCGCAACGTCATCCAAAACCTCGACGCTCCCAAACGGCAGGTGCTCATCAAGGTTGTATTCATCGAAGTGCAGCGCAACGACGGCTCAGACATCGGCGTGGAAGGCGGCTTCACCAAGGGCTTGGGCAACAACCTGCAATCCAGCGCCGCCAACGCCTTCGGCCTCGCCGGGGCAAATTCTGTAGTGACCAACTTCACCGCGCTGGGTGGGCTATTACAAAACGGCTCCGCTGCGCTCTCACCGTCGTCAACCGTCGGCCCGAACGGTTTCTACCAGCTTGCGGGCAATGATTTTCAGGCGACGCTGCGGGCAATTGCGACGGCTGGACGGGCGCAGGTTCTCTCACGGCCATCCATCCTTGCGCGTGATGGACAGCTTGCAAAAATAGTCGTCGGCCAATCTGTGCCTCTGCCCACAAGCGTCTCGTATCAGACCTCCGGCAACACGGCGATTCCGATTGTTAATGTGACCTACACAGATGTGGGAATCATTTTGAACGTTACGCCTTTCATCGGCGCGAATAACTTGGTGGAAATGATTTTGCAGCCGCAGATTTCGTCCATTGACCCGACGCAATCGCAGGCCATTGGCAACGGTGCTTCCGCACCCTACCTGAACATCCGCTCTGCAGACACCGTCGTGGTCACCCCAGACGCAGAGCCGGTGGTCATCGGCGGACTCATTGGCAACCAACACACCTCAGCCGAAAACAAGGTGCCCTTTCTCGGCGACATTCCGTTCCTCGGCAATTTGTTCAAGACAAACAAGAAAGCCGACAACAAGACGGAGCTGCTTATGTTTCTCACCCCACATATCATCAATTCACCGAATCAGCTGGCGAACATGTCAACCGGTGAACAACGCCAGACGCCAATCATCAAAGACTCGATTGCCGAAAAAGACTTGAACCAGTTTCTCGAACGTATCCCAGCGAAGAAGAAGTAAACTTTTCTCCTCGTCGTTCGCGAATTAAATTCAGGACGAGGGCGAGAATGATTCAACCATGAACCGCGAAAAACGAGGGCTTTGGGTCGGCACACTGCTGCTCGGCGCGTTGCTTTTTGTCATCGCGTGGCAGGTCACTGAGCATCGCCGAGTCGTCGAAGCTGCGAAGGCTGACCTGCGGAACCGTTCGCATGAGATTGCTAGCACGTTGAGCGCGGTCACCCGGGCATTGCGTTTTCGCGGTGCCTTGTTTCAGGATCGGCTCGATCCAGTGTTGAACGAGCTCGCCAGCGTCCGCACGAACGAACTCGTCAAAGCGAGTCAGTTGCTTGCCATTGGCTTGCTGAATAACGATGGCGAAACCGTCGTCGCCGCGGGCGAAACCAATTTGCTCTCCCGTGAAGCCGCGGGTGAGAGTGAGCGCTGGTCGGAAGCCAGCGTCGTTTTCGTTTTGCCCGTTGAAGGTGCGAGCGTGAATCCCGAAGGCGTGACGAACAATCCCACAGTCGTGCTACCGTCGTTCCGTAACCTGACGAATGGTTTCGCGCGCGATGGCCGGAATGGTTTTTCTCTGACGAATCTTCCCGCGCCGCCCACCAATGCGGCGGGCGAAATCGAAGTGCCTGCGCCGCCGCCGGAAGGCGAACGCCAGCGTGGCGGCGGCCGCCGTCCACCGTGGATGCGCGGGATGAGCGACGCGGAATTCAAAGCCATCGCCGCCAAGCGTGAACTCCACGGCCTCGTGCTGGTGATGTCCACCGAAAATTTCCGTGCCCTCGTCACGCACGATTGGTGGCTGCGCTGCATCATCGGATTTTTTGCGGGCATTTCGGCGCTGGGTGCGGGGCTGGCCTGGCGCAACATGGCGCGCACCGCTGATTTGCAAATCCGCCTTGTCCGCGCGAGTGAACAGAACTCGCATCTGAAGGAATTGAACCTTGCCGCTGCCGGTCTCGCGCACGAGACGCGTAACCCGCTCAATATCATCCGCGGCCAGGCGCAGATGCTCGCTCGCTCGCCCGGAGCTGCGCCGGACGTGCAGGAAAAATCCCGCACTATCGTGGATCAGACGGACAAGGTCACCGCGCAGCTCACCGAGTTCATCAACTACTCACGCCCGCGCGAAGTCCGTCGCACCAACGTTGCGCTCGCTGCCGCTTGCCGGGAAGTTGTCCGCACGCTCGGTTTCGACATCGAGGAAAAGAAATTACGCATGGAAGTCAGTGGCGAAAGTTTTTCCGTGGAAGCCGACGAACAATTATTACGGCAAGTGTTGTTCAATTTGATTCTCAATGCGATTCAAGCCGCCGATGAACATGGGAAAATTCAAATCGTCATCCTGGCGGCTGTTGGCAACAGTGCCGCGCTGGAGATTCGAGATGATGGTCCCGGCGTGACAGCAGCGAACCGCGTTGAAATTTTCAAACCGTATTTCACCACGCATCAAAAAGGCACTGGCTTGGGCCTGGCCGTCGTGCAACAGATTGTTTCCGCGCACGGCTGGGAGATTGCATGTCTGCCAAACGAGCCGCGCGGCGCGGTGTTCCGCATCTCGCATCTGAAGATTGCGGCGTGAAGAGTGAAATATTTTATTTGCTCGCAGTCGCGGGCTGCCGCCGAATGACTTGCACCAGTAAACCCAGCGCCCGTTCTGCTTGCGCTACGTAAGGATTGGTTTTGTCCCACACGTAGCCCGCCAGCACGGAACAAATCTGCTGCATGATGGCCGGGTTTTTGTTCGTGGCGAAGAAAATCGTCGGCAGCTTGCCATCATACCAGCCGGCCACATACGCGCGAAAGGTGTTGATACCTTGCATGACGTGGTCGGCGTATTCCACTTGCCAGTCCACCGTTTCGCCGTGCAGCTGGCGTGTAACTAATTTGGCCGCGCGGCTCGCTGAGGCGAAGGCCAGCGACACGCCGGAGCTGAAAACCGGGTCGAGAAATTCCGTGGCGTTGCCTACGAGCGCGAAGCGTTCGCCGTAAAGTTTTTTCACCGAGCACGCGTAGCCGCTGATGCGTTGCGCAGGCATGACAAATTCCATCTTTGCCAGTCGTCGCGCCGCGTTCGGGTCGCTCATCAGAATGGCGCGAAGTTGTTCGTCTGGGGTGCCGGGAAATTTTGCGAAAAATTCTGGCGTTGCCACCACGCCCGCGCTGGTCCGGCCATCGGAAAATGGGATGACCCAGATCCAAGCATCTTGGGGATGAATGCAGACCCAGATTTTTCCTTCCTCGCGTCCGGTCGGGCGCACGTCGCCGGTGATGTGTGTGAACAGGGATTCACGCAGCGGAAAATTCGATGGGCGTTCCAAGTCCAACAGGCGCGGCAGCACGCGGCCGTAACCGCTGCAATCCAAAATAAATTTTGCGCGCACCTCGAAGCTGGTTCCGTCCGGCGCTTCGACCGTAGCTGAGGCGTATGTCGGCTGGAAATCCACCGCTGTTACGCCGTGGCGGTATAAAACTTCCACGCCTCGCGCCGAGACTTCGTCGGCGAGCGCTTTATCAAATTCCGCGCGCGGCACTTGGTAGGTGTATTTGAAACCATTGGTAAACTGGGTTGAAAAATCGAAGATGCAGCTTTCTTCGCCGCGCAAAAACACCGCGCCGTTCTTGCGGAGAAATTTTTTCTTCTCTACGGCTTCGAGCAGCCCGGCGTCCTGCAAGAGATTCATGCTGCTCGGCAACATGGATTCGCCGATGACGAAGCGCGGAAAACTTTGCTTCTCCACAACGAGCAGGCGAAAGCCTTCCTTTTGCAGCAGCGCGGCGGCTAGGGTTCCCGCCGGGCCGGCACCGATGATTAAAACATCCGTCTCAAGCGTTTTCATAATCCTTATTGAGTCCTAAATCCTTCTGCGTTTTGTCCGATTGGAGAAGCGCTGTTATGCGCTCGATATCCTCAAACAAAGGTCGGTCATTTTCAAGCTTCGGCGAAAGCTGGCGGACCAGCTTGTGAAGTTTTTTGAAGTCGCCGCCCAGAACATTTTTCGGCGCGCGCTGGTCGGCGGCCTGCACGAGCGTGAGCGTCTCGATGGCAAGAATCTTCCAGCAGAGCGGCAGCACGGCGCGCGTCATCTTGGCCGCGTGCGTGCCCATGCTGACGACGTCTTGATTATTGGCGTTCGTAGAAATAGTTTGGATGGAAGCTGGCATTCCGAGCAAGCGCGCTTCCGCCGCGAGGGATGTCGCGAGCAGTTGTGCGCCACCGAAACCCGTGTTCAGTCCCGGTGCGCCGCCAGCGAGCAGCGGTGGCAGGCCACGGCTATAACGCCAGTTCACGAGCCGTTCGATCTGCCGTTCGGCCAGCAGCGCGACCTTGATGAGTCCCATCCGCAGATAATCGCTGACCATCGCGATTTGTTGGCCGTAAAAATTTCCGCCGTGGATGACCATGCCAGTCTCCGGGAAAATGAGCGGATTGTCCGTGCTGGCGTTCAGTTCGCGTGTGACAACTTCTGTGACGTGCCAGTGCGCTTCCTGAAACGCGCCGAGTATCTGCGGTGCGCAGCGAAGCGAATACGGATCTTGGATTTCCGTGCCCGGCTCGACTGGCTTGGCTTGCGAACCCCACTGATGTTCGTCAATGCGCTTCGCAAAATTCGGATGCGTGCGGAGCGAATCACTGATGCGGTGCGCCACAAGCGACTGGCCGCGAAAGCCGCGAGCCATGTGGATCTGCTGGCAGAGCGCTTCGGGTTCGCCATCCAAAACTTGAAACAGACACGCGGTCAACCGCTCCGACCAGCGCAGAATTTTTTCCGCTTCGTGCGTGGCAAGCGCAGCGAGGCCGGTCATCACCGAAGTGCCGTTGACGAGAGCGAGGCCTTCCTTGCACTGCAGCTTGACGGGTTTGAGCCGAGATTTTTTCAGCGCCGCCACGGCCGGAATTCTTTTGCCGCCGACATTGGCGTGGCCGAAGCCGACAAGCAGTCGCGCCATGTGCGCCAGCGGAACCAGATCGCCGCTCGCGCCGACGGAACCTTCGCAGGGAATTTCCGGCAGAATATTTTTATTCAACGCCGCGAGCAACAGCTCGAGCACTTCCTCGCGGATTCCAGAAAAACCGTGCGCCAAAGTATTCGCCCGCGCGAGCATGATGGCGCGGGTTTCAACTTCTGAAAAATGCGCGCCTTGCCCGACGGACAGATGGTGCAGGAGATTGATCTGATGCTGCGCGAGTTCATCGCCGCTGATGCGGAAGCCGCTGAGCGGTCCGAAGCCTGTGTTGATGCCATAGATGGCGCGCGGCTCGGCGGCGAGCGATTCCACCAGCTTGCGGCTGCGGCGGATGAGCGGGCGGGCTGCGGGCGAAAGTTTGCAAGGAGTTTTCTGCGCGGAAATTTGCCAGGTCTCGACGATGGAAAGTTTATGTCCGTTAAGCGCAATCATCGAATTCAAACCAGATTCAACAGGAATTGGCTTGAACACGCAAGCGCAGGCGTGTTTGCTGGCGCACGATTTAAGCAAAACGAATTTTAATTGTGAGCAGAAGGCACAAGGTCAATGGCTGAGAAATCCATCATCATCATCGGCGCGGGTCTCGCGGGACTTGCGACGGGCTGCTATGCGCGGATGAACGGCTATCGCTCGATTATCTTGGAACATTATGCCGAGCCGGGCGGCGTGGCGAAGGCGTGGCGGCGCAGCGGCTACCTGATTGACGGCGGCGTGCATTATCTCATGGGGCACCGCCCCGGGCTCGCGTGCCACAAACTTTATCAGGAGTTGGGTGTATTGAATGGACGACATTTTCCTGACTTGGAGGATTACGTCCACTTCATTGACGAGCCAACCGGACATCAAGTCAGCTTCACACCCGACTTGGAAAAACTGACTGCCGAACTAAAAAAAATTGCTCCTGAAGACACCAAGCTGATTGATGAATTCTTCGCCGGTGTGCGCTCGCTGCAAAAGACCGACATCTTTCTGCTGATGGAAAAGCCGGTGGAATTACTCGGCCCGTTGGGGATGTTGAAACAGATGTGGCACCTGCGCCGTTCGCTGCGCTACATGGGCGGCGAATACAACAAGAACATCATCGAATTCTCCAAGTCGGTTAAGAATGATTGCCTGCGCCGGATGCTAACGCATCTGTTTCTGCCAGAGATGCCCGCGTGGTTCATGCTGTTCCTCCTCGCGCTGTTGGCAAATCGTCAGATGGGATTCATCACCGCTGGCTGCGGCGATTTCGCGGAGAGCTTGGTGGAGCGCTACAAAAATCTTGGCGGCGAAATCCAGTTCAACTCCACCGTTAAAGAAATCATCGTCGAAAACAACCGCGCCGTCGGCGTGCGCTTGGAGAACGGCACTGAGCATCGCGCGGACACCGTCGTTTCGGCGGGCGATGGTTTCACGACCATTTTCAAATTGCTTGGCGGAAAATTTGTGGACGCCAAGCTCAAGGCGCGTTACGAGAACTGGTCGCGCATCCGGCCGCTCATGACCATCAGCTTCGGCGTGAACTGTGATTTCTCCAAGGAGCCAGCGCTGAATTTTCTGTTGTTCAAAGACACGATGAAGGTCGGCAACGAAATTATCGACGGCTTTCCGCTGCGCTTCTTCAACTATGGAACGAACTTTGCCGATGCTGGCAAGACCGTCGCCCAAGTGCTACTCATCACCGACTGGAAATTCTGGAACGACCTGCGCGATCAGCCTGAAACCTACGCCGCCGCCAAGAAAGCCGTGTGTGACGAAGTGCTCGCGCGCTTGGAGCGGCAGTATCCCGGCTTCACCGCGCAGGTGGAACTGACCGATGTAGCCACGCCTTACACGACGTGGCGCTACACACTGAACCATGAGGGCGCGTTCATGGGCTGGTCGCCCACACCTAAGGCATTGCGCACGCCGTTCAAGAAGACGCTCCCAGGGCTGGAAAATTTTTACATGGCTGGCCAATGGGTGATGCCCGGCGGCGGCGTGCCACCGTGTTTTTATTCTGGCCGGCACGTCATTCAATTGCTGTGTAAGCGTGACGGGAAGGAATTTTCCACGAACATCGTTTGAGTTTTCAATGTTTCCTCCAGTCGGATTTCCCGCTATCTTCCGCGCCATGAAAGTCGGCAAACTCCTCCACACGCGCTATCGCGTGAACGATCTCGAACGCACGGTGGCATTTTACCGCGACGTCCTCGGCCTCGCCGAAGTGAAGCGCCACAAATCGCCGCGCGGTTCGGAACTTGCCTTCTTGCAGGCGGACGGCAGCGAGGAACTTATCGAAATTTGTTACCTGCCCGGCAGCGAGCCAGTGAAGTGCCAGCCCGACCTCACGCATCTGGCGTTTGAAGTCGAGAGCCTCGCAGAATTTGAAAAACACCTCGCCAAGCACGGCCTTAAATTTTCCGACGGCCCGATCACCAGTTCACAAGGAACAACATTTGCCTTTGTGGATGCGCCCGAAGGCTACGAGATTGAATTGATCCAGAAAAAGTAACCGCGCGCCCCATCTTCTCCCTCGCCTCTTTTAGGAGAGAAGGTTGGGGTGAGGGGGGGGCAACTAAAACCAAAAATTAAACAACAGACATAAAAACATGAGCGTCCTCATCGTCGGCACCACTGCACTCGACTCCATTAAAACTCCCACCAAAGAAAACCCGCGCCTGCTTGGCGGCTCCGCCAGCCATGCGGCGGTGGCGGCCAGTTTTTTTTCGCCGGTGAAACTCGTTGGTGGCGTGGGCGAAGATTTTCCGCCCAAATACACCCAGCTTTACAAGAAGCACGGCATCGACCTCACGGGCTTGCAGATTCTTCCCGGCAAAACCTTTCACTGGAGCGGCGAATACGAAGTGAACATGAACAACCGCCGCACGCTCGCCACCGAGCTGGGCGTGATTGAAACGTTCCAGCCGAAGCTGCCCGCCGCCTACAAAAACGCCCAATTCGTGCTGCTCGCGAACATCGCGCCTGCGCTGCAACTTTCCGTGCTCGACCAGATGAAGAAGCCAAAGTTCGTTGTGGCCGACTCGATGGACTTGTGGATCAACATCGCGCTCGCCGATCTGCTCAAGCTGCTCAAGCGCGTGGATGGTTTTGTGCTCAACGACAGCGAAGCCGAACTCTTCACCAAGGAAGACAACATCTTCAAAGCACTGAAGAAGATCCACAAGCTCGGACCGAAATACGTCATCATCAAAAAAGGTTCGCACGGCTCGATTCTCTCCGGCCCGAAGGGCGTGTTCATCTGCCCCGCGTATCCGTTGCACGCCGTGGAAGATCCGACTGGCGCAGGCGATTCGTTCGTCGGCGGCATGATGGGCTATCTCGCGACCGCGAAAGGTTCCGTTGATAACAACATCCGCCGCGCGATGGTTTACGGCAGCGTCACCGCGTCGTTCTGCTGCGAAGGTTTTGGCGTGAACACCACAACGAAGACCAAGCGCAGCGACATCGAGAAACGCGTGAAGGAACTGGAGAAGCTGACGAAGTTCTGATTTTGGCTTCTTTTTGGCAAGGTTTTGCTTGTGGCGCAATGTCGGCAGGTGTTGTATCAAGAGTGATCACAAATGATGGCAACGGGAACGGGAATAAAATTTCAAAAACATGAAGCTGATACAATTAACCTTTTCGCCCGCTGCACCGGTTTTAGGCGTGCTTCTCATCGTTGGCTCAGTGGGGCTAGCAGCAGACAATGCCCTGCTGCCACCGCAAGGGCCTGAATGGGGGTTGCCGAAATCGGCTGCTGATAAAGCTGATCAACAACGGTTCATTTCTGATGCATACGCTCGTGAACAAGCTCAGCAAGAAAGCGAAGTCGTCAGCCGGCAAAATGAAATAATAAAAATTTACTCCAAAGATCCTTGGAGAAAAATAAACGGTTCTACCAACTATATTGGCAACGATGGTTGGCAACAGTTTCAAGGCAAAGTGCAGTCAATTGAGCCGATGGGAATACTTTTTCAGGGGAGCTTTGGAAGAGTTTTATCAATAACTGCTGAGATTAATCAGAGCGCTGATGTAGTTACAACACGAGGAGAAGTTTCCAATGAGTCGGAGACTGAATTGCAAAAACGAAACACAAGAAGAACGAGCACCCAAGCAACGCAGGTGACCAAAACACAGCATGAAAAAATTTATGGTGACGATTTTTTCTTGGTCGTGAATTTTCCTTACCCAGTGCAAGAGGGTCGTGGCTACGAACGGCTGATGGCATACGATACTGGTTACATCACGTATACTAACTCTGATAAGCGCGTTCTAACGGTTAGAAAATTAGACTATGGCTTGCCTTGCATCAAAGTATGGTCAGCAGAGGAGATGGCGGCAGTTTATAAAGCAGCTGAGGCAAAACGGGCAGCTATCGAAGATGAAAGACGGGCGCAAAGAGAACTCGTAGAGGCGCAGGCTGAAGCCGAGCGAGTGAGAATTGAAGCCGAACGGATTGCAAAATTGGTAGCGATTGAAGCCGAGAAAGCTAAAAAATTCGAGCGGCAAAAAGATTTGGCTGAACAGGGTGACGCGCTCGCTATGCGGCGCTTGGGCGAATTTTATCGTGATGGGTATGGGGTTAAAAAAGACGCAGCCAAAGCAACTGAATATTTTACGAAATCTGACGAAACGCTTGAGGCGGAAGCGCAGCGAGTTGCCAAAGAAAATGCCCTCAAAGAACTAGCGATTCAAAAACAAAAGTTTTTGAAAAATTTAGAGTTGGCCGACATGCATGATAACGGCGCCAGTGCGCTTTATGTAGAAAAATGCTATCGGGAAGGAATTGGAGTTGAAAAAGATTTAGCCAAGGCAGATGCGTATCATACTAAAGCAATTGGCCTTGGTATGCTGGAGCGTCCCAATACCTCAAAATACTAAACCACAAACTTCGGCTCGAACACCAGGCCGAGGTTATGTTTGCGGAGCAGATCGCAGAATTTTGCGATGCCGCGCTTCTCGTCCTCGGCGAGATGATAGTGGATGTGCCACTCGAAATAATCGCGCCGGAAATCTTTGTCAAACTTCTCGCGCGTCTCGATAAGGTAGTCCAGCGTCTCGATACCGAAATTTTTCGCGGCCTTCAGTTCATGTCGCAACTCACGGTTCTCCACGCCGCGTCGAAGCGCCCACACGGCGAACACAAACGGTAGCCGCGTCAATTCCAGCCACGCGGTGCCGAGGTCGAAGATTTCGTGCGTATGTGGTGCGCGTTGAAATTCAATCGCACGGTCGCCGATGAGCAGGACGAAATCTTTTTCTCTCGCCGCCTCGTAACTGTCCAGCGGCTTGAACTCCGGTTTCAAACCACGCTCGGCGAGCAGAACTTTCAGCAGGTTCACGCTGGTAAGCGACGCCGTGTCGCAGAAAACTTCCGTCACTTCCGCCAGCGGTTTTTTGTGCGCGAGAAAAACGCTAAAGACTTCGCCAAGCGAGGCGATAGCCACGCCGTCGAGGATATCGTAACGGTCGTTGAGCAAAACCTCGGTGATGCTTACAAGCGCGGCGTCCAACTCATCGCGCCGCAGCATCTCCGCCAGTTTGGCGGGCGTAGCGAGGACGAGTTCCACGCCGAGGTCGCGCGTTAGCGGCGCGGCGTTCAAGTAAGGCACGGAGCCGATGCGGAATTTTTGCGACGTTTCCAAAGTGCGGGGAGGCTACAAAATTCAGCGCGGCGTGTCATGGGCAACTTAAGTTCAAAATTTCCAGTTGGCGAATCCACGTTGCACCGGCAGACTGCGGGCGTGAACTTCCTTGGCAAGATCATCGCGTGGGACAAATTGCCGGAGTGGCGCAAGACTATGCGCGCTTCGGGCAGAAAACTCGTTGTCACCAACGGTTGCTTCGACATCCTGCATCTCGGCCACGTCACCTATCTCGAGAACGCGCGCAATTTCGGCGACGCGCTGCTCATTGGTGTGAACAGCGACGCGGCGGTGCGCGGCTTGAAAGGCGCGGGTCGTCCGTTGAATTCGGAATCAGATCGCGAGTCGGTTCTCGCCGCTTTGCAAAGCGTGGATGGCGTCTGCATTTTCACGGAAGTGACGGCCACAAAATTTCTCGCCGCCGCGCAGCCAGACATCTACGTCAAAGGCGGCGATTACACATTGGAAACGTTGAACCAGGACGAGCGCCGCGCCGTAGAATCAGCAGGCGGCAAAATTGTTCTCGTTCCTTTTGTTCCTGGCAAATCCACGACTGGCTTGCTGGAAAAGATTTCGCGGTTGTGAAGAAAATTCTCGTCATCTCCCTCGCCGGCATCGGCGACACGCTGATCGCGACGCCGTTCATCCGTGAGCTGCGCGAGAATTTTCCCGATGCGGTGATTGATGCGTTGGTGATGTGGCCGGGCGCGAAGGATTTGCTGGAGCACAATCCTAATGTGAACCGGGTGTTCCAGAAAAACTTGATGAAGTGCGGCAAGCTGGAGGCGATGCGTTTCCTGTGGTCGCTGCGTCGCGAACGCTACCAGCTTTCCGTGAACACGCATCCGCAGAGCCGCATCCACTATCGCATCGCCGCTTGGCTCGCGGGCGCGCAGGTGCGCATCAGTCATGAATACGAATGTTTCAACTGGCTTGACCGCTGGTTGGTCACTGGTTCGTTGCCGCAGGATTACACGCGGCATTCGATTGATAACAATTTTGACGTGCTGCCGATGATTGGGGCGCAGAAAAAACTCCCGGCGCACTCGATGGAATTTTTTCTCGAACCGGGCGACGAGCGGTTCGCGGACGACTTCCTGACGAAGCATAAGTTGTTCGGCAAAAAAATTCTCGGCATCCACGTCGGTTCCGGCGGCACGAAGAATTTGCCATTGAAACGCTGGCCGTTGAAGAATCATGCTGGTCTGGTGCGGCAGTTGAACAAGCAGCGTCCGGATATCCATGTGCTGCTGTTCGGCGGGCCGGAGGAGGCCAAGGATCACGGTGTGGTGCTGGCGCAAGCAAACGCTGACCTGACGCGCGAGGCCAAGACGAAAAATCTGCGCGAGACGGCGGCGTTGATGAAGCGCGGCAGCGCGTTTTTGAGCGTAGACACGTCGCTCATGCACATCGCGGCGGCGGTGAAGGTGCCGAACCAAATCGTCATCGAAGCGCCGACGTTGAATGTGACGAACTGGCCTTACGGAAACCAGTTCACGCTGGTGAAAAATCCCGTGGTGAATGGCAATGGGCTGGATTTTTACCGCTACGATGGCAGCGACATCAAAGGCACGCGCGAAGAACTCATCGCATGCATGGAGTCGGTAAAGGTCGCGGATGTTTTCGAGGTGGTGACGAAGTTAATTTGATCAGAGCTTAAAGCCCGCCGCGGCTGCATCGGCCGCAAACATCTTCACGGTATCCAGCGAGAGTTCCGTCAAATCCATACCCGTCATCTTCTGCGCTTTGCCAAGAATGTCGTGGGGCACGGTGACGATATGGCAGCCGCAGTCATTGGATTGAAAAATGTTCAGCACTTCGCGCACGCTCGCCCAAAGCAATTCCGCCTGCGGCAATCCGGCGAGAATCTTTTTGCTCTCCGTCATGATGCCGACCGGATCCACGCCGGTGTCTGCGATGCGACCGGCAAAAACCGAAACCACAGCGGGCACTACCGGATTTAATGCCGCCGCCACGCCTTTCACTTGCTCGATGGTGAGCAGTGCGGTGACATTCAGCTTCACACCTTCGCTGGCAAGTTCCTTGATGAGCGGCAGCGCGGATTCGCCTCGTGAGTTGGTGATGGGAATCTTGACGTAAACATTCTTGCCCCAGCCGTTAATCTTAAGACCTTGGCGTTTCATTTCTGAAAATTCGTCGGAGAACACTTCAAGCGAGAGCGGTTTGACGGTGATGGTCTGCAAGATGTCGCGCGCAAACGCCTCGAAATCCGTCAAGC
>CAINDH010000115.1 GCA_903847285.1 uncultured Verrucomicrobia subdivision 3 bacterium | reverse complement strand
TGTTTCAAAAACTGCGGTAGCTACATAGCAGGACTTTTTGGCTTCAATAGTTGTTGTTCCTGTGGCTGTCTCAAAAGTTCCCGTGGCTTTGTATGTGGAGCCACGCTGCTTCATGGTTTGTTCAAGACGCCTGACGTTTTCAATAAATTGATTGATGTCGGCATCAGATGCTTGAAACTGGTGAACTTTTCGTAACTGCTCCAATTCAATGTGCATTGTCCCTTCTGCCGCCTTGTTTTGTAAGTTCTTTATCTGCGCAGGCGTCAAGTCTTGCACAACTCTGGCCAGAAGACCGCCAAGCTCAGGTTTTGTTGAGTATAGTTCGCGTTTGATTACCTCAAAACGGTTGTTCTCTGGTTGGTTTTCGGGTTCTGACATAGGTTTATTTGAATAATTGTGATGGAAACGCTGAAACTGTCAGTGAAACTGTCAGTAAAAGAGGTGGCGGGGAGGTATAAAATTGTCGCGGGTTAAAGCGGTTCCGCCTTGTATTCCCAATGGTTTCCGCTATTCTCTAGGAACTAAATCGTCCGTCCAAGTCGCAGCGCGACAAACTCCACCAGACTTTTGAACATGGCCACCAACTCCAGCAACCCCAATCGCTCCCTTGCCCTCGACGCCCTGCGCGGGCTGGCGATTTTGGCGATGTTGCTCTCGGGCCAGATGCCGTTCGATGATAATGCGCTGCCCGCCTGGATGTATCACGCGCAAGTTCCCCCGCCGGATTTCCATTTCAACCCGCAGGTCTACGGCATCACCTGGGTGGATTTGGTCTTTCCATTTTTTCTTTTCTCCATGGGCGCGGCCTTTCCGCTCGCGCTGGCGAAGCGAATGGAAAACCAAACGCCGCCGTGGAAACTGGCGTGGTTCGTTTTGGAACGCGGCCTTCTCCTGGGCTTCTTCGCCCTGTTCGTCCAACTCATCCGCCCTTACACGTTGAACAATCATCCGACGACCGCGACCTGGCTGCTGGCCCTACTCGGATTTTTTATTTTCTTTCCGATCTTGTTGCGACTTCCAGAAGCATGGTCGCGTGCGACGAAAATTTCCATTCGCGCCGCCGGCTGGCTCGCGGCGATTTTATTTTGCGCACTTGTGACCTATCCCGATGGCTCCGGATTCAAACTTACGCGCAGCGACATCATCATCGTTGTGCTCACGAACATGGCGGTGTTCGGTTCGGCCATCTGGATGCTCACGCGCGACAACTGGCTGCCGCGCGTCGGTGTCATCGGCCTCGTGCTCGCCATCCGCATGAGCAACATGCCCGCGGGCCTTGACGGTTGGGTGCATGACCTATGGACCACCTCGCCCGCGCCCTGGATCTACTCGCTCTACTATCTGCAATACCTCTGCATCGTCATCCCCGGAACCATCGCCGGCGACATGATTTTGCAGTGGACGCGTCGTCAGCCAATCCAGCCGGGAACTGCCACAAAAAGCTGGCCGCTGTGGCGCTACGCCGGCGTGCTGTTCGTGATGGCTGGAATGATTCTCGTAGCGCTCATTGGATTAAAAGCACGTTGGTTGACGGAAACGGCGCTCGCAATTTTTTCGCTGTGCCTCGTTGGGTGGATGCTCCTGCGTGAACCGTTCAACGAAACGGAGGTGCTGTTCAAAAAACTGTTCAACTGGGCGATTTACTGGCTCGTGCTCGGGCTGATTTTGGAAACTTACGAAGGCGGCATCCGCAAGGATCGCGCGACCGTCAGTTACTATTTTGTCGCGTCGGGCCTCGCCATCTGCTCGCTCATCGCGTTCACGATCCTGATCGATGTCTGGAACCAAAAACGCCCGCTGCGCCTGCTGATTGATAACGGCCAGAACCCGATGATCGCCTATGCAGGCATCAATAACTTTATCACCCCCATCCTCGCGCTCACCGGCGGCGCGACGCTTTTGACGCAGTTTGCTACAACGCCGTGGCGCGGATTCTGCAAGGGTGCGATCATCACGTTGCTCATGGCTTTAGTAGTGAGCTTGCTGACCCGAAAGAAAATTTTCTGGAGAACTTGAATGAAGCAACCGCCGAACATCCAACGCCGTTCGTTTTTGAAGAACCTGGCGCTCACTACGCCCCTCCTTCTGGCTACGCCGAATATTTTTGTCGCTTGCGCCTCCAGAAAGAATTCAGCAAAGGAATTTTCCGCCGACCTCGTCATCATCGGCGGCGGGCTGGGTGGAATCGCGGCGGCGCTGGCAGCGGCGCGAAACGGGTTGCGCGTCATCATGACCGAAGAGACGGATTGGATTGGCGGCCAAGTCACGCAGCAAGCCGTGCCGCCCGATGAGAACCGCTGGATTGAAACCATCGGCTGCACCGCGACGTATCAGCAATTCCGTCAAGGCATTCGCACATACTATAGCAAACATTATCCGCTGACAGACGCAGCTCGCGCGAAAAAGGAATTCAACCCCGGCAACTGTTGGGTTTCCAAGATTGGCGGCGAGCCCTGCGTGGCACTCGCGGTGTTAAATGACATGCTGGCGCCGCACGTCGCCAGCGGGCGCGTAAAAGTTTTGCTGAATCACAAGGCTGTGTCCGCTGGTGTGAACGGCGATCGAGTTGAAGCGATTTATGTTCAAGACCTGGAAAGCGGTCGTCAAAAAATTCTGCACGCGCCATTTTTTGCCGACGCGACCGAGCAAGGCGATTTGCTGCCGTTGACAAAGACGGAATACGCCGTCGGTGCGGAAGCAAAATCTGAAACCAACGAATTGCACGCCAAAGACGCAGCCGACTCCGGCAACTTGCAAGGTTTTACGATGTGTTTTGCGATGGAGTATCTCGCGGGCCAGGACCATACGATTACCAAGCCGCGCGATTACGATTACTGGCGCAACTTCACCTTCAGCACCAGTGCGCAGAAAAATTATCACGTCCTGAATTTTGACGAGAACGCTTCGAAGAAAATCGGTTTCGACCCGGAGGCGCGCAAAGGTTTCTTCACCTACCGCCGCATCGCCGACCGGGATAATTTTAAACCGGGATTTTATCGCGGCGACATCACCATCGTGAACTGGCCGCAAAACGATTATTCGTTCGGCACGATTTGCGATGTGAGCGAGGCTGAATTTCAAAAGCACGTTTCCGCCGCAAAACAGATGAGCTTGTCGCTGCTCTACTGGTTGCAGACGGAGGTGGAGCGTCCCGATGGCAGCGCGGGTTGGAAGGGTTTACGCCTGCGGCCAGACATCGTCGGCACGAAAGACGGACTGGCGAAGTATCCCTACATCCGAGAAGGCCGGCGGATCAAGGCGGAGTTCACGGTGCTGGAGCAGCATCTCGCGCTCAAGCAACGCATGGCTGAGACTGGCTTGAACAAGGATGAAGTGCGCGCGACCCGGTTTGCGGACTCGGTCGGCATCGGACATTACGCGATGGACCTGCACATCACCACGCGCGGCGACCACGCGGAATACGGCGGCACGCTTCCGTTTCAGATTCCGCTCGGCGCATTGATTCCGCGCCGGGTCGAAAACCTTCTGCCGGCTTGCAAAAATCTCGGCGTCACGCATCTAACCAATGGGTGCTATCGCCTGCATCCGGTGGAATGGAATGTGGGCGAAGCGGCGGGAACACTTGCGGCATTTTGCGTGGCGCAAAAGAAAATGCCACGTGAAGTTTTGAAAAAACCGGAGTTGCTGGCGGACTTGCAAAAAGTTCTGCGCAACGACGGCGTGCGGCTGGAATGGCCGAAAGATTTGGCAATGAAATAGTTTCCGTGAAATTAATCTTACAAATTTTTGCCCTGCTGGGGTTCGCCAGCCGACTCACTTTTGCCGCGCCCGTGACGGTGGATGCTGACATCTGTGTTTATGGCGGAACCTCCGGCGGGATGGCCGCAGCCGTGGCGGCGGCGCGACTGGGCAAAAACGTGGCGTTCATTTCGCTCAACAACCACCTTGGCGGCATGAGCGCGAGCGGTCTGGGCGTGACGGATGTGGGCAACACCGCGTCCATCAGCGGCATTTCGCGGGAATTTTATCAGCGCGTGGGCGCGGCTTATGGTTCGCCGAACATCGTGGTCTGGTTCGAGCCGCGCGTGGCCGAAAAAGTTTTCTGGCAGATGACCACAAATGCGGGCGTCTCCGTTTACACCAACCTGCTACTGGCTTCCGCGACGCTCGTGAGCAACCGCATCACACAAATCACGATGCAGGACGGCTCAATTTTTCGCGCGAAGCAGTTCATTGATACGACCTACGAAGGCGATTTGATGGCGGCGGCGGGCGTGACGTTCACCTGGGGACGCGAGGGAACGAGTGTTTACAATGAATCGCTCGCGGGCATTCGCTCGGCGGGCGGCAGTTTTAATTACGATCCATATGTCATTCCCGGCAATCCCGCCAGTGGACTGCTGCCGTTGGTGAACACCAACACGGTTGGCGTGGCCGGCAATGGCGACCAGCGTTTGCAAGCTTACAATTTCCGGCTGTGCCTGACGCAAGTTGCCACGAACAAAATCGCCATCGCGCCGCCCACGAATTATTCCGAAACGAATTTTGAACTCGTGCGCCGCTACATCACGAACCGCGTGGCGATTGCAACGGCCACGGGTGGTGTCGTGCGACTGTCGCAGTTGATTGACATCCAAACCATCATTCCCAACGGCAAAACGGACATTAACGCGCGCGACGAACTCTCCACCGATTACGTCGGTTATAATTATACTTGGGCCACCAACAACTACGCGGAGCGAGCGGTGCTGCGCCAGAAGCACGAAGATTATTTGCGCGGCCTGCTTTATTTTTATGCCAACAGCACGAATGTTCCGGCGCAACTGAATACCGATGCGCAATCGTGGGGACTCGCGAAAGATGAATTCACCGACACCGGCGGCTGGCCGTGGCAAATCTACGTCCGCGAAGCGCGCCGGATGCAGAGCGATTATGTGATGACGCAATCCAATTGTGAATCACGCGTAACCGCGCCCGATGGAATTTGTCTGGCGAGTTATGTGATTGATTCGCACGGCGTGCAGCGTGTGGCCAGCGGCAACTTCACGCGCTGGGAAGGTAGTATTGGGGGCACGCCGCCATTTCCGTATCCCATCAGCTATCGCTCCATTATTCCGCGCAGCAACGAATGCCAGAATGTTTTCTCCACGTTCGCGCTGTCGGCGAGCCACGTCGCGTTCGCGTCTTGCCGCATGGAGCCGGTGTTCATGATGGCGAGCCACGCAGCGGGAGTGGCGGCCGCGTTCGCACTGGATGACAACGTGGCGGTGCAGAATCTGAACTATGCAAAATTATCCGCGCAACTTCGGGCTGATGGACTGATGCTCTCATGGGCGGCAGCGACGAGCGCAACGAATGGAATTATTTTGGATCAGGACACGATTCCCGGAACCGCCAACTCCGGTGGTTGGTCTTCCGGCGCAAATGCGGGTGGATGGAATGGAAATTATCTGCTCGATGGCGCGGCTAACAAAGGTTCGCGCTGGGTCAGTTACGCGCCCAATCTGCCCACGAACGGCACTTACGAAGTCTATGCGTGGTGGGTCGACGCCTCCAACCGCGCGACGAACACGCCATATCAAATCATTCATCCTGCTGGCACCAACACGATTCTCGTGAACCAAAAGCTTCCCAGCGGCGGCTGGTTCAAATTGCTGACAACCAATTTCAACGCCGGGACGAACGGGAAAGTTTTCATCCGCAATGACAACACGGATGTCGGCTCGTATTGCGTGGCGGATGGCATCCGTTTTCTTGGGATAGGCGCGGCGGCGCTGCTCCCGCCACCGATGATCGGAGTGGTTTCCAGCGACGCTGCCGGCGGTGAATACGCCACCAACACGGCGCGTTTTGCCATCGTCCGCAGTGGCGACACGAACCCGGCGGTGACGGTGAATTATTCCGTGAGCGGCACGGCCATTCCCGGCACCGATTACGCCGCGCTGCCCGCGAGCGTGACACTCCCGACGGGCGTGATGGCGACGAACATTCTGGTGACGCCGCTCGGCAGCAATCTCACCACGAATCAGGCCAGCGTGGTTTTGAATTTGAATACGTCAGCGGGTTATTCGTTGAATGCGTTGTCGAATGCCACGATCAACCTGCTCGACCGTCCCATCAACAACTGGCTGCGCGCGAACTTCACGGCTGGCGAACGGGCGAACGCTGCCATCAGTGGCGACGCCGCAAATCCTGATGCGGATGCGATGCCGAACCTGTTGGAATACGCGCTTGGCTTTTCGCCGAAGTCAGCAAACGTAAATCCGTTTTCGCCAGCGGCGACGAATGGCGCGTTTCAAATCACTTTCCCACAGTCGAAAGCGGCTACCGATGTCGCGCTGTTGGTGGAATGGTCGGCAGATTTGAAGAACTGGTTTTCCGGCGCGGGTTATCTGCAAACGAACAACGCGGTTGATCTCGTGACCAACCGCGTTTTGACAATTCAAACTGCCCCGCTTGTTGCTACGAACAAGACCGGGTTCTTGCGCTTGAGCGCCACGCGACTTCAGTAGCGCGGCACGCTGCGATCAATTTCGTCTGACCACGCCGTGATGCCGCCTTTGACGCTCTTGACGTATTTGAATCCCTGCTGGCGCAGAAAGTTCAGCGCCTTCAAAGAGCGGACGCCCGCCTTGCAGTGCAGGTAGTATTGCGTGTTCGGGTCGAGCTCGGTGAAACGTTCGTTAAGCTGGCTCAACGGCAACAACGGCACGCCCGCAACCTTCGCGATTTCGTATTCATCTTCTTCGCGCACGTCCACGACCTTGATGTTGAGGCTCGGATTATCGAGCGCCTTCTTCATGTCTTGCACGGTGACTTCATCCGGATTGCCGGTATTTTCTGGTTCGGGAACGACGCCGCAGAACGTTTCGTAATCGATCAATTCCTTGATCGTCGGATGATCGCCGCAGATTGGACACGCCGGGTCGCGGCGCAATTTCAATTCGCGGAACTTCATGTCGAGCGCGTTGAACAAAAGCAAACGACCGGTCAGCAAATTGCCTTTGCCGAGCGCGAGCTTGAGGATTTCCGTGGTCTGGATGCAGCCGATAATGCCGGGCAACACGCCGAGCACGCCGCCTTCCGCGCAGCTCGGAACCATTCCCGGCGGCGGCGGTTCGGGATACAGGCAACGATAGCACGGTCCGCCGAGATGCGGGGCGAACACGCTGGCCTGGCCTTCGAAACGGAAAATCGAGCCATAGACATTGGGCTTCTTGAGCAGCACGCAGGCGTCGTTGGTGAGATAGCGCGTGGGAAAATTATCCGTGCCGTCCACCACGATGTCGTAGGGGCGGATGAGGTCGAGCGCGTTTTCGGACGAGATGCGCGTGTTGTGAATGACGACTTCGACGTTCGGATTTATGCCGCGAATCGTTTCCTTCGCGGACTCCGCTTTGGAGCGGCCCACGTCGGCATCGGTATGCAAAATTTGGCGTTGCAGATTGGAATAATCCACGGTGTCGAAATCCACGATGCCGATCTTGCCGATGCCCGCTGCCGCGAGATACATCGCGATGGGCGAGCCCAGTCCGCCCGCGCCGATGCACAGCACGCTAGCGGCTTTGATTTTCTTTTGGCCTGCCAAACCGACTTCAGGCAGAATCAGGTGCCGCGAGTAACGGCGGATTTCGTCATTGTTCAGTTCCATAAATCGAGTTGAACAAAGTAGGGCAGATGCGGAATAAATCAAGTCAACGAACATGAAGTCAGAAGCCATCCCCAAAACTACTGCCGCAAAGCTCAAGAAACTTTCACCCTTGCGCCCAATGCTCGCCA
>CAINDH010000114.1 GCA_903847285.1 uncultured Verrucomicrobia subdivision 3 bacterium | reverse complement strand
CGATGGTGAGGAGCACGAAAAATGTCATGGCGGCAAAGTTCCGCGCGCGCCCTGCAAGTTCCTCCTGGTACGCATCAGCAAGTTTTTGCGTGGCATTCAGAAGATTCTCCGAATCTGCCAACACCGCCCGGCCCGCAGCCTTCGCGTTGTCGAGGTTCTGAAGGCCGCCGAGTATGTCTGCAACGGCCGGCTGAAACTCCTTGTAGGCAGACTCAAGTTCGGCCAGTTTGCCCGCGGTCTCGCTATCCTTGGTCGCACCCACGCGCAGTGCGTCGCTGCCTTTCATCAAACCCTGCAGGATGTCGCGGAAGGTATTGGTGTCCTTACCCATGAGGAACGCGACTTCGGGATCAACAACCTCGGAGGCGAGCATGTTGTTCGCATTTTTTGCCAGTCGTTGTGTCAGCATGACCAGCTGACCGGACAGCGCGACTTCGCGTTGCGCCGAGCCCAATTGCAGTTTGAGCGCCGCAACCTGCTCCGCGATGTCGAGCAGTGCCGGGTTGCGCGAATTGATGCTGCGCACCGAAGAACCCAGGGTGACCAGGTTTTTTTGCTGTGCCTGAACCAACGCGAGGTTCTTGTTGGTTTTCTCCCATTCCTGCATCAGCCCCTCAAGCACGGGTTGAACCTGATCTGAGGTGGCCGGAAGTTTTACGCCACCGGGTGCATCGCCACCGTTACTCAGCAAGGAGAGCAGGCCAGTGAATGTGTCACGCGCGTCGCGCAGGCGACGGAAGGCTTCGGCGCTGCCCTGCAATCCACCCTGCGTTTCTTTGGCAATCCGCTGCGACAGCATGCGCATTTGGCCCGCCGAAGAAACATACACCGTGCCGTTTGTCGCCACACGCACGTCAACAAAAACGACCGCCGCGGTGACCACCAGACAGGCCAGGATCATGGTGCCCAGAATCTGGTACTGCCGGCTGACCGCCATCTTTCCAATCAAGGGCAGGGGTGCGCCGGAACGAAGCACCTCCTGCTTGGCATTTTCCATCACCGTCGTTGCACCCCGTATGACGAGGGTGGAATGCATCGCCGGGTTAGCAGCCTTGGGCTTGGTTGTCGCGGGCGCAGACGCTTTTGCCGCGTCGGTCTGCTTATTTTGTTTTTGGGGCTTGCCTTTGCCGAATTTCAATTCAGGCAGTTTGAATGCCATACACCCTCCAGATCGTTCGCTTTGGTTACGTCATTTGCCAAAATGGGCTTGCATGCTCCGGTGCCTTCTTGTCCTCAGATGCCCGCGTGCAAAAAATCGTCGTGCCGCACCAATTCACCCGCCGCAAGCTCCTGCCACAGACGTCCCTCCGAATCGCGGTAACTCGCCACAATCCAGGGCTTTGGGTCAGCCGCGTTATCCTGCTCAAGTTGCTGCACGTTGCGCAGGCCTGTCATGCGACTAATGAGTAAGGCCGCGTTGACCTTATAACGCTCGGCGACCAGCATGATTCGCGCTTCCGCCGTCCGGGGTGTCGGCTCCCCGCCCATGAAAAGCGCTAAATCAATGACGCTATGCAAGTTGCCGCGGATATTCGCCAAGCCGAGAAACCATGCTTGCGTGAGCGGCACCGAGGTCACCTGCGGCACCGGCAGCACTTCGCCCGCTTCATCAAGGCGGAGCAAAAAATTGTCCCCCCCGACCTGAATCCCAAGCCGTGACCCCGACGTGGACTGGTCGGCCGCGCCTTTAAGGCGCTCGACCAGTTCCTGTTGGAAGTCTCGAAGGCTGGTTTTCTTGATCGCCACGATGTTTTCTGCCGTTCCCGCCGCCTAGCCCAAAGCGGCAATTTTGCCCAGCAGCTGGCCGGCATCGACTGGTTTGGTGAGGTATTCCTTGGCGCCCTGACGCATTCCCCACACCTTGTCCGTTTCCTGATCCTTGCTGGTGCACATGATCACCGGTATGTGCCTGGTAGCCTCGTCGCGCGTGATGTTGCGCGTCGCCTGAAACCCGTTTAGACCGGGCATCACCACATCCATCAAAATCAAGTCGGGCATTTCGGCTTTGGACTTGTTGATGCCTTCCTCTCCGTTTTCGGCGAGCACCACCTGGAATCCGGCCTTGGTCAGGGTCTCCAGCATGAACTGGCGCTCCGTTGCCGAGTCGTCCACTACGAGAATTTTCTTGATAGCCATTTTCAGTTCCCTTGCGTCTGTGTTCGGTGTCTTGTGTCTTGGTTCTTAGTTCTGGTTTCTAGACCGCCCGTTGCGGGGCGTATGCGGCAACGGTCTTGAGCAAGCTATCCTTGGCGAACGGCTTGGTCAGATATTCATCCGAGCCCACCATGCGCCCTCGTGCGCGATCGAACAGCCCATCCTTGGACGACAGCATGATTACGGGCGTGCCAGAGAACCGCGGATTTTTTTTGATCAGGGCACAGGTCTGGTAGCCATCGAGGCGCGGCATCATGATGTCGACAAACACGACATCGGGCTGGTGGTCGGTAATCTTTGACAGCGCGTCAAAGCCGTCCTCCGCAAGAATGACCTTACATCCAGCTTGCACGAGAAAAATTTCCGCACTCCGGCGTATGGTGTTCGAGTCATCGATCACCATAACCTTGACCCCGGATAGACTGACCGTGTCGTTCACTGATCTGGTTCCCTGTGCGCCCGCCCGATCCGCTGCCAAGCACGATCTCGGGCAAAGTCTTGATCACGTGGCGGAGCCCCGCAATCGACGCAGACTATGCATTTAAATTATTTAAAAACAATTAATTACAGAGCAATCCTAAATCTAAAAAGGGACAAATTACCGAGAGGCGCACTGATATTCTGGGCACCTCTTTAAGTAGCGCCGGCCACGATGCTTCCTAGGCTTCCATCATCTTGATATCTGCCTGCTTGAGCCCATATCCGCGTCCTGCAATTGACACAAACTATACGCCTAAATGATGACAAAACAAATCGTTACAAAGCATTTCTAAGGCAGATTGAGACATTTGGCGCCGAGCGGTAATCCAATGCCTGATATCCCTTTTAGCAGGCGTGGTCCGCAGGTATTTTCAGACTTCCACCATCTCGAAATCTTCCTTGCGCGCACCGCATTCGGGGCATGT
>CAINDH010000113.1 GCA_903847285.1 uncultured Verrucomicrobia subdivision 3 bacterium | reverse complement strand
TCGCCAAAGGCATTGCGCGTGGCGCTGACCGCCGCGCCGCAGATGAGGCGGAAATGGGCATCGCGCGCCGGTTTGAATTGCGCCTTGCGTTCCTGCGTGATGCGTTCCACGTCGCTCATCGTGATGAGGCCGAGCATCTGGTCGTGGTCGTCCACCACCAGCAGCTTGTGAATGCCGAGGTGTTCGGTAAAAAATTTGTCGGCGCGGGCAATCGGGTCTTTGCCGAGTTCTTTTTTGGTGATGGTGTGAACCGATTTGCGCGGCGTGAGTGCGGCAGAAACTTTTTTGGCGGCATAGCGCGGCTTCACGACGTGGCCGGAAAGCAATCCAACCAGCTTGCCTTTGTCATCCACGACAGGAAAAGTGCTGAAACCGAATTTTTTTTCCTCAATCAATGACAGCACATCGCCGATAAGCTGGTCAGGCGAAACCTTGATTGGCTCCTGAATCAGGCCTTGGACGTGAAACTTCACCCGGCTGACTTCAGACAATTGCTGGCGCTCGGGCATATTGTAATGGATGAGGCCGAGGCCGCCATTCAGCGCCATCGCAATCGCCATGCGCGATTCGGTCACGGTGTCCATGTCGGCAGAGACGATGGGGATGTTCAATTGCAGCGTGTCGGCGAGCCGCGTGTCGAGCAAGGTTTCACGCGGCAGGACGTCGGAGTAAAGCGTGGCCAGCGTAATGTCGTCATAAGTAAGGCCTACCTTGTGGTTCGCGGAAAAAAATCCATCCGCAGACTGGTAGAAAATATCGTCGAGATTAGAATTGCGCGTCGCTGCCATGTCAGAAAATGCCGTTTGCAACGACGACTTGGCAAGCCAATTTTATTTGCGGATGCAGCAGAAATTTCACGGATGAAAACGAAGCTGGTTGGAATCATTTTGGGCGGCCTGACGGCCGTGAACATTTTTGCGGACGGCACAAACGAGCCGCCCGCCACGATTTGGAACCGCGCCACGCTGCTCGGCGACCTCGGCGGCGTGCGGCCCAAAATCGCGGAGCATGGGATTTCATTCGCGCCCGTCTTCACTGCCGAAGTCATGGGCGAACTGGCCGGGGAAAATCCCAGCAGCCGCATCGTCTCCGCGCAGCAGCTCGCCCTGCCGCTGGACGTGGATTTGGAAAAGTTCATCGGCTGGCACGACGCGCTGTTTCACGCCAACGCCTATTGGATCACGGGGCGCGGGCTGACCGAGGATAACCTCCACGACCTCGCGAACGTCAGCAACATCAATGCTTATCGGACTTTTCGCCTGAACGAACTCTGGCTCCAGCAATCGCTCTGGGACAAAAAATTCTCCATCAAGGCCGGCGCGATTGCGATGGACACGGAATTTTTCAGCTCCGCCGCCTCGGGACTTTTTATCAACAGCTCCTTCGGCACATTTTCGCTCCTCGCCGCTAATCTGCCGAATCCGCCGATTTATCCCGTCGCCGCGCCCGCCGTGCGCGTGGCCGTGCGCGCGGGAACGCACTGGAATTTTCAGGCGGGAATTTTTGATGGCGACTGCCTGGCGCAGGATGTGAACAAAAACGGCACGGACTTTCACCTTGCCAGTGGCGACGGCGCGCTGATTTTTTCCGAGGCGCAATTCACGCCGCATCCCGACGCCGATGACAAAACCCTCGGCAGCATTTTCAAGCTCGGCGGATTTCTCCACACGAAACGCACGCGGACCTGGGACGCGCAGTTTAATGGCGACGATTCCGGTGGCAGTGTGAATTATGGAATCTACGGCGTGGCGGAACAGGATTTATACAAGCACGACGGCAAACGTGTGACGGCCTTCCTGCGCGGCGGCGGCGCGCCCGGCAACCGCAACGTTATCGGCTGGTATTTCGACACCGGCTTGAACTTTACCGGCTTCCTGCCCGGCCGCGACAACGACGTGGCGGGCATCGCCTTCGCACGCTCCAGTTTTTCGCGCAGCTTCAGCGACTACCAGCAGGCGGCCAACGCCACCGATGCGTTCAACGCCGAAATGGTCATCGAAGCCACTTACCGGGCGCAGCTCACGCCGTGGTGGATGCTGCAACCGGATTTGCAAATCATCCTCACGCCCGGCGGCGAAAAAAATTCCGGCAACGCCGTGGTGCTCGGCCTGCGCACGGCGGTCTCGTTTTAATTTTCGTTTTTTGGCTTTGGTTTGAGCATCACCAACAAGCCGCACAAGAGCAGCATCGCGCCCAGCACACAGATGATGGCCGCGCCGGTCGGCAAATCAAAACGATACGCCGCATACAATCCCAGCACGCCCGCCGCCGTCGCAATGCCCCACCCCAGCGCCAGCAGCGCGGCGATGCGAGTCACCAATAAATTCGCGCAAACCGCCGGCACGATGAGATACGAAAACACCAGCAGCACGCCGCCAATCTGCACAAAGCTCGTCACCACCAAGCCGAACAGCGCGTAGAAAATAAAATCCCACCAACGCACCGCCATCCCTGCCGCCTCCGCACGTTCCGGCTCAAAGGAAATCAGCATGAATTTTTTCCGAAAAATAAAATGCACCGTGCCGATGGCGAGATAGATGCCAAACGTTTTCAACACGTCATGCGGACTGACCAGCAGCACGTCACCGATGAGCGTGCGGCGCAATTCCTCATTGCCCTCCGCCGTGCGGCTCAACAGCAAAATTCCCGTGG
>CAINDH010000112.1 GCA_903847285.1 uncultured Verrucomicrobia subdivision 3 bacterium | reverse complement strand
TGAAGGTCATTCTCGAAACCGGCGAACTCGTCACCTACGACAACGTCCGCCTCGCCAGCGAAATCGCCATGCAAGCCGGTGGCGATTTCATCAAGACCAGCACCGGCAAAGTTTCGCCCGCCGCCACCATGCCCGTCACGCTCGTGATGCTGGAAGCCATCCGTGATTATTTTTTCGCCACCGGCATCCGCATCGGCATGAAGCCCGCCGGCGGCATCCGCACGTCCAAGCAGGCGCTCGCCTACCTCGTGATGGTCAAGGAAACCCTTGGTGACGATTGGCTGAACCCACAGATGTTCCGCTTCGGCGCGAGCACGCTCGTCAACGACGTGCTCATGCAGATCGCCAAGCAGGTGGAGGGGAATTACCAAGGGCCGGATTATTTTTCATTGTCGTGAGCGAGCGCTGGCGGGTGTGCCGGTAAAGGGGTTCAAAAATATTCAAAGTGCGAATGGCCAAAGCTGGCCGCGTTTTTTTAGAAAAGCGACGGGATTTTTTGCGGTTGTTTACTGGTAAAAAATTTTTCTAAGCGGGTGCATATCTGCCTGCTGCCTCCAGAATAGTTTTATGCAGAACGAGACCATCATCGTCACCGGGATTTCCAATCGCGAATTCATCGAACGTTACGCCGCGCCGGGACGCGTCGGCTTGTGCGGCGGCGGCACGCGCGTGGACATCGCTATCCGCGCCGCGCAACGGCATCTGGACGCAGCGGGCCGTTGGAGTGATTGGTCGCACGCGTTTCTTTTTGAGGGACGACGCGCCGATGGCCAGCATTGGGTCATGGAATCCGACATCCAGATTTTGCGGAAAAATATCCAGCTCGGCGCACAGGAAAATCGCACGTCAAAATACTACGATGAAAAAATGTTTCCTACACTCGCAATTTTGGATTTTGACTTGAGCGCGGCGCAAGTTGGGATGTTGATCAGCGAGGCTTTGGAACTCGTTGCGAACCACGAGCGTTATTCTCTCCGCGAGCTGCTCGGCACGCTCATGGTGCTGAAGCAGCCGGAACTGCGCGCGCAGGAAAACCGGCTGGCGCGGGAGCGCTCCCTGTATTGCTCCGCGTTTGTGCGGCAACTTTTTCTCAAGGCGGGGATCGATCTCGTTCCTGGCGTGGCGGGCAAACACACCGCGCCGGAAGACATCGCCCGCACGCCAGTGCCGCACACGACCTATCTGTTGCAACGCGAAGTTGCGCCCGGAAAAGTGGGCGGCCTTAAAAAGAAAATTTCAGTTCACGTCCGCGCCAGACTGCATAACATCAATCGGCGGAAAATGAGTTCTTAATCTTCCCGTCTGACTCGTAAATAAACTCGCGACGTGTTGTCGGCGGTTCTATTTTCTCCTTGTGCATCTGGCCCATCTGCGTCTCCGAGACTTCCGCAATTACGCGCGGTTGGACGTGGATTTTGCGCCCGGCTTCCATCTGCTGCTCGGCGACAACGCGCAGGGTAAGACGAACATCCTCGAAGCGATTTACCTCATGGCCACGCTACGTTCATTTCGTGGCGTTGGCGGTGCGCAGATGATCCGGCACGGCGCGAAGGGCTATTTCGTCGGCGGCAACGTGGTAGGGCAGGGCGACCATGAAATCAAAATGTATTGGGCGTTGCGCGAACGGAAGCTTGCCCTCGACGGCCAGCCAGTGAAAAAACTGGCGGATTATCTGGGCGCGTTGCGCACGGTGGTTTTCTGCACGGAAGATTTACAACTTATCAAAGGCACGGCGCGGGCGCGGCGGCGGTTTCTGGATCTGCTACTCGCACAGACGCAGCCGGGTTATCTGCCGCTGCTCCAGCGTTACATGCACGCCGTCCGCAATCGCAACGCCTTGCTCAAGCAGCGCACCGTGGACGAGGTGGCGCTGGAAAGTTTTTCCGCTGAGATGGTGAAGCTGGGCAACGACATCATTCGCGCCCGCCGTGAATTGGTTCCAAAGTTTTCCCCACTTGCTCGACTAGCGTATCGGCGCATCTCGAATGACGCGGAAGAATTGCGCATCGAATACCAGCCGAGCGTGAAGAATGATTTCGCGGTGGAACTGGCGGCCTCGCGCGTGCGGGAAAAATCGTTTCGCGCCACGTTGGTCGGGCCACATCGCGATGATTTACAGTTGTTACAGAACGAAAAATCCGCCGCGCAGTTCGGCAGCGAAGGGCAGAAGCGCACACTGGCGATTGCGTTAAAGATGGCCCAGGCGGAATTTATTGCGGGCATTCATGGCTCGCCGCCCATTTTGCTGATCGACGATGTGATGGGCGAACTGGATGCCAATCGCCGCAGCGGATTGCTGCCTTTGCTGGAATCTGCCCGCAAGAGCAGTGGTCAAGTGTTCATGACTTGCACCGATGAGAATTGGCCGAGTGAACTGGGGAAAAATTTGAACCGCTGGTCGGTGCGGCAGGGAATGGTTCAACGGGTGTGAGGCGCTGTAGGTGTTACGGATTTTTCGCCAAATCCCGTTTAGCCGTTTCTTTTTTCATCTGGCTGAAATTTCCTTCTTCGCAGCACGCGACAAAACCTTCGGTGACGGATTTTAATTCTTCCCAGCGTGCGCGAATTTGTTTGGCTTCGGTAGGTGTGATTTGGTTGTCCGCAGCGGCGACGGCGACGACTTGCAGCAAGTCGGCGAACTCCTGGACGATTTGATTTGTGGCTGGAATCAGATAAGTCGGATGCGGTGTTTGTTTGGGATTGAGGATGAAAAATCCGCCGGCGCGCTGGCAAATCCATTGCACTAGTCGCGCGTCGCCGGTGCTTTGGTAGAGCGCCTCGATGCGGTCGAGCGGATTCTCGATGCCGCCTTCGTTGGCCGCTGGCTGTGCCCATTTATAAATCATTGAGGTAGAGAGCGAGAGGTCGGCGGAAACTTCTTTGGGAGCTTTCTTGTCGAAAATTTCGCGGAGCAATTCGTGGGATTCCATGGCGTGACGATGCGCAAGTGGTGGAATTTTGGCAAGCGGGAAGCGCGGTGGTGGTTTTTCGACTTGGTGGATGCGTGGCTTTGCTGGTTTAATCAGCGCCATGAATTACTGGCTCGTGAAATCGGAACCGGCGGCTTACGCGTGGACGCAATTCGTCAAAGACGGCAAGGCCGCATGGACTGGTGTCCGTAATTTTCAGGCGCGAAACAATCTGCGGGCGATGAAAAAAGGTGACCTGGTTTGCTTTTATCATAGCGTGACTGATAAACAAGTCGTGGGCGTGGCTCGCGTGGCGAAGGAATTTTATCCTGATGCCACCGCGGAAGAGGGTGACTGGTCTTGCGTGGATTTGGTTCCGGTGAAGCCCTTGAAAATTCCCGTTACGCTCGACATCATCAAGACGGACAAAATATTGCAAGCGATGCCGCTAGTGAAACAATCGCGGCTGTCGGTCACACCGCTGATTGTCCCGCAATTCGAGCGCCTCCTCGCGTTGGCGGCGACGAAGATTTAATTTTCAAGCGACTTTATTCCAAGCGCCAACCGCGCCTTTGACAGCAGCTTTGGCGACCGGCTTAGTGGTGGGATCGCTGAACGCTAGTAACACGCGTTTAGCTTTTTGCTTCTTACCGCCGGAGAGTTCTCCCAGCGCGGCGCGGAAACTTTTCAGTCGGAAATCGTCCTTGCCGGGCGAGCGTTCTACGCGGTCGAGGAAGGCCGCCAGCTCAATCAACTGGTGACGCGCTGCGAGAAAATAAAGATCGAGGACTTGTTGCCGAGTCATAATTTTGTGTCGGCAATATACGGCGGATAAACACCGCGGCAATGGCAAAGACAAACTGGCCGTAAAATTTGACGGCGGCAAGCGTGCTGAGAAAATAGCAGGGCATGGGATTTCTTTTAGTGAACGATTGTTAATTAAAACGGCCTGCCGGTGACAAACAGTGGCATCGGCAGGCCGCAACCCTAACCCATGAAAAGTTCAGTCGTATTTGGCAAGCGTGAGCAGGCCGTCGGGACTCGTCGTGCCGTTGCCCTGGAGGAACACGAGTGTTCGTAGCCAAGGCAGCGCAACCCGATGAACCACGGCGTGCCCCGGTCGCGGAATTCATCACCGACTTGCGCTTCGGAATAATTTTCCAAAATCACCACTGCGGTCTGGTGTTGCGGGAGCGCCTTGGCGGTGTTCAAAATTTCATCGTTGGCGATTTCACCGGAAGCCGTCGGCATGATGATACGGCTGGTGTGGCCGTTGATTGCGGAGATGACGAGCGCCGAATCATCGGTCACGTGATAAGCTTGCGGCGGTTGCGGGGTGGAGCAGGAGGACAGCAGAAACGGCAGGACGGCGAGCGGTAGTAAAAATATTTTTTTCATAGCGTTTTAATTGTTTTGTTTATGTTTGGGAAACACCGGTGAAAATGTTTCAACTCACGCCATACCTCATAGCATCCGCGATGCCAGAGTTTGACGACTTCCAAAACAATTTTGCGTTGTGTTCATGCTGGGAAATTTGTTCCGAAACCGGAAATTCCTTCCCACTATTTAAAAAATGAAAGCTGCTGGTGTGCCAGTTGCGGCAGAACTTTCCGCACACAAACTCAGCAAAAGGAACGAATTGCCGCCGGGGTTTTTATGCGGCAAGAAGTGATTTGCCGTAAAAATGGACGCGTGGCTGGATTTGAGGCATTAACGCAGTTTTGGGAAAAATGCGTGCGCGGTTTGGCAGGTTGTTTCACTCAATTCATCGAGCGAGCAGAGTTTTACCTGCGCAACGGTCTCGGAAATATCTTTTACATACGCCGGTTCACAGCGTCGGCCGCGATACGGCACGGGTGAGAGATACGGGCAGTCTGTTTCCAGCATGAATTTTCCATGTGGCGTTGCGGCCACGGCATCGCGGATGTTCTGGCCGTTTTTGAAAGTGATGATGCCGGTGTAACTCACGAGCCAGCCGAGGTCTAAAATGTTCTTCAACCGATCCACGCTTTCGCCGAAGCAGTGGAACACGCCGAGAGTTTTTTGGGCGAACGGCTGGATTTGTGAGAAGAGGTCATCGAATGAACTGCGCTGGTGAATCACGCAATTCAATTTTAATTCCGCCGCGACTTCGAGCTGCTGCTGAAAAATTTCCGCCTGCTTACGTTTGTAGTTTGCGTCGTCTTCCGCGCTGCCGCCGCTCGTGCTGGGTAGGCGGTAGTAATCCAGACCACATTCGCCGATGGCGACCGCTTTGGGATGGCGCGCAAGTTCGCGGAGTTTGAGGCGGATATCAGCCGGCGCTTCGTGAGCGTTAGTCGGATGCCAGCCGACGGCCGCGTAAATCTGGTCGTGTTTTTCCGACAGCGCGAGGGCTCGCTCGCTACTGGCGAGGTCGGTGGCAATGGAAATAATCTTCGTGATACCCGCCGCCTGTGCGCGGGCGAGGACTTCCTCAAAATCCGGCTTGTAATCATCGTAATCGAGGTGCGCGTGAGTGTCGTAAAAAACGGCCAGAACTATTTTTTCTGGTCGGCGATTTTTTGTTCGAGTTGCTGGAGGCGAGCTTTGGTGGCGGGAATGTCCGCGTCGTCCGGTGATTCAGCAATAAGCTGCCGCCAGTTATCGGCAGCCTCTGCATCGCGCCCTGCCGCCTGTAATTTATCTGCCAGGATGCGATGCAAACGGATGCGCTGGTGCGGTGAGGGATTTAGCTTTAGCGCTCGCCGCCACGCATCGATTGCTGAACTCGGCTTGCCCTGCATTTCATAGAATTGTGCGAGTTTTTCTGTCAGCACGGCGCTGGTTGCGGTCAGCGGATTGCCTTCAAGAAAATCGGTAAGTTGCCCCGTGCGTGCACCGTGGACCAGATCCAGATTCATCAGCCGGTTAAATGACCATTCCAGTTGCGGGCTGGCGCGGCGGGCAAGTTCGGTGTGTAACTCCGTCGGCGTTTTTTTGAATGGTTGATAGAGCGGGTCGCCGATGACGGTAGTTTGCCAGGACAGGGCAATCTGAGAAGCGTAGGCGCTTTCGCCAAAAGTCCAGCCGCCAAAGAAGTTTTGCGCGAAGCCAGCGATGTTTGGCGTCAGTTGCAAATAGGGTTCATACACGCATCCCATGGTGCAGGTAGCGCCTTGGGCGAGCAGGGGGCCGCACCAGTTGAACTTTGTCGACCGCAGCGTCTCCGCGCTGAATGAGTGCAGATGATACGCGAACGAGCCGGGCATGAATTCCACTTGCGGCTCGATGAACGGCCCATCCGCCCCGCCCGTATACCAGCCCGCGTAAAAGGCGATTTGACTCATCGGTGCCCACGCGCGCCACGTCTCACTGTTCGTATCGGTCTCCACATCGAAACCTTGTTGGCGGCAGATTTCCGCAGCGGTGAGTATCCAAGCATCGCCGAGGAAATAATTGGTATCGATTTTCGGCAGCCCGCGTGTGTCGAAATAAGTGCGTCCCCAGAAACCATTGCTCTCCGCCGCCATTGCCTTATCCACTAGGGCGCGGGCAATTTCCGGCGATGGGCCATCAAGACGCGAGACAAGCAGCAACCCGTTGGTGCAATGCAAGAGCGCGCGGTTGGTCGTTCCGTAGAACGCGTTGGCCAGCGGGCCGGTCAATTCCACTTCGTTGCGCACTAGCGGCAGCCAGGCTAGTTCGGAATCCACCGCCGCCTCGTTCCGTCGAAATTCCGGTTGGATAATTTTAGCCGCGACCTTTTCTGGAATGGAAGTCGGCGCGATTTTCAAGGGCACGCCATGGCAGAGGACGGCGTAGCGGATTTTCGATTCCACCACGCGGGTTTCCGTGTGCTCCGGTTGGCTGGTGATGGCGGGAATATTTACTTTGCCAAATTTCCAAAGCCGGGCTGACTCCAGTTTTTCGGCGAGTGGTAGTTGAAGTTTATCGGTGAATTCTTCCCGCGTTATGACTTCGTTCGTCGTCAGCAAAAAGCTGAAAATTTGAGTGGCGGGAACTTGCCGCATCGCCGCGTAGTGCTGGGCGATGTCTTTCGAGCCGGGCATCTGTGAATTGTAGATGACCACGACTTCCTCGCCGCCTGCGCCGGCGGTCAGCGTGGAGCAGGTGAGGAACAATCCCGCGAAATAATTGGCCAAACGTGATTTCAAAATGTGGGTGACATTCTGACTTTGGCTGGATGATGGGTCAAGCCGCACTCCAAATAACGACGTGCTATCGGCTTAAGCGGTCGGTTTGACTGCCGCCGAAATCCTAGACGGGCTGGCGCGGCTGGAGCTTGGCTTTCAGAACGTGGATGAGCGCTTTGACCGTCAGTTCAATGAAGAGAAACGGTTTGCCGATGAAGTCGTTGCCGCCGGCCATCGTAGAGTTGGTGCGGTTCTCGAAGTCGTTGAGGCTCGTCACGAAAACCACTGGAGTTTTCTTATGCTGGGGCAGGGCGCGGAGCTTGGCACACAGTTCGTAGCCGGTCATGCCGGGCATATCGACGTCAAGAAAGATGAGGTCAAATTCGCCTTCTGTGAGCAGTTGCAACGCCTGTTGCGGATCATCCACGTTCACCGATTTCAACTTCGCTTTTTCCAGCGCATAGACGATGGCACGACGCGAAATGGCTTCGTCGTCCACGACCAAGATTTTGGAGGCGGGAATTTCCTGGCGTTCCGGGTGCGTGCCCTTGTCAAAGAGCAGACCAAGAAAATCCACCGCAGCCGCAATGGTGCGCGTGGTGGACTGGTTCAGGTTTTTTGGCTTCTCGTAAATTTCCTTGAGCAACGCTTCTACCGCCGAGGACATGTGCGCGACGAGCGAGAGGCCGGCGATGGCGGAATTACCATTCAACGTGTGCACCTGCCGGTAAAGCTCATAGACCTGCTTGAGTCGCACCACATCCGTGTCCGCCTTGATGAGTGCCTGCATTCCCGCGCGCAACGTGGTGAGTGTGGTGGGCAAATTATCTACGAAGGTCTTTCGCAGGTCTTCCTGAAATTTCGCGTCGTTGTCTGCTGACTGCGCGGCGGTCTTGGCCGGAGTGGCATCGTTGGCGGCGGAGGGCTTGTTTTGCGGCAACGCGCCGCTGTCGCCCACGGTATGACGGATGACTTCAATGACATCCTTGGGCGTGCAACTGGACTTGGACAAACATTTATTCGCGCCCGCGCGCCAGGCGTCCTGAATGATGTTCGTCAGGTAAGTGTTGGAGAAAACGATGATAGGAATCTTGGCAAAATCCGTTTCGCTGCGGACCTCCTTGATGACGTCCACGCCGGAAATGCCCGGCAGCATCAAATCCAAAATAATCGCGTTCGGATGGAACGTGCGCATCACGCGCAGGCCGGATTCGCCGTCCACGGCGACCTCGACCTTATAGCCTTCGACGGCGAGCTTGTTGCGGTAAACGTTGGCGACAATCTGGTCGTCCTCGATGATTAGGATTTTTTTCATGCCGGGTTAAAGTTTTTGAACACAGGGGCGAGTTCGGGGTTGAGTTTTAGAAATTCCTGGACGGCGGTGTAATCTTGCGCGGCGCGGGCAAGGATCCCCGCTGCGCCGGTCACTGCCCCGGCGCCCGCAATTTTTTCCAGCTCGCGAAGCTTTGGCACGAGGTGCGTCATCCCCAGTGTGGCGCTCGCGCCCGCGCAACTGTGCGCTACGCGGCGCAGGGCATCGGCGTTGCCGCTGCTGATAGCCTCCTGCATCTGGCTGAATTGTTTGTGCGTCTGTTTGAGATACATTTCCACCAGCTCACGCAAACTGTCGTGGTTGCCGTCAGTCAAATCCAGCATCCGATCCATATCCACGGCGGGTTCGGTGGCGGAAATGTCGCCGGGCTTAAGCACGGTCTTTTGGGTCTCGGCCATCATTTTTCCGCCCCAACGTTCGAGCATATCGCGGACATCTTTCGGGCGCACGGGCTTCGCCAGATAATCATCCATACCGGCGGCGATGCATTTCTCGCGGTCGCCCGCCATCGCGAGCGCCGTCATCGCGCAAACGACGATGCGCGGGGGATAATGCGCGTGGTCGCTCGCCATCTGCCGCTTGCGCAACACCCGCGTGGCTTCGTGGCCGTCCATCTCCGGCATCATCACGTCCATGAAAATAAAATCGAACGGCTGCTTGTCCAGCCAGTCCAGCGCCTCGCGACCGTTGCCCGCCACTTCCGGCGCATAGCCGAGCTGTTGCAAAATGCGGACGGCCACTTTTTGGTTGATGGCGTTGTCATCCACCAAAAGAATCCGCAGCGGCAGCGTTTCAGAGAGCAGTTGCACCGGCTGGAGGGGTTCCGGCGGACGCGACGGGATGCGCGGGCTTAAGAGCGCGCGTTCCAGTGCGGAGGCGAGATGGGCTGGCTTCACCGGCTTATGCACTGCGTGCGCGAACACGATGCGGACTTCTTCGGAATTACTTTTGCGCTTGCCCATCGGCGTGAGCAACACCATCGGCAGCATCGCCGCACTGGGAAGTTTTTGGATTTCCGCAGCCACCGCGAGGCCATCCATGCCCTGCAGATGCAAATCAATTAACGCGAGGTCAAAGCCGTTTCCTTTGCGCAACAGCTCCATCGCCTGCGCGGAATTTTCCACCGCTTGCGGCAACATGCCCCATAGCCGACATTGGTCGAAGAGGACATTGCGCGCCGTGGCGTTGTCATCGAGGATCAAAATTTTCAAATCCGCCAGCCGCGCCAGTTTGCCCGTGTGCGCCGGCGGTTTGGAATCGGCGGTGGCCGCCGCGTTGATGGTGAAATGGAAGGTAGAACCTTCATCCGCCACGCTTTCCGCCCACATCTTGCCGCCCATCAACTCGACGAGGCGACGGCTGATGGCCAGGCCCAATCCCGTGCCTCCGTATTTGCGCGCCGTGGAAACATCCGCCTGCGAAAATGGTTTGAATAATTTCGACAGCCGGTCCGGCGCAATGCCGATGCCGGAATCTTTCACCGTGAAATGCAGCCGCATCGCCAGCGGATTTTCCGCCTCGGCGGGCGTGAGCTGCATTTTTTGCACGCGCACAAACACTTCGCCGCGCTCGGTAAATTTCAAACCGTTGCCGATCAGGTTGACCAGCACCTGCCGCAGCCGTTGCGCATCGCCGTCAATCATCGCGGGCAGGCGTTCGTCCACTTGATAGGCGAGGTCCAGCGACTTATCCAGCGCTCGCGGCGCGAGCAGGTCGAGTGATTCCTCAATGGCCGCGCGCAAATCAAACGGACGGCTTTCCAATTCCATCTTCCCCGCCTCGATCTTCGAGAAGTCGAGAATGTCGTTGATGATTTTCAGGAGCGACTCGCTGCTGTTGTAAATCGTATCCAGGTAACCGCGCTGACCCGGAGTGAGCGAGGATTCCATCATCAGCCCCGTCATTGCGATGACGCCATTCATCGGCGTGCGGATTTCGTGGCTCATCGCCGCTAGAAAATCTGACTTTGCTCGGGAGTTGGCCTCCGCCGCGCGCACCGCATCAGTGAGTTCTTGGGCGCGGCGCATGGATTCTTCCATCTTGCGTTTCGTCATCACCCCGCTGCGGAGGCGCGCGCGCAATACGGCGCTGCCCTCGAACGGCGTGTGAATGAGTTCGTTCAAGCCCAGATCAAACGCGCGCAACACGGCGTTGGTATCCGTCACCGGTGCCAGCGCGATGGTGAAGACCGGCGTGGGCAATGGCTGATGCTTGAGCTGGCGCAACAGGTTGAGACTGTCCGGCTCGCAGGATTTCAAATCCAGCAGCAACAAGTCCGGTGGATGCGTCTGCAGCGCGCGCGCCGCCTCCGTGCCATTCGCGGCAAAGCCGACACTGCCGCCATCCATGCGGATGGCCAGCGACAACGCCTCTGCCAGCTTCGGATCGTTTGCCAGCAGTAGGACTTGAAATTTAGTTGGATTCATTTCGGCATAGCCGGATGTGCCCCGGAACAACGGGGTTTAACAGAATTTAATTCGGCCAGCCAGCCGATTTTTTAAGCGAAATGTTGAAAGGATACACCGCCGGAGCAGTTTCCCGCTCCGATGATGGTTGGTGCTAGGGCAAACCTCCCGGCTTGGGGCTAGCGCAAATTCAATAAAACTGTAGCCAGCAGAATTGGCACGCCGACTTCCACTCATCTTGACCCTCTCCCCTGGGGAGATGTCCAAAGTGAGGGGAAACGCAGCTCTGAACGCGACATCCACAGTATTATTCAATCCACTCTGGGTGTGATTTCAACCGCTGGGCGCTGGCACTGCAGGCGGCTGTCCGCTTTTCCTGATTTTTCCCTCTTGGCGTTGGACAAAGCTGCCGATTTATAGCAGAGTGTTTTTATTATGAGCGATGAAGCCATGAGCAATTTTACGCCGCGCGCCCAACAAGTTCTAGCGTTGGCTCGCAAGGAAGCCGACCGTCTCAACCACAATTTTCTCGGCACGGAGCATCTGCTCCTCGGCCTGATTAAATTGGGCCAGGGCGTTGCCGTCAACGTATTGCAGAAGATGGGGCTCGACCTCGAAACCGTCCGCCTCGAAGTTGAGAAGCAGACGCCGAGCGGGCCCGACCAGAAGATGATCGGCAACATTCCCTACACGCCGCGTGTGAAGAAAGTCATCGCGCTGGCGCAGAAGGAGGCGAAGAATCTCAACCACACTTACGTCGGCACGGAACACCTGCTGCTCGGTTTGCTGCGCGAGGGTGATGGCGTGGCGGCGAAAGTTCTCCGTGCGTTGGATGTGGATATCGAGTTGTGCCGTCAGGAAATTTTGAAGGAGTTGGATCCGAACTTCGCTGCCCAACCCGGTGAGGAAGGTCAGCAACAGCCGGGCGAACCGGCTGCAGAAAAAACCGCCGCTGGTGCAGAGAAAAAAGGCGATGTCAAAACGCCCGCGCTCAAAGCCTTTGGTCGTGACTTGACGGAGATCGCGCGCAAGGGCGACATGGATCCGGTCATCGGCCGCAAAAATGAAATCGAGCGCGTCATCCAGGTGCTTTGTCGTCGCACGAAAAATAATCCTGTGCTGCTGGGTGAAGCGGGCGTGGGCAAGACGGCGATTGTCGAAGGTCTCGCGCAGGAAATTGCCGCGGGTAATGTGCCGGAACTTTTGTTGACCAAGCGCGTCATCACGCTCGACCTCGCGCTCATGGTCGCGGGCACCAAGTATCGCGGCCAGTTTGAAGAGCGGATCAAAGCGGTGATGGACGAAATCCGTCGCGCGAAAAATGTTATTCTGTTCATTGACGAATTGCACACCATCGTCGGCGCCGGTTCGGCGGAGGGCACGATGGATGCGAGCAACATCATCAAGCCGGCGCTGTCGCGCGGCGAGTTGCAATGCATCGGCGCCACGACCCTCAACGAATACCGCAAGACCATCGAGAAGGACGCCGCGCTGGAGCGCCGCTTCCAGACCGTGCGCGTCGACGAGCCCTCCATCGATGAGACCATCGCCATTCTCGGCGGCATTCGCGAGCGCTACGAGAAGCACCACCACGTGACGTACGATGCCGCCGCGCTGGCGGCCGCCGCGCGCCTGACCGCGCGCTACCAGCCTGGAC
>CAINDH010000111.1 GCA_903847285.1 uncultured Verrucomicrobia subdivision 3 bacterium | reverse complement strand
CCGTAGTCAGCCGCTCTATCCAATTGAGCTATGGGTGCAGCAAAAAGGAGCGCCAGAATAATGGACTCCTTCTAAATGGCAAGATTTATCAAAAACCTTTTCTGTTCGGGTCAGAGCTTCGAGAACGACTCATCCAAAACTTCCAGCAGGAAATCCGCGTCCGCCTGCGTGATGCACATGGGCGGTGCGAAGCGGATCGTCTGGCCGCGCAATCCGCCCTTGCCGATAAGCAGGCCCATCTCTCGCGCCGATTCGAGCACGGCGGCGCATTCAGCCGTCGCCGGTTCTTTTGTCACACGGTCTTTCACCATTTCGATGCCGATCATTAAACCTTTGCCGCGCACGTCGCCGATGACTTTGTGCTTTGCCTTCAGCTTCGCGAGTCCGGCGTGAATGTGGTTTCCGAGCTTAAGCGAGTTCGCTTGCAGATGATCTTTCTCAATGACTTCGAGCACCGCTTTGCCCATAGCGCTGACGACGGGATTGCCGCCGAACGTGTTGAAGTGAACTTTGCCGACGAGCGACTGCGCGATTTTATGCGTCGTCACCACGGCGGCGAGTGGACAACCATTGCCGATGCCTTTCGCCATCGTGACGATGTCGGGAATCACGTCCTGCGTTTCGAAACCCCAGAAGTGCGTCCCCGTGCGGCCAAATCCGGTCTGCACTTCGTCCGCGATGCACACGCCACCAGCCGCGCGAATGTATTCGTAAGTCTGCTTGAGATAACCTTGCGGAAATTCTACGAAGCCGCCGACGCCTTGGATGGATTCGGCGATGAAGCCCGCGACTTTGCCGGGCGTGGCAAAATCAATCACCTCTTTCACATCGTTTGCGTATTTCTTGCCCGCGTCCGCGTCGTCGTAACCCCACGGCCCGCGATATTGATATGGCGCAAGCGCGTGATGCACGCCGAAGCTATGCGGCACATTGTATTTCCAAGTGCTGTGCGCGGTAACGCCCATGCCGGACTGGTTGCCGCCGTGATAGGCATTGCGCAACGCGATGAGGTCAAAATTTTGCGTGTAAGCGCGCGCCATGAGCAACGCGAGATCGTTCGCCTCCGAACCGGAGTTCACAAAATAAACCGCCTTCAAATCGCCCGGCATTTTCGACGCGAGCTTCTCGGCGTATTGTGCGACGTTCGGGTGCAGATAAATCGTCGTCGAGTGCTGATAGATTTCGCTCTGCTTGTTGCCCGCGGAGATGACGTGCGGATGACAATGCCCCACGCTGATCGTCACGATACCGCCGAGCCCGTCGAGATAGCGCTTGCCCGAATCGTCCCAGACATATTGCATCGAACCCTCGACGACCATCAGCGGCTTTTTGTAATAGAGAAAAATGCCGGGATTCATGAATTGCTTGCGCAGCGCGAGCACTTCGTCGGCGGTCGGGCCGAAATATTTTATCGGTTGATGACTGGTCGGGGGCAGTGTTGGTGTTTTCATTTGCTTCTTTTCCTATGGTTAAATCATTTTTGTGGCGTCGGCGCAAGCACGCGTCCGATAAGATAAACGACGAAAGCCACGGCAAAGCCGATGAACCACGCGTAATTGTAGAGGTGTGCGAGCGCGGCGGGAATGCTTTCTGCCGACAATGCTTTGATGTTCACGAGAAATCCCGGCAAGCTCGGCAACGCTCCTAGCACCAGCGCGAGCAACGCCACCAAGCTGAATCCATTGGTGAAACGAAATTCTCCATCAGTCTTGTAAAGCGCGGGCACGTCCAGCTTGCATTTGCGGATGACAAAATAATCCGCGATCAAAATCCCGCCAATCGGCCCGAGCAACGCGCTGTAAGCGATGAGCCAGGTGAAGATGTAGCCGCTCGGGTCGGCGATAAGTTTCCACGGCATCATCAAAATGCCAATGATTCCAGTGATGAAGCCACCGCCGCGGAAGGAAATTTTATTCGGCGCAAGATGCGAAAAATCGTTCGCTGGCGAGACGACATTCGCCGCAATATTCGTCGCGAGCGTGGCGAGGCACAACGCCAGCATCGCTAGCACCAGCACGGCCGGATTTTGGAACTTCGTCAACACTTCGACCGGATCCCAAATCGTCTGGCCGAAGATGATGGTCGTCGCCGAAGTCACCGCCACGCCGATGAAGGCGAAGAGCGCCATCGTCGTCGGCAGACCGAGCGCTTGACCGATGACCTGGTCGCGTTGAGTTTTTGCGTAGCGCGAAAAATCAGGAATGTTTAGCGAGAGCGTCGCCCAGAAACCGACCATGCCAGTGAGCGCGGGGAAAAAGTAGCTCCAGAATTTTCCCGCCTGCGGTTGTCCCGTATCGAACTGCGACGGCTGGGAAAGAATCGGCCCGAAGCCGCCCGCCGTGCGATACGTCCACCACAGCAGCAGCAATCCGAGCGCGATGAGCAGCGACGCCTTGATGTTCAGCAGCCAGCGGATCGTCTCGATGCCGCGATAAATCACCCACATGTTGACGCCCCAGAAAAACAGGAAGCACAAAAACTGTCCGCCCGTGATGCCCAGCCAGTTCGTTGCCGGTTCGGGATGCAAATGAAAGATGACGACGCAAATTTTGTAAATCGCCGCGCCACCGATCCATGTCTGGATGCCGAACCAACCACACGCGACGAGCGCACGGAGAACCGCCGGCACGTTCGCGCCCAGCGTGCCGAACGCCGCGCGGCAATACACTGGAAATGGAATCCCGTATTTCGTCCCGGCGTGCGCGTTAAGAACCATTGGAATGAGCACGATGACGTTCGCGAGAAAAATAGTAAGCACCGCCTGCCACCAGTTCATGCCGCCGCTGATGAGCGACGACGCCAGCATATAAGTCGGAATGCACGCCGACATTGAAATCCACAACGCCGCGAAGCTCAACATGCCCCACTTGCGCTGCGACATCGGCACCGGCGCGAGGTCGGCATTGAACAGCCGGCTCTGCGCGATGCCGGCTTCGACATCGGGAGCGTTTTCAGATAAACCGGACGCGTTCGGATTCATGCCCGAAGAGTTCTTTGCCACAGATTTTCACAGATGAAACACAGATGCCCGCAAAGATTTTTTATCAGTGTTTCATCTGTGCGCATCTGTGGCTGAAATTTATTTTTCAAACCCCGATATCCTCGTTCCACAACTGCGGTTTGGCGGCGATGAAATCCTTCATCATCTGGATGCACTCCGTGTTGTTCAATACATCCACCTTCACGCCGTGCGAACGCAGATGTTCCTCGTCGCCCACGAACGTGACGTTCTCGCCAACGACGACGTGCGGGATTTTGTAGAGCTTGATCGCACCCGAACACATCGGACACGGCGAGAGCGTCGTGTAAATGGTGCAGCGCTCATAAACCTTGGCCCGCAGACGACCGGCGTTTTCGAGGGCATTCATCTCGCCGTGATGAATCACGCTGCCGTGCTGCACGCGCTGGTTGTGGCCGCGCCCGATGATCTGGCCGTCGCACACGAGCACCGAGCCGATGGGAATGCCACCTGCCGCCAGCCCTTTTTTTGCCTCATCAATCGCCGCTTGTAAAAATGGATCCATAAAAATCAAAAGTGACTCGGTTTGCGTTGTAGAAATTTCCCGTGGCCATGTTTGCCGACGAATTTGCCATCACGCACCGAGACTTGTCCCCGCACGGTGACGTGACTCGGACGGCCTTCGAGTTTCCAGCCTTCAAACGCGCTGTAGTCGAGGTTCATGTGCTGCGTCTTCACAGAAATTTTGCCGCGATAATTGGGATCGAACACCACAAGGTCAGCGTCCGCGCCGGGCTGGATTGTGCCTTTGCGCGGGAAGAGGTCGAAGGTCTTCGCGACCTGCGTGCTGGCAACATTCACGAAGGTGTGCAGGTCAATCTTCCCCGTCTTCACGCCGTAGGTGTAGAGCAGGTTGATGCGTTCTTCGAGCGACGGAATGCCGTTGGGAATTTTCGTGAAATCATTTTTTCCCATCTCCTTCTGCTTCCGGAAATCAAACGGCGCGTGGTCGGTGGCAACGGTGTTCACCAACCCGTCCCGCAGGCCGTTCCAGAGAACTTCCTGATTGCGCTTATCGCGCAGCGGCGGCGACATGACGTATTTCGCGCCCTCGAACTTCGGTTTCTCCGCGTAAGTTTTGTCGAGCGTGAGATATTGGATCAGCGTTTCAACGCCAACGCGCACGCCGCGCTGACGAGCCGCGACGGCTTCCGCCAACGCTTCTTTGCAACTGAGGTGAACGATGTAAGTCGCCGCGCCGGTGAGTTCGGCGAAGGTCATTAGGTGATGCACGCCTTCGGCCTCGACTTGCACGGGACGGCTCGGTTCGTGAAAGCCCGGTCCAGTCTTGCCGGCGGCGATGAGTTCCTTACAGCGTTCGCTCACGAGCGTTTCGTTCTCGCAATGCGCCGTGACGATGACGCCCAGCTCCTTTGCGAGTTTAAGCGTGCGATAGAGTTCGGAGTCATCAATTCCAAAAGCGCCTTTGTAGGCGAGGAAGATTTTGAACGAGCTAATGCCGCGCTTCACGATTTCGCGAAGCTGTTTTTCGGTTATGTCGTCGAACTTCGTCACGCCCATGTGGAACGTGAAATCGCATGCAGACTTGCCAACGGCTTGGCTCATCCAAAGCTCAAAACTTTTGAGCGCATCGTCCTTGCGCGCCGGACAACACATCTCGATGAGCGTCGTCGTGCCGCCGACCAGCGCAGCCTCGCTGCCGGTGATATAGTCATCCTTGGAGAACGTGCCCATGAACGGCAGATAGATGTGCACATGCGGATCGATGAAGCCGGGGAAAACAAATTTATCCTTCGCATCAATGACATCCGCGCCCTTCGGCGGCGTGATGCCGCGGTCGATGCGCGTGATGGTTTCGTTTTCGCAAAGGATGTCAGCCACGTAGCGTTCGCTGGCCGTGACGATTTCGCCATTTTTAATTAGAAGCGACATAAAAATTTGCCACAGATGACCGAGGATGACCGCAAATGACCCGAGATGACCACAAATGATCCCAGATGAGGAAACTTGTTTTTCATCTTATCTTTGTTTCATAGGTGAACATCGGTGGCTGCAAATCATTTCTTCTCAGTGTGCCAAATATCGCCTTCACCGTAGCTGAACCAGCGGCTCGTGGTGACTTTTTGCTGCGTGAAAAATTGCACGCCTTCGCGGCCTTGCATGTGCAGGTCGCCGAAGAACGATTCGTCCCAGCCGTTAAATGGAAACCACGCCATCGAGGCGGGCACGCCGATGTTGATGCCGATCATGCCAGCCTTGGCGCTGTGCTTGAATTCGCGCGCCGCCTTGCCACTGCGCGTGAAAATAGAAGCGCCATTGCCATACATGGACTTGTTCGCCAGCTCAATGGCCGCGCCCAGGTCTTCCATGTGCATCACGTTCAGAACCGGTCCAAAAATTTCTTCCTTGGCCACGGTCGTGCCGCTATGGACGTGGTCGAGAATCGTCGCGCCGACGTAAAAACCATTTGGCGCTTCGGAAACTTTCACACCACGCCCGTCGGCCAAAACTTTCGCGCCTTGCTGCTCGCCGATGCTGATCAATTCCTGCACGCGATTGGCGTGCTGGCGGGAAATCAACGCGCCCATGTCCGGCTGTGCTTCGCGATCCGTCGGGCCAACCTTGATGCGTTTCGTGGCTTCAACCAGCGTGGGCAAAACCAATTTTTCCGCCGCGCCAACAACGACCGCCGTCGAGCCCGCCATGCAACGTTCGCCCGCGCAACCGAACGCGGCTTCAATGACCCCGCGCGTGGAATTTTCCACATCGGCGTCCGGCATGATGACGACGTAATTCTTCGCGCCCCCGTTGGATTGGACGCGCTTGCCGTGCTTCGTGCCGGTCTCGTAGATGTAGCGAGCAATGGGAGTCGAGCCGACGAACGAAATCGCTTTTACCTTCGGGTGCGTGAGCAACGCGTCCACGACTTCGCGCCCGCCATGCACGATGTTCAACACGCCTTTCGGCAGCCCGGCTTTCTCCAGCAGCTTCGCGATCTTAATGGCGGTGAGCGGAACTTTTTCGCTCGGCTTAAGCACGAACGTGTTGCCGCACGCGATGGCGATGGGATACATCCAAAGCGGAACCATCGCGGGAAAGTTGAATGGCGTGATGCCAACACAAACGCCGAGCGGTTGGCGGATGGCTTCGCAATCAATGCCGCGCGCGATGTTTTCCAGCACTTCGCCCATCATCAATGATGGCACGCCCAGCGCGAACTCGATGACTTCCATGCCGCGCTTCACGTCGCCGCGCGATTCGACAAGCGTCTTGCCGTGCTCGCGCGTATTGCTGCGGACGATGTCCTCAAAGTTTTCCTCCATCAGCATCTTGAATTTACCGAGGATGCGCGCGCGCTCGACGGGTGGCGTTTCCATCCACGCGGGAAATGCGGCTTGCGCAGCTTCCACAGCGGCATTCGCATCAGCGACGCTGCCGACGGGACATTCAGAAATCACCTCGCCGATGGAAGGATTAAAGACCGGCGTGCGCGCGGTTGTGGATTCAATCCATTCGCCGCCGATGAAGTTGGGACAGGGTTCTAAAATTTTTGACATATTGATTTACCACAGAGTCACAGAGACGCAGAGATAATTACATTTCGAAACTCTGCGACTTTGCGCCTCTGTGTCTCTGTGGTTGATAGAAGTTTATCGTGCGAGATCGTTCGATTGTTTCACAAAGTCGTCGCCGCTCCATTCGCCGTCGGCTTGCACCATTTTCTTGGGGGCAGCAGCGGCGGCGGCTTTTTGCGCAGCTTTGCGTTCGGTCTGGCGTTTGACGAGATCAGCGTGCGTGGTGAAATACGGGAGCGCCTTGCCTTTGAAATCCGCGAGCGTCTCGAACTTATGTTTGTCCATGAACGCTAGCAGTTCGTCGCACATCGGCTTGACGTGTTCATAGCCGAACTTCATCACACCAGTGCAAACTTGCACGGTGTCGCCGCCGAGAAGAATGAACTCGGCGGCATCATTGCCGGATTCCACACCGCCGATCGCGGAAAGCGAACGACCAGGGAATTCAGTCTGAATCAACTTCGCCACTTCCATGACCATGCGAAGCGCGATGGGTTTCACGGCGCGCGAAGAATAACCGCCGGGCGTCGTGTAACCTTCCACACTCGGTTCAGGACGGAGCGTTTCCAGATTCACACCGATGACGCTGCGAATCGTGTTGATTGCCGCGATGCCATCCGCACCACCGCGCAACGCGGCACGCGAAGGATCTTCGATATGCGTGATATTCGGCGTCATCTTCGCCCAGAACGGAATCTTGGACGCGCCTTTTACCCAGCCGCAGACTTCTTCGAGGATGTCCGGGTCTTGGCCCATCGCCGCGCCCATTTTGCGTTCAGGCAGGCCGTGCGGGCAGGAGAAGTTCAATTCAAACGCCGCCACACCGCAAGCTTGGGAACGCTCGACGAGTTCAACCCAGCAATCTTTATTATATTCCTCCATGATGCTCGCGATGAGAACGCCATCCGGGTGCATGTCTTTGCAGCGCTTGAATTCATCTTCCCAGAGTTTGAACGGGCGGTCGCTGATCAGTTCGATGTTTTCCCAGCCGATGACTTCTTTGCCATCAGTGGAGTGGAGCTTGCCGTAACGCGGCGTGACGTTGATGACTTTGCTCGCATCGAGCGATACGGTTTTGGCAATGACCGCGCCCCAGCCTTCTTTGAACGCACGCGAAATGACGTTGAGGTTGGTTCCCGGCGGACCTGAGCCAATGACAAAAGGGTTGGGCAGTTTGAGTCCATCCACAATGGTGCTGAGTGTCGGCATACGTTTAATTCCTTGTTAATCGTTTTTAATTTTTAACTCGCTTTGGACGCATTGGCGACAATAATTTTGCACAAAAGGAAAAATAACAGCGCCATGAATTCATCGCTGAACCCCCAACGCACCGTCGCTGAACTCAAGGAACTTCGCGCGATCACCGGCGATGAGAATGGCGCGCAGCGTGTCGCCTTCACGCCGACGTGGATTGCAGCCCGTAAATGGTTTCAGGAAAAACTGGAATCGCTCCCCGTAGAAATCCATCGCGACGCGGCGGGAAATCTTTGGACGACGTTGCGCGGCGAATCCGAAAAATGCCTTGTCATCGGTGGACACATTGATTCCGTGCCGAACGGCGGGTGGCTGGATGGATGTCTAAATGTGTTGGCGGGCATGGAGATTTTGCGGCGGATCACCGCGCAATACAACGGCAAGCCGCCCGTCACAATTCGCCTTGTAGATTGGGCCGATGAAGAAGGCGCGCGGTTCGGCAAAAGTCTTTTCGGCTCATCTGCCTGCTCCGGCAATCTCGACATGCACGAAGCGCGCGGTCTCGTGGACAAGCAAGGCATCAAACTTCCTGACGCTCTCAAAAATGTCGGCATTGATTTCGAGCGCGTGAAGGACAGCCACAAAGAACTCAAGAACGCCGCCGCCTACATTGAGTTGCACATCGAGCAAGGGCCGGTGCTACTGGATTTGGATTTGCCGCTCGGCGCGGTGCTGGGAACATTTGGCGTGGAACGTCACGCGATCACGTTTCACGGTCAGGCGGCGCATTCTGGCAGCACGCCGATGAATCGCCGCAAAGACGCGTTTCTCGCGGCGGCGAAGATGAGCCAGGAAATTTATAAGATCGCCGAGCGCAGCGGCAACGGCGTCTGCACCATCGGCTCTTGCACAACCAAGCCCGGCATCGTCACGAGCGTCGTCGAAGAATGCCGCATCACTCTAGACCAGCGCCATTTGGATTCCTCAAAACTCGCAACCATGTTGTCCGAAGCCAAAACCGCCAGCGAAACATTTGCGAGCGAAGGCAACGTGCAAGTTTCTTGGGAACGTCTCTGGCAAATCGCGCCGCGTCCGTTCAACGACGATCTTATCGCGCTGTGCGATGAATCCATCCGCGAAACCTGCGGCAAGGTTCATCGCCTGCCGAGCGGGCCGTTACACGATGCGGCGGAAGTCGCGGCGGCGGGAATTCCCACCGTAATGATGTTCGTCCAAAGCTTGCACGGCATCAGCCACAATAAGATCGAAGACACCAAGGAAGAACATCTTGAACAATGCGTCATCGCCTTCGACACGCTTGCGGAGAAGACGATACGGTGGATTCAGAAAAAAACCTGAACGACTGCGAACAATGGCATGGGCTGGCTCGCATCCATCACGAATTATTTATCGGCAAAGCCCAAGCCGGAGCATCTACGGCGAGGCGAACTGGGCGAGCGGGCGGCGAAAAAATTTCTACAAAAGGCGGGGCTAAAATTTCTTACGGCAAATTTCCGTTCGGAACGCGGGGAGATTGATTTGATATTCCGCGACGGCGATTGTCTCTGCTTCATCGAAGTGAAGACACGGTCATCAGAAGAATGGTCGCGCCCTGCCGATGCCGTGGATGCGCGGAAGAAAAAACTACTCTCGCAGACGGCACTGGATTATCTGCGGCGGTTGAAAAATCCGGCAGTGAAATTCCGTTTCGACATTGTGGAAGTGCTACTGCTTGACGGTGCGGTGCGCGAGGTGCGCCATCTGCCTAACTCATTTGCGCTGACCAAGCCGTATCGCTACGCGTGATTCCAATCAGAACTTGGCAGCCAAAAAGTATTTACTTGCGCCGGAACTTGAACGGCCTGAATTTGCAGGGGACAAACAGTTGGTTTATGCAACAAGTGATGAATATTTTTTGGGGAGCATTCGTGGGGGGCTTTGTGATCTGGCTGCTCTACTATTCGCTCAAAAGCAGTGAGGCTCCCCTATGGCTCATCATTAAATGGATTCTGACTGCGGGCATCTTGTATGTCGAATTATACATTGCCAAACCCGCCTTCGCTCAGGGTGGGGGCCACGCCATCAATGGCCTACTGCTGACACTAGTCATGGGGATTATCGTGAACATCCTCTGGCGGCATGCGATTATTGAATTCATCACCAAGCCACTGACGAATCTGATAGACGGCGGCAGCGAACGCCCGGATGACAAGCCGTTTTATTCCATCGCCAAGGCCAAACGCAACAAGGCCGATTACCCGGCAGCCATCGCAGAAGCGCGGAAACAGATGGAACGTTTTCCAAACGACTTCGAGGGCATCATGCTCATCGCCAGCATTCAGGCGGAAAATCAAAACGACTTGGCGGCGGCGGAAAATACGCTCAATAAATTCTGCGCACCAGCGAAAGCGCCGGAACAACAGGTTGCCGCCGCGTGGACGACGCTGGCGGACTGGTATTTGAAAATCGGCGTGGATGTGGATTCGGCACGGGCTGCGTTGGGAAAAATTATCGCGCGTTATCCAGGAACGGAGCTGGCGCTGAAGGCGGAGCAGCGGCTCGCGCATCTGGATGACATGGAAAAACATTTACTGGCCAAACATGACCGGCAGCGCATCGCAGTGCCACAGGGTGTGCACAATGTCGGATTGCGCGACTCTTCAGAATTATTGAAGCCAAAGGAAATTGAGCCAGGCAAACTCGCGGCGGCTTACGTCCAGCAACTGGAATCGCATCCGCATGATTCCGAAACGCGCGAGAAGCTGGCCACGATTTATGCGCGGGATTTTCAGCGGCTGGATTTGGCGACGATGGAGCTGTCGCAGTTAATCGACGAGCCGCGTCATTCGCCCAAGCAGATCACGAACTGGCTGAATATGCTGGCGAACTATCAGTTTGAACTCGGCGCCGACCAAGCCACAGTGCGCGCCACGCTGGAGCAAATCATCGAACGCTTTCCTGATTTACCGGTGGCAGAAAACACGAAACGCCGACTCGTGCGGCTGGAAGGTGATTTCAAGGGCAAAGAAAAAACGCCGAGCGTAGCGCTCGGCGTTTATGAACAGAACATCGGCCTGAAATACGGCGGGCCGAAAAAACCTTCTTAGTGCGCGGACAGTTCCAGCGCGATTTCTTTTTCAAGCTGATGAGTGAGATCCACATCGCTCACGCCCCACGTTGAGCGCGCCTGCACATCCACCTGCGAAGTCCGTTGGTCAACCGCCATGACGCGCACCCAAACCTTGCGGTCGTTCACGCGACCTTGCAGTGAGCGGACGTTGTTAGTGTTGTCGTGCGGGATGTATTCGGTAAGCAGCACGCCATTCTTTTGCACCACGGCGATGGCGGATTGATACACCTGATCCACGGTGCGGTTGTAACGGCCTGCCACGGAGTCTTTGCTCCAGGTGATGGCAAGGGCGTTGGAATCAGTGACGGTTTTGACGCAGCCGGTGGCAGCGAGGGCGGCGACGGCGAGAACGGAGAAAATTATCAATTTCATAGTGGCGACAATCAAACGCGAAATACCCCGCAGGTCAAGCAAGTTTATGTTGAAGGCGCTTCTGAATTTTAACCGCAGATGAACGCAGATACACAACTGCATTCAGTGTGCCCCGAAAAATTATTCAAGCACTGGCGACTGAATCTCGTTACAGCCACGGTTTTGCCCCATCTGCATCTATGTCGGTTAAAATGGTTTCGGCAAAAAGGTATTTTGCAACTTTCACCAACGCCCGGTTTTGGATAATAGTCTTTATGCCGCAGTTTTCTTACAAAGCCCGCAAGCGTTCCGGCGAACTCGTCGAGGGCGTGCTCGAAGTGCCGGATCGTTCCGCCGCGCTGGCGCAAATCCAACGCAGCGGCCTCTTCCCCATTTCCGTGACGGATGCCAAGGGCGGCGGTGCGGCCAGCACCAAAGGCAAGGACAAGGCGGTCAACCTCGCGTCGTTTTTGCCGCCATCGCTGGCGGCGCAGTTGAACAAGCAGCGCAAGCCGAAGATGCAGGAGCTGGCCACGTTCACCACACAGCTCGCAAATCTGCTGAACTCGGGGATGCCGCTCACGGTGGCACTGAACAGCATGACGCATCTCGCGACAAAAGGAATTCCCGCCGAAGTGAGCCGTGGTTTGAAGCAGGAAGTGACGGAAGGCCGCTCGCTCTCGGACGCAATGGTTCGCCAGCCGGTGATTTTTTCTGAACTTTACGTCAACATGGTGCGCGCGGGCGAGACGAGCGGCAAGCTGGTGGAAGTCTTGCGACGCATGGCGACGAGTCTGCAACAATTCTCCGATGTGCAGGCGAAATTTAAATCCGCGATGATTTATCCCGCGCTGGTCATCAGCGTGGCCTTGATGTTGGTGGTGCTCTTCATGACGGCGGTGATGCCAAAGTTCGTGGAAATTTTCAAGGGCTTCGACATCGAACTACCTCTGCCGACGAAATTTCTCATCGGCTGCAGCCATCTGTTCACGACGTATTGGTGGCTGCTCATTTTTGTAGTGCTGGCGTTGGCGGTGTTGTTTCACCGTTTCAAGACCAGCACAGCGGGCAAGCGCAAGATGGACGGCTGGCGCCTGAACGCACCGGTGTTTGGCAACGTGGTAAAGGTCAATTTATTCGGCCAGTTCACACGCACTTTGGGCACGTTGCTGCACAACGGCGTGCCGGTGCTGATGGCGTTGAAAATCACCGAGCAAGTCATCCCGAATGTGTTCATGAAAGAAGCCATCGCCAAAACCCGCGAAGCGGTGACGGACGGCAAGACGCTCGCGCAACCGTTGGCCGCGAGCAAAATGTTTCCGCAGCTCATGGTGGACTTGGTGCGCATCGGCGAGGAAACAGGCGACGTTCCCGGTTCGCTCAACAACCTCGCGGACACATACGAGAAGGAACAGGAAATCGCGCTGCGCGTGATGAGCGATTTGATTGGTCCGGCGCTAATCATCGTGATGGCTGTGGCGGTCGGCTTCCTGATGATGAGCTTGTTCCTGCCAATGTTCAGGCTGATCTCGTCCATCAAATGAAACTGCCTTTCAGGTTTCAGGTGTTTAGCCCCAAGTTTCGCCGCGCTTTCACCCTCATTGAAATCATGGTGGTCGTGGCCATCATCGGCCTCGTCTGCGCGATGGGAATGCCGGCCATCATCAAGGTGTTGCAAAAGGAAGGCATGAGAAAAGCCATCAGCGATGTGACCGATGTGTGCGCCTCGGCCCGTGCCAAAGCCATCATCACCCAGAAAACCGTGGCGGTAGTTTTTCATCCGGGCGAAAAAACTTTCGCCGTGGATGGCGGCGGCGCGGGGCAAGGCTCGACCTACGTCAGCCAAGCGAAGCTGCCGGACAATGTCGACTTCGCCATGCTCGACATTAACCAGCAAGACTACGGCGCGTCGGAATGGGCGCGCGTTAATTTTTTCCCGAACGGAACCTGCGACGAGTTGGTGGTCGTGTTGCATGACCGGAGCAACTGGCGCAAAATATCGCTGGAATTCGCCACCGGCCATTCCCGCGTGAGCGACGTGGACCGATGAAAATAAATTTTTCCAGCCAGAAACTGCGCCACGCCTTCTCGCTGCTCGAAGTGATGATTGCCATCGGCATTTTATTCATGGGCACGTTTGCCATCCTCGGGCTCATCTCCACTTCATTGAGCAACGCGCGGCGGTTACAACGTCCGCTGGTGGATGCCAGCGCGCTCGCCTCGCAGCTTTCCATCACGAACAAACTTGTGGAGGGTGTTTATTCCGGCAACCTCGGCGACCTGCTGGGCAAGGCTTACAACGATTACAAGTGGACGGGAGAAATCATCGAAGTGCAGTCGAATAAATTATTCCGCGCCGATTTTGTCATCCAAAGCACTCGCAGTCAGGACATCATCTCGCGCACCACCACGTTGCTCTACCGCCCGGAATCACCGCCCGGCAGCCTGGACGGAGGAGGCTTGAGCCGATGACATTTCCGCATCAAAATAATTTGGGCGCGGCGCGGTGGACAAAGTCGCGCTGCGACTTTGTTTGCCCGCGCAGCGGGCACTTTGTGGCGGGAGATTTTCAGCACGCATTGCCGTCGCCTAACGCTGCGCTCGGCGACGGATTTTTCGCAGCGCGAAAAATGCCACCACTTAAACACGAACGTGGCTTCACGCTCATTGAAATCATGGTGGCCATCGCCATTTTCATGATGGTCATGGCGGCGATTTATTCGACGTGGGCGCTGGTGACGCGCGCGTCGCAGGTGGGTTTGTCCGCCGCCGCACAAGCGCAGCGGCAGCGCGTGGCACTTCGCACCATCGAGGACGCACTGATGTGCTGTCAGTCGTTCCAAGCTTCGCAGGAGTATTACAGCTTCATCGTGGAAAACGGCAACGCCCCGGTGTTGAGCTTTGCCTCACGCGTGCCAGACATCTTTCCGCGCAACGGAAAGTTCGGTGATTTCAATTTGCGTCGCCTGACCTTTTCCATCGAAGCCGGTGAGAGCGGCGATAAAGTTCTCGCGCTACGCCAAAATCCCATCCTGATGGACATGGATCCGGAGGAGCAAAAAAATCCACTCATCCTCGCGCGCAACGTGAAGTCGTTCGCCGTGGAATGTTGGGACACGAACCAGCTCGACTGGGTGACGGAGTGGGACAACACCAATTCCATTCCGCCCATGTTGCGTGTGGGCATCGTTCTCGGCGGCAACACGGAAACGGGCAATAACGCGCCAGAAATCTCCGTCGTCCGCGCGTTCTCGATGCCGGCGGGCATGATGCCTTCGGTCGTGCAACACCCCGGCGGCGGGCCGGGTGGACCCGGCGGACCAAGCGGTATCAACGGCCTCAAATCTCCAGGACGGCGATGAAACTTTTCCTCCGCAAAAAAAAATCCGGCATGGCCGTCATCGTTGTGCTGGTGGCAGTGACGGTGCTGACGATTCTCGCGGGCGCGTTTGCCTACGCGATGAAGATTGAGACGCGCCTCGCCGCCAATGCCAATAATGACGAACAAATGCTTTGGCTCGGCCGCGCGGGCGTGGAGCTGGCACGCTACGTTATTTCGCTGGAGAACGGACTGCCTTACGACGCGCTCAATCAAATCTGGGCGGGCGGGCCGGGTGCGGGAGCGGAGACGAACAGCGCGTTGATGGGGTTGTCGCTGACCGATTATCCCGTCGGCGAAGGCAGCGTTTCCATCAAGATCATCGACCTCGAACGCAAGGTGAACGTGAACACCGCGCCGCCGCCGTTGCTGACCCAATCGCTTACCGCGATGGGCGTGGATGCGGGCGACATCTCCGTGGTGGCTGATTCGATCCAGGACTGGATCGACAAGGACGACGCGACGTTGCCCGGCGGCGCCGAGAGCGATTTTTATCAGGGCATGAACCCGCCGTATTACGCCAAGAACGCGCCGATTGACGACATCGCCGAACTCATGCTCATCAAAGGCGTGACCAGGCCGATGTTCAAGGGCGGCACAGGAACGAATTCAATGGGCGCAAATTTTCAGCACCACAAGCTTGGCTTTGGCAATGCCCCCGGCCAGGAGCCGACCTACGCGTTCGGGTTGCAGGATGTGTTCACGCCGTTCGGCTCCGGCAAGATCAATATCAATACGGCGGACTTGAAGGCCCTCCAACTAATTCCCGGCATGGACACGGTTTCGGCGGAGGCCATGCTTAAATTTCGCGCCGGACCGGATGGCGTCGAAGGCACGGAAGACGACACGCCGTTTCAAAATCCGGGCATGGTGGCCGCCGCTGGTGTTGACCCACGCGCCGCCCAGCAAATCGGCCAATACGCCACCACCAAGAGCACCACCTTTGAAGTCCATGTCACCGCGCGCATCGGCGAACTGACCCGCGAATATGTCGCCGTCATTTGGCGCGGCGGCCCGAACAGCGTGCAGACAGTGGAGTTCTATTGGAAATGAGTTGAATTGCCGCCGCTGCCCGCGCTATCGTTCCGACATGCGCCGGATTTTAATCACCCTTTTGCTCTGCGTCTCCCCTGCCCTGTTTGCTGCAGATGCGGTGGCGGGGAAAATCATCAAAGTCCTCCCGTTCTTGACCGACACCAAAGGCCGCATCGCCAAATCGCCCAGCCTCTTTGACCGCGATGCCTACCAAGCGTATTTGCGCAAGCACACCAACGACGTTTCCGGCATCCGCTATGACGTGCAGTGCAGCGCCGATGCAAAATTAAAACTTCACCTCGAACTGCGCGGCGTCGGCGAACGGAGCGTGCCAAAAATGAAAACACTCGAAGCCGAGGTTACCGCTGGTTCCGCTTTCAACAACTGGACGGAAATCAAATTCACCGGCGAGGACTACTTTAAGTTCGGCGCCATCGTTGCTTGGCGCGCGACGCTGTGGGAGGGCGACAAACAAGTCAGCGAGCAACAATCTTTCCTCTGGTGAACGCCTCGCCGATTCCCATCAAAATTTTTTGCGAGTGCGGACAGAAATACGCCTTTGAAGTCTGGCCGTTGCACGGTGCGATGCCCGCACCCATCGCCTGCCCCGTTTGCAAACGGGATGGCACACTGGAAGCCAACCGCATCATCGCCAAAGTTCTTCACGGCAAAACCCAGCCGCTCCCGCCACCCAGCGTCAACACCTTGTTGAATTCCGTCCAGTCCAGCCTCGCGCCGCAGCTCGTGGATGCCCTCAAGGACGCCGTCGTGCAGGAACTCGCCGCGCAGCGCCGCGAACTCCTCGCCGCGCAACAGACCGCTTCCGCCGAACTAACCGCCCTCATCCACCGGCTTGAGTCCGTTCAGACGCCCTTGTTCGAAAGGCTCCGTGCCTACGAAGCGCGCATCGCGGACTTGGAAAAAGATCTCGCCAGCCAGTCGAAGGAAAACCGCGAACGCTGAAGTTGAAAATTGAATTGCTGAAAGAGCAAGTTGAGACCGAGCGCGCCGCCAGCCGGATTGATTTTAATTAATTTTCTCCACCCGTCACAGCCAGCAAGCCAACACGCCCACCTCAGTGGCGACCAACCAAAGCACCAGCACCGCCATTGAACGGCTCATGCCCGCCTGCACGAGGCGGTGCGAAAGATGGTTGGTGTCGCCAATCCAAAACGGTTTTTTGTTCAGCGTGCGAAACAGGCTGACTTGCGCTAGATCCAGCAACGGCACAGCCAGCACCAGCAACGGCGCAAGAACGGCCAGCGGGCGCGGGTTTTGTTTTGTATAAAAATGCGGCAGGATCGCCATGACAGCGAGCAAGTAGCCAACGAGATGGCTACCGGCATCGCCGAGAAATGAACGGGCGTGCGGAAAATTCCACGGCAGAAATCCCACTAGAGCGCCGCACATGAGCCAGCCGACAAGCGCGACCAGGTATTCGCCGCTCGCCGACGCGATCAGCGCGAAGAAAAATGCCCCGAGCGCGCCCAACCCCGCGCAGAGGCCGTTCATGTTGTCCATGAAATTGAAAGCGTTGATGACCGCGAGCAACCACACTATCGTGATGGCATAGCTGAAGACATCGCTGTGGACAAAAAGGGTGATTCGCTTGCAGGCGGCGGCGACCGCGATGGCCACGAGCAACTGGCCAAGAAATTTTGGCAGCGCTTTCAGCTCATGCCGGTCATCCAACCAGCCCAGCAGCGTGATGGCGACCGCGCCCAGGGCCAGCACCAGCAGTTCAAACGCCCGCCGGTCAATGCCATGGGCAATCAATCCCGCCGAAGAAATCTTTACGAAGCCAACCTTGAACAGAACAACGCCACCGACCAGCGGCAGGAGAATGCCCGTCAACACAGCAAATCCGCCAGCCAGCGGAACCGGAGTCTGATGAATTTTGCGGTGACCGGGATCATCCACGAGGTTCGTGCGCAGACACCAACTGCGCCAGAGCGGTAACGCCAGCAGCGTGATGAGCAGCGCCCCGGCAAAAGCAGCGACAAAAAAGTTGAAGGGAAAGGCCATTGAAAAATGACTAATAGCTAATGCCTAAAGCATGGCGAAGCCGCAATGACCAAGGCAAGCGCCATCGGCGGCGGGCGTTCAATTCTTCACGAATGTTCCGGCAATGGCTCAACCATCGGGACTTTTTCTCCGGCGTGATCTTTGGCGAGCAGAATGTAAATCGCCGGAATCACCAGCAGCGTGAATAACGTGCCCAACGCCATGCCGGAAACGACGATGAGGCCGATGGAATTACGCGCGGCAGCGCCCGCGCCCGTCACCAGAATCAGCGGGAAATGTCCGGCCACGGTCGCTACGCTCGTCATCAGCACGGGACGCAGGCGCAGTAACGAAGCTTCACGGATGGCTTGGAATTTAGTGCGGCCATTGCGCTGAAGTTCGTTGGCGAATTGCACAATCAGAATTCCGTTCTTCGACACGAGGCCGACGAGCGTGACGAGGCCGACCTGAGAATAAATATTTAACGTCGTCGTCCAACCGTTCGTCCAGAACGGCACAGCGGGGCTGGGCATTTTCAAGAAGCTGAAAATCAACGCACCAAAAATCGCCAGGGGAACGGAGCCGAGCAAAATGATGAATGGGTCGCGGAAACTATTGAATTGTGCGGCGAGCACGAGAAAAATCATCACGATGGATAGCATCATCGCGGGGAGAAATTTATTTCCTTCCGTCCGCAACTGCCGCGATTCGCCGGTATAATCCAAGCGGTAGCCGACGGGCAAAATTTTATTGCTCTGGTCTTCAAGAAATTTCAGCGCGGTGTCCAGCGGCACGATAGCGACGCCGCTGATCTTCACCGAGTTCAACTGCTGGAAACGGTTCAGCGAGCGCGGCGTGGTTTTCTTTTCAAAGTGCGCGGACGTGCTGACCGGAATCAGTTTTCCATTCGGTCCGGTGACGTAGGAGCTTTCCAACTGGTCGGCATTCAGCCGCGCGCCGCGTTTGAGTTGGGGAATGACTTTGTAGCTGCGTCCCGCGAGGCTGAAGCGGTTCACATAATTTCCGCCAACGAGCGCGGCAAGATCCGAGCCGACGGTTTGCAGGCTCAAGCCCATGGCTGCGACCTTGTCGCGGTCAATCACAAGCTCCACTTCCGGCTGATCCATCTTCGTATCAACAATCGGCGGGAAGGCGAACATTCCGTTCGTGGCGCACATCGCCGCGATCTGGTTGGCAAAGGGCAAAATCGTTTCGGGATTTTCCGTGGATGACAAAACGAATTCCACCGGAAACTGGCCGCCGCCGGGCAGCGAGGGCGGCGTGATCATCAGCATCCGCACGCCGGGAACGTGATTCATCATTTCCTGAAGCATCGGCTGGAGCGACATCGTGGTGCGTTTGCGTTCGCCCCATGGTTGAACGACCATGCCGCCGAAACCGCTGTCGGAAAACGTCAGTTGAAACGTGTGGTCGTATTCCGGCAAGGCGTGATAAACATCAAAAACTTTGTCGGCGTAGAACGCCGTCGCCTCGATGCTCGCGTCGGCAGGCGCGTCGAGAATGCCAAACAACACGCCTTGATCCTCCGTCGGCGCAAGTTCACTCGGCGACATCTTGTAGAGTGGAATCGCCAGCAGGCTCAAAGCAATCCACACGATGTAAATCATCGGACGCATGGCCAGCGTCTTGTCCAAAACACCCCCGTAGAATTTTTTCAGCCGTTCAAATTGGCGGTTGATGTGGCCGGGCAAGCCGCGTTCCTCGATGTCATGGCTCAACAGACGCGAGGCCATCACCGGCGACAACGTCAACGCGACCACGCCGGAAATGCAGACCGCACCCGCCAGCGTTAGCGCAAACTCGCGGAACAGCGAGCCGGTCAAGCCGCCCTGAAATGCAATGGGGGCATACACCGCCGCGAGCGTGATGGTCATGGCGATGACCGGGCCTACCAGCTCGCGCGCACCGAGCAGCGCGGCATCAATCGGCGAGCGCCCTTCGCGGACATGGCGCTCCACGTTCTCCACCATCACGATGGCATCGTCCACCACGAGTCCGACAGACAGCACGACGGCGAGAAGTGTCAGCAGGTTCAACGAGAAGCCAAATGTCTGCATCAAAAACACGCCGCCGATGAGCGAGAGCGGAATCGCCGCCAACGGGATTAGCACGGAACGGAACGAACCGAGGAACAGGAAAATCACCACGCTCACGATAAGCAGCGTTTCCGTCAGCGTCTTCAAAACTTCATGGATGGCATCCTCAATATATTTCGTCGCATCGTAGGCCACTTTGCCATCGAGCCCGGCGGGAAGCTGGAGTGTAATGGCTTCCATTTCTTTGCGGACGCGCTTGATGACATCGAGTGAATTTGCGTTCGGCAAAACCCAAACGCCCATGAACACCGCCCGCTCGCCGCTGAAACGCACTTCACTGTCGTAATCTTCCGCGCCGAGCACCACGTCGGCCACGTCGGCGAGGCGCACGAGGTTGTCGCCATCGCGCCGCACGACGAGTTGCTTGAATTCTTCCACGCTCCGCATGTCGGTGTTCGCCGTGAGATTCACCTGCACCAGCGAACCGCGCGTGCGGCCGACGGCGGCAAGAAAATTATTCGCCGCCAACGCGACGCGCACTTGGTTCGGGCTGATGTTGAAGGCTGCGAGCCGTTCCGGTTTCAGCCAGAGCCGCATCGCGAAGGTGCGGCCGCCTAAAATGTCCGCGCGCTGCACGCCTTCGAGGGCGGCAATGCGCGGCTGCACGATGCGCGTGAGGTAATCGGTAATTTGATTTGCCTCTAAAACATTCGACGAGGAAAAGCTCAGATATGCGGCGGCAAACTGCGAATCAGCGGTCTCGACATTGATGATGGGCAATTCCGCTTCCGGCGGGAGCTCGTTCCGCACTTGGCTGACCTTGGAATTAATTTCTGACAACGCGGTCTTGCCGTTGTAATTCAATTTTAGTCGCGCCGTGATTTTCGAGACGCTCAACTGGCTGCTGGATTCGAGGTAGTCAATGCCATCCGCCGCCGCGATGGCGCGTTCGAGCGGCTGCGTGACGAAGCCGCGCACGAGTTCCGCGCTCGCGCCGACATAGGCGGTCGTCACCGTGACGGTGGCATTTTCGTTGCGCGGGTATTGGCGGATGACCAGCGAACGGATGGCCTGCAACCCGGCGATCAAGATGACGAGGTTGATAACAATCGCCAGGACCGGACGCCGGATGAAAAGATCGGTGATGGATTTCATGCGCGTCCGTTCAGGAGTTCGGCGGGTTCGGCGTGGTAGAGGGCTTGATGGTGTCGGCATTGTTCTCCACCACCGCGCTGCCGCTGTGCAATTTGAAAACGCCTGCCGTCACGACCTTGTCGCCGTTCTTCAGGCCGGAAACGACGCTGACGAAATCGCCTTTCGTGCGGCCGGTCTTGATGAATTTCTGCTGCACAATCAAATTCGTTTTGCCGTCCACAATCTTCGGCTCCACCACGAACACCGAGTCACCGTAAGGCGCACTCAACAACGCTGTCGAGGGAATCACCAGCACCGTTTGGTCGCCGGGCAATACGACTTCCGCGCGCACAAACATTCCGGGGCGCAGCAATTTTTCCGCGTTCACAAACTTCGCGCGCACCTTCACGCTGCGCGAGGCCGCGTCGAGGTCGGGATTGATGGCCGCGATCTCACCGGTAAATTTCTGGTCGGGATAAGTGTCGGAAGTCACGCGCACGGTGAGGCGGTTTTTTAACCGCGCCAAATCCTGCTGCGGCAGCGAAAAATCCACGAATAACGGCGACAGGCTTTGCAGCGAGATCAACGACTGACCGGCGGAGAGAAATTGCCCGAGGCTAACCTGCCAGATGCCGAGTTGCCCCGTGAACGGCGCGCGAATGTTTTTCTTATCAATCGCCGCCTGGAGATTCTCCACCGTCGCCGCGTTTTGGTTAAACAGCGCCTCTGCCTGATCCAGTTCCGACTGCGAAGCCGTGCCGTCCGCGCGCAATTTCCGCAGACGCTCAACGGTGATTTTGGAAAGATCTGCCTGCGCCTGCGCCGCCCGCAATTGCGCCAGCTCCGCCGACGTATCGAGCTTCACGATCAAATCGCCTTGAGTTACTTCCGCGCCGGAATCTAAAACAATTTCTTTCACCGGCCCGGGAATTTCCGCCATGAGGTTGATGCCCTGCATGGGCGCGACCGAGCCTACTGCCGGCAACGTCTCGCCCCATGTTTCTTCGTGGGCCAGCGCGGAGCCGATAGTGTCCGGCGGCGGGGCATACGCCGCGCCGAACGCGATGAGCGCTTTGATCTGGGGCACCTTGACGCCCAAAAGAAAGACGAGGACGCCAAACACGATGGCTGCTGCGATGAAAATTTGCCGTTTCATTGGCGGCGAATTTATTTTCCTTTTGATGGCATGTCAAACACTTGTTTGAATTATCTGTTTGAATTCTTTTATTCAAGGCAAAGGCTTGAAACTCCGGCGTGAATGTTTAGGCTGGCGGCGATTTCGAAAACCATCTTGGAGAACTTTTTTATGAAAATCTGGCACGAACAACTTTTTGCCGCTATCGCAGCGGCGCTACTTCTCACCGGCTGCAACAAATCAACCTCTGGTTCCGGCGGTGGTGGCGAGACCATCAAGGTCGGCGAGTTTGCCTCGCTCACCGGCAAGGATGCCACGTTCGGCATTTCCTCGCACGAGGGCACGCTCATGGCCATCGAGGAAATCAACGCCGACGGTGGCGTGCTTGG
>CAINDH010000110.1 GCA_903847285.1 uncultured Verrucomicrobia subdivision 3 bacterium | reverse complement strand
GCGACGTCCATATCGCGCGCGCTGTCAGCGAAAGGCCAGCCGTGAGAAACCATTCGTAAACCTGTGAAGGCTGGCCGGTGCTGGCGTAGCGGTGGCGTTAGCCGCCGCCGCCAGCATGAGCGCCGGCGTCCGCGCGCGAGAATTGGCATTCGTGAATGGAAACCGTGAATTTGCCGCGCGATTCGTCATGGTTGAGCGCAGCGAACTAATTTCCTATTGAGCAGAGCGAATTTTGTTTACCGAGTGAATCTGAATTGCGGACGTGGTAGTTCTGCCGGCTCAATTGGATATCAGCAGGAAATATAAGTGACTATTTTCCACACTTCTTCTAACCATTGAATTTGTGGTCGCGTGTCAGAAAAGCCGACTGGAGGAGAAACCAGTGTCCCTGATCTCTTGAACTTTTCTAATTTTCCAGATCATGCCGGTAAAACTTGCGCCAGCTGAACCCATAAAATGCGATGAAAGCAAAGCAACCCAGTGGCATCAGGAAACCGGCGCGCATGGAATATTTGTCCGCAATCAGACCCATGAAATACGGCAGGATCGCGCCGCCAACCACGGCCGTCACCATCCAGGACGCAGCCAGCTTGGTCTTTTCGCCCAGCCCGCGAATGCCCAACGCAAAGTGCGTCGGATACATGATGGACATGAAAACGAAACTTAAAAACAGCGCCGCCACCGATAGCCAGCCCAGCGGTAAAATCACCAGCGTCATCATCACGACGTTAATCACCGCATAGACGCCGAGCGTGATGTGCGGCCTGCAATAGCGCGTGATGGCGCTGCCGGAAAAACGTCCGACGGTGAAAAAGCCAAACGCCACGGAGAGAAAAACGCCCGCGCCATATTCCGTAATCCGCCAGACATCTGGCGTCTGGGAAAACTTCATCGTGGCCGGCAAAAGGTTCGCCGCCCACAACGGGAGCGCCGGCACATAACGATCATCTTTCACATAGTTCACGAAAAAACTGAAGATACCAATCTGTCCGGCGCAGTAGAGAAACTGCGAAACGATGGCCAGGACGAAGTGCATTTCCTGGTAAAGCGGACGCTCATGTTGCGCGCTGCTGGTGACGGGTTTGGTTTCCGCCGGCGCGTGGATTTCGGGAATCGGGCCGACGCTGAACACCAGCACCAGCACCGCGACAATGCCGGCGACGACGAGATACGGCATGAAGAGCGCGGCGTTGCTGGTGTTCGCCACGCCGGTTTTGGACAGCAAAAAACTGCTGGCGAGCAGCGGCCCGAGAATCCAGCCGACGGCGTTGCAGCTCTGGCCAAGGTTGATGCGCGCGACGCCCGATTCCGGCGGGCCGAGCACGGTGGAATAGGGATTGGCAATCGCCTCCAAAAAAGTCAGCCCCGCGCCGACCACGAACAGCGCGCCGAGAAACGCCGTGAAGACCACGGCTTGAGATGCGTGAAGATTGGTCACCGGAATAAACAGCAGCGAGCCGGCGATGACCGTCGCCAGGCCGGTGAGAATGCCGGCGCGGTAGCCGAATCGCCGCGCGATCCAGCCGGACGGCAGCGCCATGAAGAAATACGCCCCATACCAAACCGCCTGCACAAACGTCGAGTGCGCCTTGGACACGCCGAGCGAGTTTTGAAAATGCTTGTTCAGCACGTCAATCATGCTGTTACAAAGCGCCGAGAGCAGGAAGAGCGTGCAGACCAGCGCGAACGTGACCGCGCGATTTTTGCCGTCGGGCGTAATGAAAATTTTGTTGGCCATAAATTTTTTTAGTGAAGATTGACGTGGATTTTTGTCGTCGTGGCCGGATTGGCCGACCAGTCTTTCAACGCCGCGCCGGCCTGCGCGAACGGCACGACGCGCGTGATGGTTTCGGCAACGGGATAAAGTCCCGATTCCAAAACACGAATGACATTTTCAAAATCCTCCGGCAGCGCGTTGCGCGAGCCGAGGATGTCGAGTTCTTTCATCACGAAAAATTTCGTTTCGTAGGCCACCGGCTTCTTCGCATAGCCGATGTAAACGACGCGACCGGTAAAACAAACTTCATTCACGGCGGCCACAAAGGTTTCCGCCGCGCCCACGGCCTCGATGACGACCGTCGGGCCTTCGCCATTCGTCAACTGTTGCAGCCGCTCGTGAAGATTTTCGGTTTTGGAATTGATGGCTTCGGCCGCGCCCGCTTTTTTGGCGAGCGCCAGTTTTTGGTCGTCGAGATCAATCGCAATCACGCGCGCTTTTTTTTGCAAGGCCGCACCGGCGATCGCGCCGAGGCCGATCATGCCCGAGCCAAAAACCGCCACGGTGTCAACTGCGGTCACGCGCCCGCGTTCGACCGCGTGAAAACCCACGGACAACGGCTCGACCAGCGCGTAGTCTTGCGCGGTGAGTTTGGGCGAATGCAGAATTTTTTGCCACGGCACGGCGACAAATTCCGTTAGCGCACCGTCGCGCTGAACGCCGAGCGTCTGGTTGAACTGGCACGCGTTCGGACGCTGCGCGCGGCACGACGGACATTTGCCGCAAGTCGTGTAAGGCACAACGGTCACGAGCAGTCCCGGTTTAAAATGCGCCGGCACGCCCGCGCTGACTTCGGCGATGGTCGCGGCAATTTCATGTCCGGGAATGCGCGGATAAGTCACGAGCGGATTCAAGCCGCGAAACGTCGTCAAATCCGAACCGCACAAGCCGACGCGCTCAATTTTGAGCAGCACCTCGCCGGCTTTCACTTCCGGCATTTTTGTTTCACCGAAACTGAACGCTTCCGGTTTATCAATTAAAAAATTTTTCATGCGGAAATTATTTCCATTTCAAAAACCGATGCTCGCGCCGCCGTCAATCGGCAGCACCACGCCGGTCACAAATTTCGCCGCCGGTGAACACAGATAAACCGCCGCCCAGCCGATGTCATGTGGTTCGCCCATGCGGCCCATCGGCGTGCGGCTGATGATCTTTGCGCGCCGCGCGGTG
>CAINDH010000109.1 GCA_903847285.1 uncultured Verrucomicrobia subdivision 3 bacterium | reverse complement strand
TGACGACACCATGCTCTCCGCCAACCGGCTTCGGCGGAACCTGCGATTCGTCCGGCTCAGTCCATTCGATCGGGACCAGTGGACGCACAAGTGCATTACGCAACACCTCATCCACATCGGCGACCGGAATAATCGTCAGTCCCTTCTTCACATTGTCAGGAATCTCGGCCAAGTCCTTCTCATTTTCCTTCGGGATCAACACCGTGGTGATACCGCCACGCAGCGCCGCCAGAAGTTTTTCCTTGAGACCGCCAATTGGCAACACACGCCCACGCAAGCTGATCTCGCCAGTCATGGCGATGTCTTTGCGCACCGGTATTTGCGTCAGCGCCGAGACGATGGTGGTCGCCATCGCCACACCAGCCGACGGACCATCCTTCGGCGTCGCCCCTTCCGGAACGTGAACGTGGATATCGCGACGATCGAACAAAGTCGGCTTGATACCAAAGGCAACCGCACGCGATTGCACATAGCTGCGTGCCGCCTGCACCGACTCTTGCATCACATCGCCGAGCTTGCCCGTAATCATGATCTTGCCCTTACCGGGCATGACCACCGATTCGATCGACAACAACTCGCCGCCGACCTCGGTCCACGCCAGACCGGTAACGACACCGACCAAGTCCTCCAACTCCGCTTCGCCGTAACGGAACCGGCGAACGCCAGCGTATTTGCCAAGATTTTTGCGGGTGAGCTTGATCTTCTTGGTGTTACCCGAGACAATTTCCTTAATCGCCTTGCGCGCCAGGTTGGCAAGCTCGCGCTCAAGATTCCGCACGCCCGCTTCACGGGTGTAGTAGCGGATTAGATCGAGAATGGCCTCATCGGTGACGGCCCATTCTTCGAGCTTGAGGCCATGGACCTCACGCTGCTTCGGCAGCAGATGGCGTTTGGCAATCTCGAGCTTTTCGTCTTCGGTGTAGCCCGGGATACGAATGATCTCCATGCGATCGAGCAGCGGCTGCGGCATGCGCAACGTGTTCGCCGTGGTGATGAACATCACGTCCGAAAGGTCGTAATCGACCTCAAGATAATGATCGTTGAACGTGGAGTTCTGCTCCGGGTCTAAGACCTCAAGCAATGCCGACGAGGGATCGCCGCGGAAATCCGCACCGAGCTTGTCGATTTCATCCAGTAGAAACAGCGGATTCGACGACTTGGCCTTCTTCATGCCCTGCAGGATCTTGCCCGGCATCGAGCCGATGTAGGTCCGGCGGTGGCCGCGGATTTCCGCCTCATCGCGCACGCCGCCCAACGACATGCGCACGAAGTTGCGGTTCGTCGCCTTGGCGATCGACTTGCCGAGCGAGGTCTTGCCAACGCCCGGTGGTCCGATCAGGCACAGGATCGGTCCCTTGACCTTGCCGATGCGCTGTTGCACCGCAAGATACTCGAGGATGCGTTCCTTCACCTTCTCAAGGCCGAAGTGATCGGCTTCGAGCACCTTTTCGGCATGGCGAATGTCTTCCTTGGTCTTGGTGCGCTTTTTCCACGGAATCGACAGCATCCAATCGAGGTAATTGCGCACGACCGTCGCTTCAGCAGACATGGGGCCCATGGTGCGGAGCTTCTTGACCTCCGCCATGGACTTCTCACGCGCTTCCTTGGACAGCTTTGTCTTCTTGATGCGCTCTTCGAGTTCGGAAGCTTCGTCTTTGCCGTCTTCGCCCTCGCCAAGCTCCTTCTGAATCGCCTTCATCTGTTCGTTCAGATAGTACTCGCGTTGCGTCTTCTCCATCTGCTTCTTGACGCGGTTGCGGAT
>CAINDH010000108.1 GCA_903847285.1 uncultured Verrucomicrobia subdivision 3 bacterium | reverse complement strand
GGTTTTTGCTGATGTCCATGTGAAGCACGCCGTGCCGCTCGGCGATTGGTCGCTCGAAGATGCTGCGAACGACACCGTTGAACGCGGGCTGGCCGATGCGCTCATCGTTTCTGGTGTTGGCACTGGCCAAGCCGCTGATATCGACGATGTGAAACGCGTTCGAGTCGCCTGTCCGCACGCCAAAATTCTTCTGGGTAGCGGGGTGAATCTGGCGAACGTGAAATCGTTCCTGCAAGTCGCCGACGGCGTCATCGTCGGTTCATCGTTGAAGCGTGATGGAAAACTGGCGAATCCTGTGGATGCCAAACGCGTCGCGGCGTTGGTGCAGGCTGTTGAAAAAATCTGACGGAATCTATTGAGGGTGGAATTTGTCGCGCTGCGACAGAGGAGGACTGCGAAGCAGTCCCTTCGTGGCGTGGATATTTTTCGCCGCACGCACGATTCCGTTGTCTGAGGCTTCGCTCGCCGACGGGTTTTTCGCCGCGCGAAAAACACCGCCAAAAACTTTATTTCAGATCGTCCAGAAAAGTCAGCTTCACGCCTTCCTTCGGCTTGGAAAAACTGTCCAGCAACGTCGGCGCGTTGGCCGGTGCGGCCGGTTTGCCTTCGACTTTTTCCGGCGCGAGCGCGGAGCGCAGCGCACCTTCCACAAGCTGGGCGCAATGGATTTTCATCGGCGGCAACGGGCCGAGTTCACCGGCAAGTTCCTCGGTCTTGAGCGCGAGCGCTTCCTCGGCGGTCTTGCCGCGGATGAGCTCCGTCGCCAGGCTCGCCACCGCAATCGCCGTCTCACAGCCGAAAGATTGAAACGTGGCGCGGTCAATGACGCGCTTGCCGTTCGATTCCTTGAACTTCACCCACAGCCGCAGCATCTCCCCGCAATCCGCGTTGCCCACGGTGCCGATGGAATCCGCCCCGGCCATCTCGCCCATGTTCTGCGGGTTGGCGAGCGCGGCCTGGATGCGCTTTTGCAAATCTTCGTTCATGCCGTCAGGCTAATCTAAAAAACCACGGTGCAAAATCAAAATGACAGTCAGACAAAAAGCCAGAGGCCAAAATTTCCGTTGACCATTTTCGTCCGCCGGGCAATTATATCCGCGACCGATATATCTGTTAAAATGGCAAAGCCCAAGACCGATCCCGAAAGTTTGCTGCCGCTCACCCCGGCGGTGTTTCACATCCTCCTCTCGCTCGCCGGTGGCGACCGCCACGGCTACGCCATCATGCAGGACGTGGCGGACAGCACCGAGGGTCAGATCAAACTCGGTCCGGGAACTCTCTACGGCACGGTCAAGCGGCTGTTGGAAGCGCAGTTGATTGAGGAATCCGATGAGCGCCCCGACGCGCATCTGGATGACGAACGCCGCCGTTATTACCGGCTTACCGGCGTAGGCGAACAAGTCGTGCGCGCCGAGTCACAGCGCTACGCGGACATCGTGGCCATTGCGCGCGGAAAAAAACTGATTGGCCGGGCGGCGCGTGGGTTAGCGCGACTACTTTCTCCCTCTCCCCGCCCAAGCGGGGAGAGGGCCGGGGTGAGGGGATTTGAGTTGGCAAAACGTCGGCCTCCTCTCCCCAACCCTCTCCACCTGTTGGGAGGAGAGGGAGAAAAACTTCACGGTTCGATGTTCCCGTGCAATCCCGGAGGCGCGGCATGAATTCCGAACCACGCGGGCAACGCTTTCCCGTCTCGGAAAAAATCTACGGTGCGCTCCTCCGGGCGTATCCAGCGCAACACCGCTCGGACTACGGCGATGCGATGGCGCAGTTGTTTCGCGACCAATGCCGCGATGCGTGGGGTGAGTCCAAAAATTTCGGCTTGCTGAAACTCTGGCTGCGCGTGCTGCCGGATCTGGCGCGCACCTCCATCCTGGAACGGCTGGCGGCTTTGAATGAAAGGAAAACTATGAGCGACAAACTTGGCACCCTCGCGGCCTTCGGCCCTTCGCCGGGAAAAATTTTCACCAGCGTTTTCGTGACGGTCTTTCTGATGGTGGTCATCATCAGCGTAGCCGTGACTTATATTTTGCCGGAATCATTCATGAGCACAGCGGTGGTCAAAGTGGAGCCAGACGGAAAAAATTCTCCAGGCCGGGCAACCAGTTATGACCCTTATTTTTTACAGACCACTTTTGAAATCATCCAATCGGAAATCATTCTCAAACCGGTGGTGGAAAAACTAAATCTCAACCACGTTTGGGGAGCCAAATATTTTAATAACGAGGAACTCAAGACCAGGGAGTCGCTCCAGATTCTGAAAGGCCGTCTGGCCTTGAGACCGATCAGGAATACGATGCTGGTATCAATTTCGGTCTTCAGTGATGACCGGCGCGAGGCGGCACAAATCGCCAATGCCATCGCGGAATCCTATGTGGAATACCGGGGAACTATTCAGGCGGAAAGCAGAATCGAGGGGCTTGCCTCGCTTAAAAAGCTATTTGAAATGGAGACCAAGGATATTCAGGCGACGCAAGGCTTGCTGGCTGTTCTCCAAAAAAAGCTCGGTATCCCGGAGCATCCCGAAACGCCCGGGATGGCCGCTGCCGAACTGACGGAAAATGGTTTGAAAACCAGGCCCACCGCAGAAACAGAGAACTATTGGAGCATCCAGCGGCGTTTGGATGAATTGCTGGCGGCCAACAAGTTGACTGATTCCAAACTCAAGTCGGAACAGATGAATGTCCAAGTTGCCGGGACGAGGTTCGCGCAAATTATCGACCCCGCTGAACCTGGCCTTCGCCCGGTGAAACCAAATAAACCGCTGAATATCACGCTGGGCGTTTTCTCCGGAATCCTGCTGGCTGGTGTCATCGGCGGCGTGGCGGCGTTCATCACTTCCCGTATCCGCAACAGTAGGCAGACGGCAAAAGCCGCAGCTTGATGTAGCAGCCGACGTGAGTCGGCTCAAACTTCAGAGGGAGCGAACTCACGGTCGCTCCTGCAAATATTATTATTTTCCCGTCGTCCGCTTCGCCAGTTCCAAAATTCCTTCCGCCGCTTCTTCGTCGCCGTTGATTTCAAATTTCGGCGGCATCGGCTTGCGGCCCACCCACGAATCTTTCGCGTGCATATCCATCATGCGTTCGAGCAGGTCGGCCTCGGTGACGTGGTAGCCTAGGCCGAGATCCTCGGTCATGCGCGCGTTGATGAACTGCTCGGCGTGACCCGGCACGGGCAGCACGAACGTCGGCTTGCGGAATGCGAACGCCTCGGACAGCGCGGAGTAGCCGCCGTTGATGACGAGCGCATCGGCACGCGCGAGAATCTCGGTGTTGTTCATCAGGCGTCCGTGAAACTTCACGTTGCCGTGCGAATTACCGTCGCGGCCCACGACATCCACGTTGAACGGAAATTCGCGATTGTCAAAATTCACCAGCGTGGCGTGGACGGAACCGCTCAACATGAAGACGACATTCTTCAGCTGCTTCGGCGAAAGATTTTTCACCGGTGTCGTGGCGATGATTTCGCGGACGTTTTTCCGCACGATCAAACCGATGCGCTTGAACTTCGGATGCCGTGTGGGCGTGCGCAGCGGATATGGACTTAAAATCAAATCACAAAAATGGCGATGAAACAGGTAGTCGGAAAACTCGACGAACCAGAAATGGCTGCGGACGCCCTTGGCATCGCGCCGGTGCTTGAAAAATTCGGTGACGACGACCTCTGAATTATTGATGGCCGCGATGGGGATTTTTTTACGACGCAACGGCGCGGTGGCGTATTCGGAATCCGTCACGGCGAGGTCGGGTTTCACTTCAGCGATGACTTGTTCGAGCTTGGCGCGCTTGGCCTGGGCGAGTTTGGCGAGGTTGCCCACGGTCTTGACCGTGGACCAGCCGTTCACGCCGCCGTTGCTGCCGGAATAATAAAATGACGCCATCTCGTGCAGTGACGCGATGCCGGGGCGGTTGGAAAAATATTTCAGCCCGTTGCCGGAAGTCAGCACATGGACTTTCACCCCCGCTGCCGCAAGGTTCTCAATCACCGCGTGACAACGGGTGCTGTTGCCCATGCCGAGGCCGTTGATGAGGAAAAGACAGGAAAAGGACACGCGACAAGTTGCCATTGTCCGCTTGACAAAATCAACGATTATTCAGACAAGCCTGCGATGATTATTTGCGCCGATGACTACGGGATGCGGGCGGACATTGACCGCGCCATTCTCCAGCTTTGCGACACTGGCAAGCTCACCGCCGTGTCGTGTATGGTGTTGTTCGAGCGCTGCGACGGCGCGCTGATGGAAAAAATCCGCGCGCACGAAAGCCGTGTGGACATCGGTCTGCACTTCTGCCTGACGAATGAAAACCTGCTGCTCTCCGCGCCGCTGGACAAGACCGTGCTGCCGGAGTTTGGAAAATTATTTCGTCGTGCGTTGCTCCGGCAGTTGAAGCGCGAAGAAATCCTTTCACTGCTTTCCGCGCAATATGATTTGTTCATGAAAAAATCCAGGCGCACGCCAGATTACATTGATGGTCATTTGCATTCGCATCAACTGCCGGTGGTGGCGGGCGCGCTGGTGGATTTCGTAAGCCAGCTTCCAGCGGATAAACGACCCTACATCCGCAACACGCGGCTGTGCACGCGGGAACTCCAACGCAAAAATTTGCCATCCATGAAAGCCGGTTTCATCGGCGCATTCGGCGCGCGGCTGGAGAAAAGACTGCGCGCGGCGGGCATCGCCACGAACGACGGTTTCTCCGGCATCTACGATTTCAAGCAATGGCAACGCTACGCGGAATTTTTCACGAAGTTCACCGCGTGTCTGCCGGAGAAGAACGGAATCCTCGTCACGCATCCGGGCTTCGATGAAGACTGGCGGCGCAGTGAATTTGAAACGCTGGAAAAATTTTCCGGCAGCGCGAACCGCTTTCAGCGTTAGCGTCGCGGGTGGCGAAAGTTTTAGCCACAGGTGAAAAACAGATTTGTCGCGCGAAGGCTGCGAAGGAAATTTGCTGAATCCAAAATCATTTTGAAAAACTATCGTGTAGCCCTGACTCGGAAGAAACGGTTGGTCGTGGTAGTTCCATACGTTCCCGTGTCGGCTGGAATCCAGTTCACCAAATCCACACTTGATTCGAGAATTATGTTCACAGGCCCTCCAGAATCTGCGGGGATTACAATGCCAGTATTTGGAATAAACGGGCTGGTGGGGCACTGAATCGGCGGGTTTGTTGATATTGTGCATATCATGTTATCTTGACCCGTTACGACATTTCCTTGGCTTGCTAAACTTACAGTGGCGACTAGCGTAATTGTGGCCGGGCCGACGACAACTGGTCTATTGTTAGCAGTGTTCATTGACGATTCAGTGTATTTAAAACTCAAACCATTCATCTGGATGAATAAATATCCAGAACCACCTAAAGAACCAGATGGGTAGTCATGCAGGTGTAGAATCTGTGCGGTCACATTTGTTTGGATCACAACCTGTGTGTTATTTGAGGAGGAGACGAAACTACCTTGAACCGCAGTAGTCGTGGCCGTTGCGTTCACGGTCAGGGTGAAATCACCAGCATGAAGGCGGCTCGCGAAAATAGAAAAACAAAACGACATGGCTACAAATTGTTTATTCATTTTCATAATTCCTCTCATGTTAATTTGGGGAAAATTTGTGCAGCTCGCCATATGCGAATGCTCGCATATTCATGATCGAATGGTCAAGTAACGCCTCGACGTTTGACACATACCATTTTTCATGAGAGATTTTTTTGCTACTGAATCCGAAGGGCATCGGAATTCCGGTTGGGTGGAACCCTACTGGTCTAGCTACTGAAGCGCAGGGCAGCGCAAAGGGCAAAATAGCTCGCCTTCCATTGAGCATCCTCAACAAAAATAGAGTTGAGGGATATTTAACCTTTTTCAAACTTTATGATTATAACTTTTGAATCGGTGAGGATACAAATCACTGTCGAGCATTTGGCGCTTGCTGTAGTCGTATTGATCGGACTATTGCCGAAAGTCAAACGCCTTAAAAAGAAGTAGCACAAAAACGGCAGTCCTCACGGGCTGCCGTTTATTTTTTCCGTGTCTTTCTTGTTTTTCCCGGTTAAACCATTTTGCATGAGCGAATCCCTTCGCCTCAAAGACCAGCCGGTGAGTGAGCGTCCGCGTGAACGCCTAGTGGCGCGTGGGCCGGATGCGCTCACACACGCGGAGTTGATCGCGATTATGCTGCGGACAGGTTTGCAGGGCGCGAACGTGGTGCAGGTGGCGCAAACTATTTTACAGAAGTTCGGCTCGCTGAACGCGCTGGCGCTGGCGTCGGTGGATGAATTAAAAAAGATTTCCGGCGTCGGCCCGGACAAGGCGGCGACGCTGGTGGCGGCGTTCGCGCTGGCGCGGCGCATGGAGCAGGAGCGGCGCGAGGAATCGCCCGTGCTGGATAATCCGGTGACGGTGGTGAATTTCATGCGCGAGTCGAACCGGCTGAAAAATGTGGAGTCGTTTCAAGTGCTGCTGCTGAACACGCGCAAGAAACTTATCCGCGTGGAGGAGATTTCACAGGGTCTGTTGGATACGTTGCTGGTGCATCCCCGCGAGGTTTTTCGCGCGGCGATTGTGGCGAACGCGGCGGGAATCCTCCTCGTCCACAATCATCCAAGCGGCGACCCGACGCCGAGCGAGGCGGACATCAAGGTGACGCGGGATTTGATTCGTGCCGGGCAGCTTTTGAAAATCGAGGTGGTGGATCACGTCATCATCGGTTGCGCCTCGTCGGCGCGGGTGAAAGATTATTCGTCCTTGAGGGAGTTGGGATTTTTTTATGTGTGAGTTGAATCGTCGCTTGCTTTTGCGCGGACTTTCGCAATGATTGAATCATGTCTACCAGTTACACACCGAGTGGCTCGGTGACGTTGACCGAAGAGCAAATCATGGCGTTGCATCGTCGGCTGCGCGAGATGCGCCATGATGTGAACGGCAAGCTGGCGAACATCGCGGCGGCGGCGGAGTTGATGCGGATGCGCCCTGAAACCACGGCGGAACGTATTAAGGTATTGCTGGAGCAGCCGCATCAGGCGGCGGCGCATCTGGCAAATTTTTCCCGCGATTTTGAGGCCGCGTTCGGCCTGTCGGTTGAAATCAAGTGAGGCCGCTGCATGGAACGGACTGAAGCGGAACTCATCCAGGCCGTGCTGGAGGGTGATGCCGCGAGCTTCGAGCCGCTCGTTGCAAAATATTCTCCCCGGGTTTTTGCCACCGCGCGTCGCTATGCCCGCCGCGAGAGCGAGATTGAGGACATCTCGCAGGAGGTCTGGCTCAAAGCGTTCGACAAGCTGAAAAGTTTTCGCGGTGAAGCTCCGTTTGAACACTGGCTCATGCGCATGACCGTCCGCACTTGCTACGATTTTCTCCGCGGTCACCAGCGCAACCGCGAATCTTCTTTCAGCGAAATTTCTGAGCCCGAAGACGACTGGCTGGAGCGCTTCGTGGCCGACCCCGGCAGCGCGCCGGAGGATGCGGATGCCGCCAGACTTTTGATTGGCCGCGTGATGGACAAGCTTTCACCCGAGGCGCGGCTGGTGATTCAATTGCTCGAGATTGAAGACCGTTCCGTGAAGGAGATCGCCGAAATCACCGGCTGGTCCGTGCCGCTGGTAAAAGTCCGCGCCTTCCGCGCCCGGGGCGAAATGCGGAAAATTCTGGTGCGGATGACCAAGGAGAAGTATTTGTAACCCCGCGCAAAAGTTGCGCGTCCGAAGGATTAAGCGTTTATGAATCTCGCCGAATTGCAAAAAAAACTGGCCGCCGCCGCCCGGCTGCAAAAGCCGGACGACCGTGTGCCTTATGCGTTTGAAAAGCGCATCATGGCGTTGATCGCCGAACGCACCGCGGTGGCGCGGCGTGTCCTCTGGGCGCAGGGTCTTTGGCGCGCTGCCATGTCCTGTGTGGTCGTCGCGGTCGTTTGCGGCGCGGTTTCGTTTTTCTCGCCGGAAACCTACGACAATGGCAACGATCTTTCGCAGGATTTTGAAAACACGTTGCTGGCCTCCGTGGATCAGGACGATGTCGCGCCGTGAATAATTGGAAGGTCATCCCCACCATCGTCATCGCCACGGTGCTGATTTTTGGCGCTGGCGTTTTCACCGGCGGCTTCTTGGTCAACTCCGTCAAGCCGTCTCACGCCAAGAAAAACAAGGAGGCAGCGCTGACTAATGGTGCCGCCGTCGCCCTGCCCGCCACGCCGTCGAATATTTCCGGCCAACCCGCCAGCAAATTCCAGCGCCTGCCGGAAATCTTGAGTAAAGAATTTTTGCAGCGGCTGGATTCCGAGCTGAAACTGTCGTCCGAACAGCACGATGCCGTGCAAAAGATAATTTCAGCAGGCCAGGGGCAGATGAAGCAGGCGATGAACGCGGCGCGTTTGGAGATTCGCGAAGTGCTCACCCCCGAGCAGCAAAAGCAGTTTGACACCCAACTGAAACGTCCCCCGCGCAAGCCGGGCTTGGGCACGATCTCGACCAATGCTGCGCCCTCCGTGCCGACCAACGCGCCGTAAGCTTACTTCTCCAGCAGCGCGCTGATTTTTTTTCGCAGTTCCTTGGTGATGGATTCCGACGGCCGGTTCGCGTCCACGATGTCGAAGTTGTAGGTCTTTTGCATCTTGTGAAACGTCGCCTGCATCGCTGTCTGATATTTCAGAAAGCAGTCAAACACGTCCCGCGCCAGGCCGAGATCCATCCCGCTCTCCCAATAATCCAGCGTGGCCGTCTTGGAAAGATTGCGCTGCACGAGCTCGTTCGGTTCCACGGTTAGATAACACACCGCGTCCGGTTCCGGCGCGATGCCGTAGAGATTTTTCAACCACTTCTCATCCATGCCGCGCAGGATGTCCCGCGCCATCAATGTGTAAATATAACGGTCGGCCAGCACGATGAAGCCGGCTTTCAGGGCCGGGATGATCGTGTTCTCCAGCTGGTCGGCAAAGTCCGTCGCGTAAAATAAACTTAAAGTCGTGCGGCTTAAAATATTTCCCTGCTGCGCCTTCTCCAATTCCTCGCTGACCAGCGTGGAGCGCTTCAACCCGACCTGCACCGTCGGGTGGCCGTTGGTTTCCAGCCAGTCCACGAGCCGCACCAACTGCGTGGAACGGCCCGAGCCGTCCGCGCCCTCGACCACGATGAGCTTGCCGATCAGTTGTTCTGGTTTGATCTGCGGAATGCCGTGCCCGTAAAAGCTCCGGGTGTTTTTAGCGTTAAATTTTTTCATGCGGCCTTGTCTCCTCCCAGTTCGTCTTTCTCGTCGGCTCCCGCAGCGGGCAGCGACGGCGGCAATGGCAGCGGGCTGCGCCGCTTGAATTTTTTCAGGTCGATTTTTTCACTCACGAGTTTGCGGACGATCACCTGCTGCTTCTCAACATTCTCGTTGGCGTTTATCGTCACGAACTTGAACTCCTTGCTCATCGCCATGTATTGCTCGAGGATGCGGCCTTGGAAAATTTTGAAACTCTCGTAAGGATCTTTCGACAGATTCAAATCCATGCCCGCCTCGAAAAATTTCAGCTTCGGGCGTCCTTCCAGAATGCGATTCAAGGAAACGTCCAGGTCCGCCTTGAAAAACATCGTCAAGTCTGGCGCCGCGGCGAAGCTGTAATTGCCGCGCACCCAGTCCGGCGGACAGCCGCGCGTCACGTCGCGCGCAAAGGCCGTGAACACATAGCGGTCGCACAGCACGATATAACCCGCGCGCAGCAGCGGCACAAGATGTCGTTCGTAGCGATCGGCGAAATCGGTGGCATGGATTAAACTGAAAGTCGTGGGCGTGAGCAGCTCGCGTTTTTTACCTTTGCTCGTCGCCGACTTCACGAGTTCGGAAGAATTCCATTCGCTGAAATAAACCTTGATGCCCTCGGCCTCCAGCCAGCGTTTGAGCAGGTAAATCTGTGTGGACTTCCCCGAGCCGTCCAAGCCTTCCACGGCGATAAGTCGCCCCGGAAAATTGAGTTCTGCAAAAGTTTTCATAGTGTCGCGCCTCCGCGTTTTTTAATTTAGCCGCAAACTGGCTTTCGTCACAAGCGCAACCTGCTCAGCCGCCCACGGTGTTCTGGCGCTGGCCGGGCGGAGCCGCTCCGCCTGCCGGCTCTGTTGTTTGTAGCGGCGTCTCGGCCGAGCGCCGCACTAATTCCGCCCGGCAGTCACCGGCGCTTTGCCAAACGCAGGTAAGCCATCCTCGCGCTGCTGCTGGGCTTCATCCTTCCTGCCGCGGCGCAAAGCTATTCCGTGGATGGTTCCAAGAACGCGGGCGGCGGCACGATGTGCAACGGCACCAATTACCTGAACCTCACCAACCCGGCGGGCAATCTCTTCTTCCGGCTGAAGAATCCATAGTCGATTCTTTCGCGTGGTAGGGCGTCGC
>CAINDH010000107.1 GCA_903847285.1 uncultured Verrucomicrobia subdivision 3 bacterium | reverse complement strand
GAATATGTGCGGCAGGTGATGATGATTTCCCGTAAGAGTGCCGACGGAGTCTTAATTTTTTGCCATCAATATGAGGATAAGAATCCGGAAAAGTATCACGTGATCAAAGAATTGTTCGATCAATGGTCGGTCCAAAGCGATGCGCGGAAATATTAATCCCCCAATGAAAAGCCAACTAAACCGCCGTAAATTTCTGACGACTGCTGCTAACGCCGGTGCCGGTGCTGTGGCCTTACGTTATGCAACGCTGACCGGAGTGCTTTCGCATGTGCCAAATATTTTAGCGGCAGAAACGAACAAGCCCGCCAGTCTCGGCGGCAAACCGGTGCGCACGGCGGCATTTCCAGTATGGCCGATATTTGATGAGAACGAGGAGCAGGCGCTGCTTGATGTGCTACACAGCAAGAAGTGGTTCCGTGGCGAAGGCCAACATGTGAATCAATTTGAAGAGGCGTTCAAGCAATTGACCGGCGCCAAGCATTGCATCGCCACGGCGAACGGCACGAGCGCGGTGCTCGCGTCCCTGGGCGCGCTGGATGTCGGCCCAGGCGATGAAGTCATCGTGCCGCCTTACACCTTCGTCGCAACGATTAACGCCGTTCTGATGCATCATGCCTTGCCCGTGTTCGTGGATACCGATCTGGAGACCTTCCAGATTGACGCTAAAAAAGTAGAAGCCGCCATCACCGATCGGACGGTGGCCATCATGCCGGTGCACGTCGGAGGTTCACCAGCCGACCTCGACACCATTTTAGACGTTGGAAAACGCCGGAAACTGCCAGTGGTGGAAGACGCTTGTCAGGCACATTTGGCTGAGTGGCGCGGTCAAAAAGTGGGCACCTATGGCATCTCAGGTTGTTTCAGTTTTCAGGCCAGTAAAAATTTGACTTCCGGCGAGGGTGGCGCCGTCATCACGAATGACGACGATTTCGCGGAGCGCCTTTACTCGTTCCACAACAATTGTCGCGCGCGCAAGACGGCGAGTTATAACTTCACCTATCGCGGCACGCGGGGCGCGAACCTCCGGCTCGCTGAATTTCAAGGCGCAATTTTGCTCGCGCAATTGAAGCGGCTCGAACAACAGGCCAAGACCCGCGATGAAAACGCCGCTTACCTCGCAAAGCAATTAGCCGAGATTCCCGGGGTCGTCCCCGTAAAAAATTACGAGGGCTGCACGCGCAGTGCGCATCATCTGTTTATGTTTCGTTATCAGTCGGAAAAATTCGCCAGTTTAACGCGGGCAAAGTTCATCGGTGCTCTCGTGGCGGAAGGCATCCCATGTGCGGGCGGATATTCCCCCCTAAACACGGAGCATTTCATAAAAGACGCTCTCAAAACAAAAGCCTACCAACGCGTGTATTCAGCAGAAGTCTTGGACGGCTGGGCAGAACGCAATCGTTGTCCAGTGAATGACCAGGTCTGTGGCGAGGCAGTATGGTTCACTCAGGCCATGCTGCTTGGTACCCGCGCAGATATGAACGACATCGTTGCGGCTATCCGAAAAATTGCAACGCACGCCGCCGAACTCG
>CAINDH010000106.1 GCA_903847285.1 uncultured Verrucomicrobia subdivision 3 bacterium | reverse complement strand
GTGGGTGCGTGGCCAGCGCGTCCATGAAAGAGGTCGTCAGCGCGTTGCCAAAAAATAAGTGGCTCGCATCGGAGGCGTTGGGCGAAGTCACTTCCGAACCGTAGCCGCCAAGTTTTTGCAAAGCTCCGGATAATCCGGCGGGATTGCGCGTGAACTGCACGGACGAGGCATCGGCGAGAAATTCGCGTTGGCGGCTGACGGCGGCTTGAATCAAGCGTCCAAAAAAAAGCCCTAGGGAGCCGACCACGAGCAACGCGATGCCGATGATGGGCAGCGGATTTTTGTCGCGGCCGTTGCCACGCATTTGCAGCATGAAACGCCCAATGGTGGCGATGCAGAAAATCCCGAAAAGAATACCGATGAGCCGAAGATTCAGCTTCATATCGCCGTTGAGGATGTGGCTGAACTCGTGGCCGATGACGCCTTGCAATTCATCACGTGTCAGTTTGGTCATGCAACTGCGCGTGACGGCCACAGCAGCATCGCTCGTCGAGTGGCCGGCAGCAAAGGCATTGATGCCATCTTCGTCTTCGAGGACATAGACCTGTGGCATCGGCACGCCCGACGCAATGGACATTTCCTCGACGACATTAAGCAGCTTGCGTTCGTCCGGCTGGTTAGAATTGGGATTCAGCAGCCGTCCGCCGAGCGATTCTGCAACGGCGCTACCGCCAGCAGATAACGCCATGGTCTTCCACGCGCTGCCAAGAAAAATCACCACGAGCGTGCCGAGTGCGACCATGGCGAACAATCCGGGATGCCACAATGTGAACGCCGCTTGGGTTTCGTAGTCGAAATGACGCGATTGCTTTTGGTCGAGATAAGTCGAGGCGAACAACGCCACGCCATAAATCATCAGGATTATGGACGCGACGGCGAGGGCGAAATAAACGACAAGCTTTTTCGTCTGGCGACGGGCGCGGTCTTGTTGGGCGAAGAAATCCATTTGGATTTTCCCGTAGCAGCCGAGTTGACGAGGCTCAAATCAGCTTGGCGCAAAAATTAGAGCCTCCTAACGTCGACCGCTATCAGGTTCAGGAGAACGAAACTTTTGGCGCTACCTTCTCCTCTGGTTTATCAATGACGAAGAGCTCCGCAGCCACAAAATTGAACATTCCTGCGATGAGGTTGCTCGGAAACACTTCGCGGTCGGTGTTGTAGCCCATCACGGAATCGTTGTAAGACTGACGCGCAAAAGAAATTTTGTTCTCCGTGGAGGTCAATTCCTCGGTGAGCTGCATCATGTTCTGGTTGGCCTTGAGGTCGGGATATTGTTCGCTCACGACCATCAAGCGGCTTAACGCGCCACCCAAACCGGCTTCGGCGGACGCGAGATTTTTCATCGCGCCGGCATCGCCGGGATTGCTCGCGGCACTCTTGGACGCAGTCATCGCAATATTACGCGCCTCGGTGACGGCGATGAGCGTGCCGCTCTCGTGTTTCATGTAGCCCTTGGCGGTCTCGACCAGATTCGGGATGAGGTCGTAACGGCGTTTGAGTTGCACATCAATCTGCGCGTAGGCGTTCTTGTAACGGTTGCGGAGCGTGACGAGCTTGTTGTAAATGCCAATCACAGCCATAGCCACGATGATGGCCAGCACCAGCAAGCCACCCAAAACAATCAGCGCAATAATTCCAGTAGTCATAAATTTCCTTTGTTCAAGTTCGCTGACAGTTTCTCCGAACCATGCCGCCGGGCAATGATAATTTCAGGAGAAAATTGGAACTCCTTGCGGAGCGGGCTACCATCACGGCACCACCGTCACCGGCAAGCCCACCCACGCAAGTTTCAAAAAGTATTCTGCATCCCAGTTTGCCAGTCGGAAACAGCCGTGTGATTCCGTGCGCCCAACCTGCTCTGGAACAGGTGTGCCGTGGATGCCGTAGCCTGGCTTGTCCAAGCCGACCCACGCCATGCCAACAGGGTTATTTGGCCCCGGCGGCAAAATTAATTTATGCCCGATGGCTTGTGCTTCCGACGACTCCGGGAAAACCGCAGGATCAAACGTGTAATTCGGATCAGGCGCGACGACCGCAACGTGCAATTCTCCGACTGGTCGCTTCTCCACTTTCGCCGCGATGCTGCACGGGCAATGCAGCAACAGATTCGTGGCCACATCAAACGCTTCCAAAAATTTCTGCGACAGGTGAATTACCACGAACGACGCCTTGGCGCTCGGCTCCGGGTATTCGGCATCAGGAATTTTCAGAACAGTTCCAGCCAAAACATTCGTCCAATTCACGCCGGGATTTAATTTTTGAATAAGCACCGGATGCGCGTGCGCGTGTTCAGCCACAAGTTCCAGAATCGTTTCATAATCCAACGCGGACTGTTGCGATTTTTCAAGCCACGTCTTGCCAATCGGCTGGAGCCGCGCGAGGTCGTTCGTCGTCACCTCGCAGGTCGTGAGCAACGGTGCAGCGAGCCGGAGCATCGCCCGGGTGTTGGTGTCGAGCGCGCTGCTGACGGATAAATGTTCTGAGCACTGAAACGCGGCGATAGCTGCACGCGTTTGCGAGCCGATGGCGGCATCCAGTGAACCCGGAGAAATCGCCTGTCGCACCAGCGCGACCTGCGCTTCAAAGACGTCACGCACCGGTCGGGGAAAATCCGCCGTCGCCAGCGGCGCGATATCAGGCGACTGGAGAATCGGTTTTAAAACAGGTTTAGGAATTGGCCTTGGCTTTTCCGCAACCACCACGGGAACATGGACGATTGCCACGGAATTCTTCGTGGAAATTTTAGCCACGTGTTTTTTAGGATGCTTTTCATGCCACCACAGCCAGCCCAGTCCACCGAGAATGGCGAGCAACAACAGCACGGCCAACATATCACCGACATGACTGCGGCTTTTTTTGACGGGCTTTTTTTCCAGAACCGGCACACGGACAATTTAACCGTCACCGCCCGCGAGCCAAGTTTGAATTGCAGCGGGAGCGACCATGGGCGCGGCGTTCACGGCTTTTAAACATCTAAACTATAAACAGGTCAACGGCTTGATCGTCGTTGTGGAATTGAAAGTGGACCAGCATAAAAGCCGCACCTCGGAAACTTATTCCTTCAGCAACACTTCGTGATACGCCGAAGCAATCTGGTCCACCAGCGGCGAAGGTCGCACGGCTTCGCCATCGAACGACACCACCGGCACTATGCCCAGCACGCTCTGCGTGACAAAGATGCCTTCCGCATTTCGTAGATGCTGCGGCTTGATGACCCGCTTGTTCGTCTCTAGCCCAAGGCTCTGGCAGATTTCCAAAACCACCGCGCGCGTGATGCCAGGCAACACGCCGCGACCTGTCGGCACGGTGCAAATCTTGTCCTGAAATACCCAAAAAATATTTCCGCCCGCCGTCTCCGCCACTTCGCCGTTGGTGTTCAAGAGCAACGCCTCATCTACACCACGCTCCTGTGCCTCAATGCGCGCGAACACGTGAAGAATTTTGCTGGTGGTCTTGAAGGATGAAATCGCACCGCTCGCGGGGATGTGATACGACGAGGTGATCATGTTCCAGCGCGCCCCGTCGGCCGGTTGCGGCGGCAACGGATGCAGCGACATCACCAGCGTGGGTGTCGTCGTTGTCCCCGGCGTGTAGCCGCGTTCCCCTGCCCCACGCGTGAGCGTGATTCGCAGCACCGCATCCAGCAGGGTGTTGGCCTCGACCAATTGCGATGCGAACTTCTGGATTTCCTTGGGCGAATACGGCAGGGGTATTTTCAAATACTCCGCGCCACGCACCATGCGTTCCAAATGTTGCGCTAGCCGGAACGGCTTGCCGTTGATGACCCGCGTCGTCTCAAACAGTCCATCGCCATACATGAATCCTCGATCGTTCACCGGCACGAGCGCCTGTGCCGACGGCAGAAAATTTCCATTGAGAAAAACAACCATAAGTGTGAATTGCCCCAGTTCCTATGACGCAGTAAATACACCGCCAAAAAAATCTCCGCGAGAAAATTTTTACAAAAAATGCTGAGCCCTTACAACACTGCCGTGCCCAAAAAGAAAATCCGCCCGCAACTTTCATCGCGGGCGGATTTTTTAATCAATAACCTCAATGCATTTCCACGCCTTCGAGGAAGCCTTGCAGGTGGCGCACGCGCGTCGGGTGACGCAGCTTGCGGAGCGCTTTCGCTTCGATCTGGCGGATACGTTCACGGGTGACGTTATACATCTTGCCGATCTCTTCGAGCGTGCGTTCGTAGCCGTCAATCAGGCCGAAGCGCATTTCGAGAATCTTGCGTTCGCGTTCGGTGAGCGTGGTGAGCACGTCGCCGAGTTTTTCGCGGAGCAAACTGTAGCTAGTCACGTCGGACGGATTTTCCGCCGATTTATCTTCGATAAAATCGCCGACGCTCACATCGCCGTCGTCACCAACGGGCGCGTGCAATGAAACGGGCTGTTGCGCCATCTTGAGCAACGCGTGGATGCGCGAGACGGGCATGTGCATTTCGTCCGCGAGTTCTTCCGGCGTGGGTTCGCGGCCAAGTTCCTGCGTGAGCTGTTTCTGCGCACGCCAGAGCTTGTTCATGATTTCAATCATGTGCACCGGAATACGGATCGTCCGCGCCTGATCCGCGATAGAACGCGTGATGGCCTGACGAATCCACCAGATGGCGTAGGTCGAAAACTTATAGCCGCGGCGATACTCAAACTTCTCAACGCCTTTCATCAAACCGATGTTGCCTTCCTGGATCAAATCCAGGAACGACTGACCGCGGTTCGTGTATTTTTTCGCCACAGAAACGACGAGGCGCAAATTGGCTTCAGCCATGTGGGTCTTGGCCTTGAGCGCGCGATCAGCAGCAGCCTTCAAATCTTTGAAGACTTTGTAGTATTCTTCACGCGGCATCCGCACGAATTGTTCAAGCGTGGAAATCTTCTGCTGCTCGGCCTCGATGGCAGTCCGGCGTTCAGAGGTGCTGCGATGGCTTTCAAGTTCGGCCACATGGCGCAGGCTGGCCTGAAATTTTTCGTAGATATTACCAGCGACGACGATCATTTCTTCAACGACCTTCTGCTTGTAGTAAAACTTGGCGAACATTTCCTGCAGCTTCGATCCCATCTTTTTCAATTCCTTGGCGATGGCTTCTTTGCGGCCTTTCTGCTGGGCCTTCTGCCATTGGAAATATTTCTCATCCACCTTGGAATCAGCGGCGTGGATTTTTTTAACAAGTTTGCGCAAATCTTTCAAATGACCGTCGCGGTTGGCAATTTTTTTGTCCACGATGACGCGGTCGAAACGTTCCTTCGGCGGCTCGCATAACAATTTTTCTGCGATGGCGATATGTTCCTTGGCCGTGAAGCCAAGACCATAGACGATGGCTTTGATGGCAACTTCGGCGTCTTCAATCTTTTTACAGATTTCAACTTCCTGTTCGCGGGTGAGCAAAGGAACTTTGCCCATCTGGTTCATATACATCCGCACCGGGTCGTCCAAAATTTCCAGACGCGCATCTTCGTCCACGGCTTCTTCCTGCGCCTGCTCCGGCTGCTTGGTGCGCTCGGCGCGTTCGGCTTCGGCCTGATCCATGACGATTTCCACGTCGAGACCACGCAGCTTCGAGAGCAACGCGTCGAGATCATCGGGGCTTAAATTATCCGGGAGAATGTCATTGATGTCGTCGTAGGTAACAAAGCCATGTTCCTGCGCGATGGACATCAACGTCTTGACCGTCTCGGTTAAATCTACCGAGGTGAGCATCGGCGAGGCAGGCGCGGCGAGCGGGCCATTGGCTGGAGCTTTGCCCGTAGCTTTAGAAGCGGGCGCGACCGGCGATACGGCTTTCAACTTGGCCGCATCGGGTTTCACTGCATCTGGCTTGAGGGCTTTGCTGGAAATAACAAACCGGCGACGGACCGGAGCAGCTGGAGCCTTGGCGACTTTAGCAGGCTTGGCGGCGGGTTTCACACTGCGACGACTGCTGCTCTTGGCGCTCTTTGACGGCGTAACTTTGCGTTTCAACATAAATAATCTGACCGGGAATGACCGTTTCAGTTCAGAGGAATTATTTCCCCAACCCTTATCGCTGTGACTTCTGACGACAAACGCGCGTTCACTTTTGAATCTTGGAATCGCGAACTCCAGAAGACCGACGTGCCGTTATGCTACCGTCTTTGGCGGAAATTTCAAGGACAATCTTCACCCGAAAACGAATTAAACCCCATGAAAACCTAGATAAAACTCGGTTTTAAACCAAAGCTCGGATCGCCGCCACGTCGCGCGCAATCTGCTCGCGCAATTCCGCAGGGGAGGAAAATTTTCTTTCATCCCGCAGCTTCAAGCCAACTTCTACGTCCAGTTCCCGGCCATAAAGGTCGCCATTGAAATCCAGCAGGTGCGCTTCCACGCGCAATACCGGTTGCGCTGCCGCCACCGTCGGGCGCACTCCAATGTTCAGCGCAGCGCGGAAAAGTTTTCCATCCACCCGCGCGCTCGCGGCATAAACGCCATTTGTCGGCAGCACTCGATTTGGCAACTCCAGATTGGCCGTCGGGAAACCAAGCGTGTGACCGATGCGGTCGCCCGGCACGACCACACCACAAATTGTGTAAGGCCGTCCGAGCATCTGGCAGGCCGCGTCCAGACTTCCCAAGCGCACCGCCTCGCGGATGCGCGTGCTGCTGACCGTCTCGCCATCCAACGCTACCGCCGCATGGCCGTGGACTTGAAAACCATTTTCCGCGCCCAGCGTTTTCAACAACGCCACGTTGCCGCTGCGCTTGCAGCCAAAAACAAAATCCGCGCCCACGCAGATGGAAAAAATATTATCCAAATCACGCGCCAATTCGCGGATGAAAACTTCTCCAGTCTTCTCACTGAAACTTTTATCAAACGGAATTTCCAAAAGTGCATCCGCACCGAGCAATTCAATAGCGCGCAACTTTTGTGAACGCGAAAAAATCTGGGGCGGAACTTTGTCTGGTGCTACAATCGCGTTGGGATGCTGGTCAAACGTGATGACCACCGCGACCGCATCGTGCTGCCGCGCATCGGTAATCGTCTGCCTGATGATTTGCTGGTGACCGAGATGCACGCCGTCAAACACACCGATGGCGAGGCAGACTTTTCGGCTACCATTGCCTAATTCAGTTGCGGCACGAATGACTTTCACAGTGTGAATTGTAGCGGTATCACGGCAGAGTGCCGCACAATATTTTATTGGTAACGCTCAACCTCGATGGCTACGCCGCTGCCAGTTTCAGGAACGGCATGACGCGCTTCTCCAATTCAGCCGTCGTCAGCTTCAAGACGGCATCCAGCGAGAGCGCATCCTTCACGTCAAATTTACCTGACGCACTGCGCCGCAACGTCGTCAGATGCGCGCCACACCCGAGTTTTTGGCCAAGGTCGTGCGCAATGCTCCGGATGTAAGTCCCCTTCGTGCAAGCCACGCGGAACTGCCCCAACGGCTCGGTATATTCGGTAAAACGACAATTGTAGATGTGGATCAAACGCGGCTCGCGTTCCACTTCAATGCCCTTGCGCGCCAGCTTGTAAAGCGGCACGCCATTTTTCTTGATGGCGGAGACCATCGGCGGAACTTGCATCTGGTCGCCAATAAATTTCGCGGCCTCTTCGTTCAACTGGTCGAGCGTCATCGGCATCACGGGCATGGAACCGGTGATTTCGCCATCGCAATCATAACTGTCCGTCGCCTCGCCAAATTTAATGGTGCCCTCGTAAACTTTGTCATCACCCATGAGGCGTTCAGACAATTTAGTGCCGCGCCCCAGCACGATGATGAGTAAACCAGTCGCGTTTGGGTCGAGCGTGCCGCAATGCCCGACCTTCTTGATGCCAAACTTGCGGCGAATGGCGTCAACCACATCGTGCGAAGTTGGTCCGGCGGGTTTATCAACAAGGATGGCACCGTCAATGGCAGTAAAATCTTGCATGGAAAATTATATTTACTTAGCCGCCTTCAAAGCGCGTTTTAGCGCCGCAATGACTTTGCGTTGCGTGGACAACGACGTGCCGGCGATGCGGGCGCCCGCTGCTGCAGGGTGTCCGCCGCCGCCGAACTGTTTGCAGATTTCGCTGACGTTCACCTTGTCGCTCTTAGAACGCAGACTGATGCGCGTCATGTCCTGACCAATTTCCTCAAACACGCACGCGACGACGACCGGCTCGATGGCGCGGATGTGGTCGATCAAGCCTTCCGTGTCGTCGCTCTCCGCGCCGGTGCGGGTAAAATCTTTTTGCTTGAGCCAGAACCACGCGATTTTCTCGTCGGGCGACAGGCGGAATTTGGAATAGACGTGCTTGAGCAGTTTCGCGCGGGAAAGCGGATACGACTGATAAACCTCGTCGCAAATTTTCGCGAGGTTCGCGCCGCGCGTAACAAGTTTAGCGCCGGCGTGAAATGTGCCGGGACGCGTCGTGGCGTATTGAAACGAGCCAGTGTCAGTTGAGATGGCGGTGAAGAGTAGATCCGCAATTGGCTTGGTGATCGGCCAGCGCGCGATGGTCATCAGCTTGTAAATCAATTCCCCGCAACTCGGTTCGCGCGGTGAAATCCAATTCACATCGGCGTAGCGTGTATTGCTGACGTGGTGGTCAATATTGATAAAAACTTTCCGCTCACAGATGCACTCACCCGCTTTGCCGAGCCGCTCAAAGCTCGCGCAGTCGGTGGCGATGACGCAGTCAAATTTTTCGCCGTGCTTCGGCTTCTCAAACATCCCTTCGTTGTTCAGGAATTTATATTTTTGCGGAATTGCATCCTGGTTCCAGACGGTCACGCGTTTGCCTTCGGCTTTCAACGCCAGCGCGAGACCGAGCTGCGAGCCGATGCAATCGCCGTCCGGCCTCATGTGTCCGACGATGCAAAACGTCCTGTGTTCACGGATAATCTCGAGAATCCGGTCAATGACTTGAGGGTAGCTTTTCACTCGGTTTTTTTGGCCGAACCGGTGTCGGAAGGTGAATTTTTTTCCAGATCATCCAAAATTTGCAACACGCGGTTGCCGCGCACAATAGAGTCGTCCACGATGAATTTCAAAGTGGGCGTGTATTTCAGAACAACACTCTTGGAGACGAGTTGCTGGAGGCGGATGCGATTTTCTTCGAGCACCTGCAAGCCGCGCTTCTGCTGTTCTGGTTTGCCGAGGATGCTGATGAAGATGACGGCAGTTCGCAAGTCGCCGCCAACGTCGATGTCGTTGACGGTGATGAGGCCGACATCGTTGACGTGGAATTCGCGACGGATAGCCTCGCCAATCGCGCGCTTTAATAATTCACGGACGCGTTCGTGTCGCAGGTTGGACATAAATCAAAACGGTTAATCGGATTTATTGATGGCTGGATTATTGGATTAGAAAAATGCAGCGCACGCGCTGATTCATTCATCCAGCAATCTACTCATCCATTCACAACTTGGCCGCGATTTTTTCGATCGCGTAACATTCAATCGCGTCGCCAATCTGAAATTCACCGAAGCCCTCCACGCGGATACCGCATTCCATACCGGCGCGAACTTCGTTGACCTCGTCCTGAAAACGGCGGAGCGACTGCGTAACTCCTTCGTAGATGACATCTTTTTTGCGGCGCACACGAACCTTGCCACGCACGATACGGCCAGTTGTGACGGAGCAGCCGGCGACCGGGATGCCTTTGGACAATTCAAAAATCTGGCGCACTTCCGCCGAACCGACGATGGTTTCCCTGACAAGCGGATCGAGCAACCCAGCCATCGCGGCTTTCACCTCATCAATGAGTTCGTAAATGATGGCGTAAAGTTTCACCTGCACGCCAGCGTGCTTGGCTTTTTCCGCCGCCGTGCTATCTAGCCGAGTATGGAAACCAAGGATGACGCACTTGGAAGCAGATGCAAGTGCCACGTCGTTTTCCGTGACGGTGCCAACATCGCTGTGCAAAATCTCGAGGGATACTTTGTCTTGGTCAATTTTCTTAATCGCCTCGACAATTGCCTCCACGGAACCTTGCGTGTCGGCCTTGACGACAACGCGGAGAACTTTTCCTTGAACGGCATCGAGTGAAGCAAACAAATTTTCCAGAGTGACCTTCGAGCGGCTTTCTAGGCTCTCGGCTTTGGCAATGTGTGCGCGTTCTTCGGCAAGGGCGCGGGCGGCTTTTTCGTCGTCCACAGAGCTGAATTCCCATCCAGCCTCTGGCACGCCATTCAAACCGAGCACACTAACGGCCACAGACGGGCCGGCTACTTTCAAGCGCTGACCTTCTTCGTTGATGAGCGCACGAACTTTGCCGTGATACTCGCCGCAGATGATGACATCACCGAGATGCAGCGTGCCTTTACGCACCAGCACCGTCGCGGTCGGCCCGCCGGGGGAAACGCCGGACTCAATGACATTGCCCTTGGCATTGCGGTCGGGATTTGCTTTCAACTCCAGCAAGTCTGCCTGCAGCAAAATCATTTCCAGTAGCTTGTCCACGCCGAGCTTTGTGAGCGCGGAACATTCGACGTAAATCGTGTCGCCACCCCAATCGTCCGGCACGAGACCCTTTTCCTGCAACTGCTGGCGCACTTTGAGGGGATTTGAATTCGGATGGTCGCACTTGTTAATCGCGACTAGAATTGGAACCTTCGCCGCCTTCGCATGCGCGAGGGCTTCGAGCGTTTGTGGCATGACCCCATCGTTCGCCGCGACAACGAGCACGACGATGTCGGTGACATTTGCGCCGCGCGCGCGCATGGAGCTGAACGCCGCGTGGCCGGGCGTGTCGAGAAAAGTAATCTGCGCAAGTTCTTTTTTGCGCTCGGGATGCGGCACGGAAATCGTGTAAGCACCAATATGCTGCGTGATGCCGCCTGATTCGCCGGCGGCGACATTCGCCTTGCGGATGACGTCCAGCAACGAAGTTTTGCCGTGGTCAACGTGGCCCATGATGGTTACAACCGGAGCGCGCGACTTCAAGTCTTCCGGTTTGTCGTCCACATCGAGCTCAACTTTTTTCTCGGATTGGTGAACCACACCTTCGCCCTTCGCGCGTTTTTCTGCCTCGAGTTTGTAACCAAAATGAGCGGCAACTTGCGCGGCGACTTTTTCGTCAATGGTCTGATTCACCGTCGCCATGACTTTTTGCTTCATCAACTCGGCGATGATGGTGAAAGGCTTTTGCTTCAATGCTTCCGCCAGTGCACGGACGACTATGGGCGGCTTGATGGTGATGACCTGTGCATCGGATGGCAGTGAAATTTTCGGCGCTTGCGGCGTGGCAGGCTTGACTGGCGTAGAACCAAATTGCGGACGACCATCGCGGCCACGTTGCGGCGACTGGCCGGGACGACCACCCTGCTGCGGACGTTGTTGAGAGGAATTGCTAGCACCGCGATCACCGCCGCGTTCGCCAGGACGGGTTGAACTAGGGCGGGGAGCGAGCTGGATGAAACCCACTTTCTCTCCCATCTGCGGCTTTGGCGGCGCTACAGGAACCACGGGCTTGGGAGCCTGCGGCGGAATAACCGGCTGGGGAATTTCTGCAACGGGCGGCGGCACATCTGAAACAACGGAAGGTGCGGACTCTACTTTTGTTTCAATGATGACCAGCGGCGGTTCCGGCGCGGGCGGCGCAGTAATGAGAACAATTTTTTCTTCGACCACCGGCGGCTTGGGAGTTTCGACGACCGGCTTGTTGGCAGTCTTGTTGGCAAGTTCAGGACGCTCCTTGACGAGTTCTTCTTCGAGCCACTCGGCGCTGATTTTATCTAGCGAGCTTGACGGAACTTTGGCAGCGGCAATGCCCAGCGCTTTGGCCTTGGTGAGAATTTCTTTGTTCTCCAGGCCAAATTTCTTCGCGATGTCGTAAATACGAACGGGCATATAAATCTTTCAACGCCGCCGACCGGAATGAACAATCCGCCTTCATGGCTGAACTGCGCAGACAAGTTTGTTTTCAGCGGCCACCATAAAATCAATTCTTTGCGCGACGATCGGCCTCAGCGTGTGCTGCAGCCAAAATCGCCGCCGCGTTTTCACCGACACCGGAAATGTCCGCGATGTCACCGGCTTCCGCCGACAGCAAATCTTCCAGCCGCGTAACCCCCGCGTGGACGAGCGCATCCGCCTGCTCACGCGTAATCCCTGGAATCGTTGCAATCGCCTCTACAGCTTCCGCAACTTTTTCCTCGAAGCCCTTGGTGACGATGTGCTCGGCGTCAATATCCACTTCCCAGCCCAGCAACCGCGCCGTGAGGCGGGCGTTCTGGCCGCGCTTGCCAATCGCGAGTGATAACTGGTCTTCCGCCACTAAAATTTTCAGACGCTTGCCCTGCTCCTGCAACTCGATAGTCTTGATCTTTGCTGGTTCCAGCGCCTTTGTGACATACGCCTTGATGTCCGAGGACCACGGAATCACGTCCACTTTTTCGTTATTAAGCTCGCGAACGATGTTCTTCACGCGCTGACCGCGCATTCCGACGCACGCGCCAACAGGATCAACTTTTGGGTCGCGGGAATAAACCGCCATTTTCGTTCGGAAACCGGGCTCGCGCGCGATGCCCTTGATCTCAATCGTGCCGTCGCTGATTTCAGAAACCTCGACGGAAAAAAGTTTGATGATGAACTTTGGGTCGGCGCGGGATAAAATAATTTCCGGGCCGTGTGAACCTTCTTGCACAGCCTTCACAAGACAGCGGATGCGCTCGCCCACTTGATATTCCTCGGTAGGAACGCGCTCCTTGTTAGGCATGATGGCCTCAAATTTACCAAGATCCAAAATCACGTCTGAGCGGTCAAAACGACGAACCGTGCCGCTGATGATATCACCCACGCGGTCTTTGTATTCAGTCAGAATCTGCGCTTTCTCGGCCTGACGCACTTTCTGCATCAGCGCCTGCTTGGCGTATTGCGCGGCCACACGACCAAAGCCAGTAGGGGTGACCTCCTTTTCGATTTCGTCGCCCACCTTGGAATCGGCTTTGATTCGGCGCGCGTCGAACACGGAAATCTGGTCGTGCTGAGAAACAACCTTGTCCGCCACGATGAGTTTGGCGAACGCCTTGATATCACCGTTTTTGGAATCCATCTCCACGCGGAGTTCACGTGCGGGGCCGACGGCCTTTTTGGCCGCCTGCAACAACGCCTCGTGAACGGCAGCCATGAGAACCTCACGGCTGACGCCTTTTTCACGCTCCCAAAATTCCAATCCGGCTAAAAAATCAGCATTCATAACTGTAACTGCGCGGGGTATCTGCTCTGCATCCGGCGAACAAAAAAGTCGGAAAGACCTTTGTCTCCGACTTTCGCACGCTGGACGACCAGCAAAACTCCGCTTTAGTTTCCGCAACCTAAAGTGTTGCCTTTCACCCGTCAAGACTATTCCCCTGCTCGAACCGGCGCGTTCACCGCGCTCGTTGCGAGATTGCCATTTTGCCGATACTCGTCAACACGTCCCACGCTGGGCCTGGGAACTTGTGCATCTGCACCATCACGTCTTCGAAAGATTTTAGGAAATAATCCGCATCGGTCTGCGTGAGGATGAGCGGCGGCAGCAGTTTGACCACATCGACATTGTGACCGGCGACCTGCGTGATGATGTGATGCTTGTCCAATAATGGAATCACCGCAGCTTGCGGAAACAGACTCTTGTCGAGCGTGTGACAAGTCGTCCAAGCGATCTTTAACGAGATGGATTTGGGCGAACCAAATTCGATGCCAACCATCAAGCCGCGCCAGCGGACTTCCTTCATGAATTCAAAACGCGGAATCATTGCGGTCAAGCCTTGCCCAAGGTAGTCCCCCATTTTAGCGGCGTTGGCGATGAGGTTTTCGCGGTCGAGCACGTCAAGCGAGGCGAGACCGGCGGCCATCGCAAAACTTCCTTGGCTGAACGTGGAGCTGTGCACCACCGAGCGCGACATGGAGGAGAAAACTTTTTCGTGAATCCACTTCTTGCACAATACTGCGCCCACTGGCACGAAACCGGCGGAAAGTGTTTTCGCTAGAATGACAATGTCAGGGTCAACCGCGCCGTCATGTTCTATGGCGAGAAATTTTCCCGTGCGACCCATGCCAGACTGCACTTCGTCGTCAATGAATAGCGCGCCGTGCTTGCGGCAAAGTTGCTGCGCTGCGAGCAGATAGCCGGGCGAAGGAATGTTTACGCCCTTACCCTGAACCGGCTCGACGATGAAGCCCGCGACATCGCCCTTCTTCAATTCTTTTTCCAGTGCTTCTAAATCATTGAACGGAATCGCACGACAATCCGGAAGGAACGGCCCGAAGCCGTCGCGGAATGAATCATCGCCATTCACTGAAAGCGCGCCAGTGCTCAAGCCGTGGAAAGATTTTTTGCAATGGATAATCGCCGGCTTTCCGGTGGCACACTTGGCGTATTTAATCGCGGTCTCCACGCCTTCCGCGCCGGAATTGGTAAAGAACACCATATCGAGTTCATTCGGCATCCGCTTCTTCAACTCGGCAGCGAGCAAGCCAGACAGCAACGGTGCCTCCATTTTCACAAGACTCGGCAAATCCGCGTCGAGAAACTCTTTAAGCACCCGGCGAATCTCCGGGTGATTACGACCAAGTCCGAATACGCCGTAGCCGGAGAGCAAATCCAAATATCGGTCGCCTTTTACATCCCATAGATACGGCCCTTCGGCGCGCGTGTAACAGCGATCAAAACCAATGGTCTTGAGCGTTTTGACATTCGCGGGATTGATGTGCTCCGCGTGCAGCTCGTAATTTTTCCCGGCGTGCTCCTTTGCGAGAGCAACAATATCCAGCGGCGGACGCGCACTATTTTTCAAATCAGACGATGACGACATGGTGCTAGCATTTTACCGCAATCCACGGGGAAGCAAGAGAATTGGTTTGAACGGCGCTCGCAGGCCGACACTTGTTGCGATGAAAAAATGCTCACCGCCGCCCTGCCCGCCGCGTCTCACCTACTCAGATGTATTGCACCAGGTCTTTCGTTTCGTAGCGCACCTTGGCAAGGCTCGCGTATTTGTCCGACGTAGCGCGATACCCAAATGCGCAAGCCACGACGGTTTTGTAACCGCTGCCTTCAAGTTTCAAAATCTTGTCATATTCAGCCGGCGCGATGCCCTCCATCGGACACGCATCCACGCCGAGCACGGCCGCGCAAGTCATGACGTTGCCGAGAGCAATGCAACATTGGCGAGCTGCCCATTCATGGGCAGCTTTGCCCCGTGGGCCGTTCACCACATCACCCAACATCATGCCGCGATAACCGTCGAGAGCATTGGCTGGTAACTTGCGGACTTCGATCGTCCGATTGATCAGCTTGTCCACGTCCGCATCTTTCATCTCTGTCCGGGCCAGAAAAACGACGTAGTGCGAGCAATCTACAACTTGCTTTTGTCCCCACGATTGCGGCAACAATGCGCCGCGAACGGCGGTATCCTGCACCACCAAAAATTTATACGGCTGCAATCCGTAGCTAGTCGGTGTCAGCACTAAAGATTTTTCCAGCGCGCTCCAGACGTGGGTGGGAATTTTCGCAGCGGCGTCAAACAATTTGGTGGCATAGCGCCAGTTGAGGTCGGCAATGAGTTGTTCAGCTTTATTGATCATAGAATATTCGCAGAAAATTACACAGCGGCGGCGAAAAGCAATTTTTTCTTCGCCCCGCATTGGTTTTCCCGCAGACTTTCGGCGTGAATCCATATGCCCTCTGCGTCCGCCGCGCCACGGTGGAAGACCTCGCCGCACTGAAAGCCATCTGGCTTTCGATGCAACTCCCGGCAGATGCGTTGGAACCGCGTCTCACAGAATTTCAAGTCGTTGAGCGCGCCGGCGAAGTGGTGGGGGCCATCGGTTTTCAGATTATCCGCACCGCCGCGATGTTACACAGCGAGGGCTATTCGGATTTTTCCGTGGCCGATGCCGCGCGGGAACTATTTTGGGATCGGCTGCAAAAACTCTCCGCGAGCCATGGTGTTTTTCGCCTATGGACAAGGGAACACTCCCCTTTCTGGCAGCGCTGGGGATTTCAACTGGCGGATGACGACGCGCTCGCCCGCTTGCCGGAAGAGTGGAAAAATTCCGAGGAAAAATGGTTCACGCTCGAACTCAAGAACGAAGCCGTCATCCACGCCGCGCTAAAAACGCAGTTCGCCAGCTACTCGGCGGCGGAAAAGAAATCATCTGAGGAAGTCGCCGCCAAGGCGAAGACTGTGATGACGCTCATCACCATCGGCTGTTTTCTGATTTTCTTCCTCTGCCTCGCATTGGCTGGCTGGCTGTTTTTGCACCACCGCCGTTGAAAGTGAGTCAGTGATGCAGTGCCGACGGATAAATTTTTATTCAGCTTGCGACTGGCAGTGAAAATTCGTCCGCGTGATAAGAGCTGCGCACCATTGGCCCGCTGGCGACATGGACGAATCCCATCGCCTCTCCGTGCTTTTTGTATTCCGCAAATTTTTCCGGCGTGACGAACTCAATTACCGGCAGGTGCTTCAAGGACGGTTGCAAATACTGGCCAAGCGTAAGGATGTCGCAGTTGGAAGCGCGCAAATCTTGCATCGCTTGCAAAACTTCTTCCTCGCGCTCGCCGAGGCCGAGCATGATGCCAGACTTCGTGTGAATCTTCTCGCCGCGCATGGCCTTCGCTTTTTTCAGCACACTCAACGAACGGTCATAAGTCGCGCGGTGCCGCACACTCGGCGTGAGGCGTCGGACCGTTTCCAAGTTGTGATTATAGATATGCGGGTTGGCTGCGAGCACCAGTTCAATGCACGCCTCGTTGTCCAAAAAATCGGGGACAAGCACTTCGATGACAATGCCCGGATTCAATTCGCGAACCTTGTCAATCGTCTGGCGGAAATGTTCTGCGCCACCGTCTTTCAAATCATCGCGCGCCACTGCGGTAATGACGACGTGCTTCAATTTCATCCGCCGCGTCGCTTCGGCCACGCGGAGCGGCTCGTCCATTTCTAGCGCGAGCGGCTTGGCCGTGCTGACGGCGCAGAAGCCGCATGCACGCGTGCAACGGTCGCCCGCGATCATGAACGTCGCGGTGCCTTTGCTCCAACATTCCCAATGGTTCGGGCATTTGGCGCTTTCGCAGACCGTGTGCAGCTTGAGTTCGTCCAGCAGCGCGCGCGTCTGCGTGAACGCGCTAGATGTGGGCAGCTTCAGCCGCAGCCATTCCGGCAAACGCGGGCGGGGTTTCAATTCAGTCGTCGTCATTGCAATTATTTTCTAGCCACAGTTAAAACACATCTCGGGGGAAAATTTTAATTTGTGTTTCATCTGTGCCCATCTGTGGCCAATCCGTCCCAGAATTTAGGCAATTCTTCCGGGCCAAAATCCGCCAGCACTTTGCCGTTCACTTCCAGCACCGGGGCACATTCCTGGCCGGAAAGACGAACCATTTCGGCAAACGCCGCTGCATCCACAATCACGTCAATCTTCTCATATCGGATGCCCTGTTCGTCCAGCCAACGGATAGCTTTGTGACACCAACCACAATAGGGTTTGATGAAGAGTCGAGCCATAAATCAAAGCAATGCCTTCGTCAGCAGATAAGCTCCGGCCATGAGCAGCAGAACCGGTAAAATCATCAGGGCAAAAAACACTTCGGCGGTGAAATGTTCGCGCCGGATCATCGGCAGCAATTCATCCACGCTGCGGATGATGAAATACACACAGCAGCCGAGCAGGATGACAATCAAACTAGCCCAAGCCGCCGGCCATTCGGCTAAAGTTCCCCAGGACGACGACATCACCAGTTCGTGAAACGCCTTGCGGCCGTTTTCATCGGCGTGCGGTGCAAAGCAGATGATCAATAGCAACAACGCCATCCATAGGAGATAGCGCAACATCGAAAACAATTGAGGTTTGGCCAGCCGAAACATCGCGGGAAAATTAGCATCAAACGCGGCGCTCGTCGAGTAAGAGCAACGAAAAATGATTTGTCGGAGCCAAGGTGACCAGCCTCAAATCTCATGGGAAAATTACAGACTTCCGCGAATTAAAGTAAGTCCCATTTACGAGTTTTTCACCCACCAATCTGCTTCTTGTAATCCTCCGGCGAAAGCAACGCATTCACTTCAGAGGGATTGCTCAACTTGATTTTGAAAAACCAGCCATCACCATCGGGGGCAGAGTTGACGAGCGCGGGATTGTCGGCAGCGGCGGCGTTGATGGCAGTGATTTCACCGCTCACGGGCGAATAGATGTCGCTCGCGGTCTTGACGGATTCCACCACGGCGCAAGCTTCGCCGGCCTTGACCTGGCGACCCACGGCGGGCAGTTCCACGAACACGATGTCGGTGAGTTCAGCCTGCGCGTGGTCAGTGATGCCGACGGTCGCGGCTTCGCCGCTGACGCGCACCCATTCGTGTGACTTGGCGTATTTGAGATCGGAAGGAACGTTGCTCATAAATTATGGTCGCTATTTCACAGCAAAGACATGGGCAGGCAAAGAAAAATTTTAGCCGAGCTGAATCTTCGTCATTCTACTCGCAGCAGCACGCTGCTGTGCGGCGGGATTTCGGCGGAGAATTTTTCGGACGTGGGCAAATCTTTCCGCAGCCAGAGGTTGCGAACTTTGGGCATTGCGCAAAAACCATTTTTGATCCATTCAAAATCGGTTGTCGCCGCTTGACCGGTCCGATTGAAGAAGCCCACTGCGTGCGCACCGCCGGTTAATTCACGCGTCCACACTTCGGCCCCTTGGCCGGCTCTGAATTTCCGCAGCGCCGGCTTCCCCAACGCATCTTGGTTCACGGCTATGACCTCGGGATTCGTCAATAGTGCGGTGGTCCACGCGTCATTATCCGGCAAATTCATTCCCAGCATCAACGGCGATGGTGCCAGCGACCAAAGCGATATCAGCGTGCGCTGTTCGTCGCGTGTGAAATGAGTCCAATGCGGATTGCCGCCGAGCTTAGAACGGAGAGCGATTTTGCCAATCGGGATCATGTCAGCATCCGGCCAATGCCCTGCCCCGCCAGCCCCCTGCCACTGCGCTAGCAAATCAAATTGTTCGTTTAACTTCTGCCAGCGATCCCAAAAATCACCAGAAATGCGCCAGAGATTAGCGTGCGCAGCGATGTGACCGGCGTGGCTGGTGGTCGTCGGGCCGGGCGAGGTGCTGAAAACAATTTTCTTACCATGCTTGTCCAGCGCGCGGCGCAACTGCTCGATTTCACTCGTGTGATACGGCTCGGATAAATCATCCACCTTGATGTAGTCCACGTCCCAGGAAGCCCAAAGTTTCGCACAGGAATCATACCACACTTGACCGGCGGCGTTGTCGCGGACGCCAAACATATCTGGACACCAGGTGCATTTGTCGTTCGCATCGCCAGCATCACCGGCAGAAAACTTTCCGCCGAGTATGGGTGAATTGGTGAGCACCGCCTGGCGTGGTATACCGCGCATGACGTGGATGCCAAATTTCAATCCCATCGCGTGCAGTTTGTCAGCCAGCGGCTTGAATCCGATGCCGTTCGTCGCGGAAGGAAAACGATTCGTCGACGGAAGTAGGCGGCTGAATTCATCCGCCGTAAGAGCCGCCCTCACCCGCGTCTTGTTCAGCAAACGGTCATCGCCCGTCGGCTGTGGGTCATACCAGCGAAAATCGACAACGACCGTGTCCCAGCCGATAGCAAGCAAATGCTCTTTCATCCATGCGGCGTTGGCGAGCGTCTCGTCTTCGGTCACGGAATCGCCAAAAGCATCATAACTATTCCAGCCCATTGGTGGCGTTGCCGCAAGTTTGCCGGTGTGCGCGAAGGTAAAGGAAGATTTCACCCTCGCCGCCGCAACAATCTGCTGCTCAATTTCAGTAAGATTGGTGTTGGGCGACGAGATTTCAACTGCCAGCGAAAAGACAACGCTGGAAAGTAACAGAGCGACGGACGCAAAATGTTTTTTCATTTTGCTACGGCGACATTTTTCCTGGCCGAACGATTCTTGAACAACTGATCCGCCAGCACGCCAAACAACACCACTGCGCCCATCACGGCGAAGTTGAGCGAACTAGGAATGCCCAATAGGTTCACGAGATTTTGCAGCACCAGCAGCAGCGCCGTGCCGATGACAATGCCGACAACTGAACCTTCGCCGCCACGCAGACTGCAGCCGCCCAGCACCGCCGCTGCGATGCCGTAGAGTTCGTAAAAATTGCCGTGGTTCGAAGGCCCGACGGAGTTCGTGTAGAACGCGATCATGATTCCCGAAATTCCCGTGAGCAATCCCGCGATGACGTAGGCGCTCGCGATTACCAGTTGCGTGTTGATACCGGAGAATCGCGCCGCCTGTTCGTTGCGGCCCACGGCCAACAGATAGCGACCATAAATCGAGCGATGCAGCACAAACCACATGACAATCGCTATGACTACAAGGATTAAGAACGGCATAGGCACACCGATGCTTGAACTCCACCAAGGGTGAATTGGCGGCATATTATCCAATGGTATCGGCGGTGGTGGTGGAAATCTTCCACTCGCCAGATAGCGTAATAGCTCAATGCCCTCTGCGCCGGAAAAACCCTTGGTGCTGTCCCCGGCGATAAACCGCGCGATGCCGCGATACAATAGCAAACCGCAGAGCGTGACGATAAACGGCTGGAGTTTGCCGCGGGTGATGAGCGCGCCATGCGCGAAACCGAGCAAACCGGAAATGCCCAGCACCACGAGCGTCGCCACCGGCCACGACCAATGCCATTCCGTCAATCCCATCGCCAGAATCACGCCGGTCAGCGCACACATCGAGCCGACCGACAAATCTATGCCGCCGGTAATGATGACGAGGCCGAGGCCGAGGCTGAACACGCCGTAAAGCCCGATGAGGTTCGCCGTGTTCACCAAGTTCACCGGCGACAGGAACTTCGGGTTCATAATCGAAGTCACCGCGCACAGGACAAACAACAGAACCGAGATGCCAATTTCTTTTTTCATTTCTACTTAATTCAAAACATCGAAAATGTATTCGACGATGTTTTTTGGGTTTATTGAGTTATTTCCGAACAACCAAACTTCCAGCTAAAATATCATGGAGAGCTTGCTTTTTAGATGTAAAGGCAGCCATCAACCAACCTACACATAAAACCAAAGATGAAACCCACTTTCCAAACCATCGACCTGTGGCTCTGCCAAAACTAATCCTTTGACCAGTCAAACTTGTGACCTTAATTCCAAGAGCCATCTTCCCAATCGTGCCTTGAAGCGGCGAACTTTCCATTGCAGCGAAATAGATCCATCCAAGCACGCAACGTGTTCCCACTCTAAATATCATGATCATTTGTGCGCTCTCTTGGGAATCTGGTGTGTTCATCAAAAGCTGCAAATTTAAAAAAAACACAACAATGACAGACAGGATGACTTGTATAACCACGTCAATCAGAAAGGCAGCGGATCTCGGTCCAAAGCTAGCGTAGTTATTAGGAGGGTCTTGAATCATATTTTTTTCATGTCTGACTTCGGCTTTTCCAATTGATTCTTTTGCTTGCTCAATATGTTTGCCGACGGCGAGATTCATGACGTTTTCCTCGTTGCAATCCGCGCGTTCGAGAATACCGGTGATCTTGCCCTCGTGCATCACGGCCACGCGGTCGCTGACGTTAAGGACTTCCTCCATGTCGCTGCTGATCATGAGAATCACGCCGCCGCCATCCGCTAGCTCGCGCATGAGCCGGTAAATTTC
>CAINDH010000105.1 GCA_903847285.1 uncultured Verrucomicrobia subdivision 3 bacterium | reverse complement strand
TTTGTCGGACATTTTTGTGGTGGTGGCGTTGCTGACGGTTGCCGTGGGATTGATCTTGCCGGGCATGATCGCGCACTCGGTGGTGGAGGTTTCGCAGGCGGCGGACAAATTAGTTGTCGGCACGCTGTCGCAATTCACCAAATCCATGAACGCGCTGGCAGCAGGCGACCTTGCCGCCGCGAAAACGCATTTTGATTTTGTCCCGCTGAAAATTTATTCGCGCGATGAAGTGGGAGACATGGCCAGGAATTTCAACCGGCTGCAGGCGGAAATCGGCCACGCCGCCGTCGGCTTGGAGGGTGCCCGCCAGGGACTGTTGGGGGGGCGTGATAATTTGGTCTGGAGCAACGAACACTTGCGGCAGGAGCTGACCGAACGCAAAATTGCCGAGGCCAAATTGCAGAACTCGCTGGTGGAAAAGGACGCCTTATTGAAGGAGGTTCATCACCGGGTGAAAAATAATCTACAAGTCATCACTAGCCTCTTGCGGCTCGAGGAAGCCCGCCAGCAGCAGCCTGGAACTATCTCTGTGCTCAAGAATATGCAAGGCCGCATCCATTCGATGGCACTGCTGCACGAATCGCTTTACCGCTCCGGCGTTTTTGCAGCGGCGGATCTAGGCTTGTATCTCGAGCAGCTCATCAACCACTCACTGCGTGCGCTGAGCGAAAAGCCCGAGCTGATAAAGCTGCGGCTTGAACTCGCAAATATTTCCGTCAGCCTGGATCAGGCGATTCCGTGCGGCCTGTTGGTGAACGAACTGATTTCCAACTGCCTCAAACATGCCTTCCCGAACGGCCGAGCCGGTGAGATTAAAGTAGAATTACAGCCGGTCGCCGGCAGTCCGCACGTGCGGCTTTGCGTGAGCGATGACGGCGTGGGGTTGCCGGCGGATTTTGACTCGCGGCGGGCGCAGTCGCTCGGTTTGCAACTGGTGTCCGGCCTCGCGCAGCAGCTCGGCAGCAAATTGGAAATCGGCTCCGGGCCGATGGCGGTTTTCACGGTGAGCTTTCCCGTCGCTGCGCCAAAGATTGCCCCGCAAACTGAAACGAGCGGGGTGGCTCGATGAATTCTTTTCTCACGCCCGCTCCGGCTAGTCGCCCGCGCATTCTGGTGGTGGAGGATGAGGCGATTATCGCGGCCGACCTTCGGCAGCAACTGCTCAAATTGGGTTATGAACCCGTCGGCCATGCCGTCAGCGGCGAACAAGCCGTGCAACTGGCCCGCGAGTTGAAACCAGATCTGGTCTTAATGGATATCCAGTTGGCTGGCGAGATGGATGGCGTGGCCGCCTCGCGCGCCATCCAGGAAACCCTGGCCTTCCCCGTGATATTTTTGACGGCTTTCGGCGAAGACCAGACGTTCGAGCGGGCAAAACTCACCGATCCGTTCGGCTACATTCTTAAGCCGTTTTCGGAAGGCAAACTCCGCACCACTTTGGCCATGGCGCTTTACAAACATGGCGTGGAATTGCGGCTGAAACAGCAGGCGCAGGCGTTGCAGGAGATCAATCAGGAGTTGGCTAACCAGAAATTTGCGCTTGACCAACATGCGCTAGTTTCCGCTACGGACATCAAGGGCAAGATCACTTATTGCAACGAACGGTTTTGTCAGGTCAGCGGTTATTCACCGCCAGAGTTACTGGGGCAGAATCATCGCCTGCTGAACTCCGGCACCCATCCTCAAGAATTTTTTGCCGAGCTGTGGCAAGCTCTGGCCTGTGGTCAGATTTGGCGCGGTGAGATCTGCAATCGCGCCAAGTCCGGGGCGTTCTATTGGGTGAACTCCACCATCGTGCCGCTCCTCGGGCTGGACGGCAAGCCGCACACTTACATTTCCATCCGGGAGGACATCACCGAACGCCGGCTCCTGGAAAGCCGTTTGCGTCAGGCGCAGAAAATGGAGGCCATCGGTCGGCTGGCCGGCGGCATTGCCCATGACTTCAACAACATCCTCGCCGCCATCATCGGCTACAGTGATTTGCTAAAGCAGGACACTGCTGGTAATGCCGCCGCGCAGGAAGACATCGCCCAAATCCTCGGGGCTTCGACTCGCGCCAAAGAAATCGTCCAACAAATCCTCACCTTCAGTCGGCAGCACGAGCCGAAACGTCAAGTGATCCAACTGGACGCCGTGTTGATCGACGCGATGAAATTTTTGCGCGCCTCGTTGCCCGCCCAGATCAAGATTGAGATGAATCTGGCTGCCCACCCGCCTACCGTGCTGGCCGACGCCACCCAGATCTATCAGGTGATCTTGAACCTAGCTGCCAATGCGCTGCACGCCATGGAAGGTCAGCCGGGCATGCTCACCATCGAACTGGAACCGTTTCGCCCGGACGCCGCTTTCCTCCGCGCGCATCCGGATTTGTTTGATGCCAATTACGCGCGATTGAATATCACCGACACCGGCCATGGGATGGACGCCCAAGTCATCGAGCGCATCTTCGAACCGTTCTTCACCACCAAGCCCGTGGGCAAAGGCACCGGATTGGGGTTGGCCGTGGTGGATGGCATCGTGCGTTCGCAGTCCGGCGTGATCACGGTCGAAAGTGTCGTCGGTCAAGGCACCACCTTCCGAGTTTATTTTCCCGCACACACCGCCGACTCGCCCGCGCCGGAAACGGTCAAAGGAAATTTGGCCCCCGGCCACGGCGAGCGGGTTTTATTGGTGGATGACGAACCCGCGATCACCGCATTGCTGCAACGCATGCTGGTGCGGCTCAATTATCAGGTGACCGTGAGCAACCAACCGCGCGCGGCGGCCGACTTGTTCTCACAACAGCCAGAACAGTTTGATGTGCTGATCACCGATTTGACGATGCCGGAGCTGAGCGGTTTAGAACTGGCCGGAAAAATTCATTCCCTGCGGCCGGAACTGCCCATCATCCTCGCCAGCGGCTTTGTTCCCGACCTGCAGAGCGAAGAGTTGCAGGCGGCTGGCATTGTGGAAATCGTGGGGAAACCCATCATGATGGATAATCTGGCCGAACTGCTGCGGCGCACCCTCAAGAATTCCGTCTAGCGCTTCCTCTCGTCATTGGAGTTTGGCATTGAAAAGTGCCGCGCACTTCGTCACAGTGTCCGCTCGGTGGAGAGATGGCTGAGTGGTTTAAGGCACACGCCTGGAAAGCGTGCGTAGGTAACACTACCGTGAGTTCAAATCTCACTCTCTCCGCCACTTTGTTTTTCGTTTTACGGGGTCAATTTTTCGGAAAGATAAATATGAAAACAATCGTCACGTTGATTGTCCTCTGCCTCTTCAGTTTTCACCTTGGTGCGCAGGTCTCCTTCACAATTTCCTCTACGCTCGGAGTTGGACCTTCACCACGGTGTCTAGTGCCTGCGGACGTGAACGGGGACGGCAAACCGGATTTGATTACGGCGAATATAAGCGCCCCGACAGTATCCGTAGTAACCAACGCCGGTGGTGGTGTCATGGTTGCTTCTGGAACCTATACTGTGGGATCAAATCCGAATGGAATAGCCGCCGGGGATTTGAATGGGGATGGCAAAGTAGATTTGGTGACTTCGGATTTTGGTAGCGGAGGTGGAACTACGGTTACTATCCTGACCAACGGATTAAATGGCAGCTTTGCAAATTTGGCCACTTTGACGTCAGGCAATTTGCCGATTTCGGTGACCACGGCGGATGTCAATGGCGATGGCTTGCTGGATGTCATCAGTGCGAACGCGAATGGCCCGAATCTAACCGTTATGACGAATAGCAACAATTCGGCTTTTCTGATCGCTTCCATGCCTGCATTGTCTGCCGCGCCACATTTTTTGACGTCAGCCGATGTGAATGGCGACGGGAAACCCGACATGATTGCCGCAAATCGTGACGTCAGCCTGGTCAGTGTGCTGACCAATAACGGCAGCGGTGGTTTTGTGCTTGCAGCTACTTATAGTGTCGGGTCACTGCCTTGGTGTGTCACTGCCGCCGACGTGAATGGAGACGGCAAGGTGGATTTGATCACGGCGAATTCCGGCGCAAACACGCTCACCATCTTGACCAACAATGGCAGCGGTGGTTTTGCTGTCGCCCATCTGTGGGTGCCACTCCGTTCTCCGTTGCCTCCGCCGATTTGAATAACGATGGATGGCCGGATCTGGTCAGCGCGAATAACGGCGCGAACACTCTCTCCGTCCTGACAAACAACTGTGCGGGTGGATTCAGCCTTGCCGCCACTATAGTCACTCCCAGCGGCCCGATTTCGGTCGTCGCTGTTGACATGAACAGGGATGGCAATATTGATCTCGCCTCAGCGAATTATACTGCCAACACAGTGACGGTCTTTACCAATTCAACTCCCACGCTTGCGCCACCAGTCATCATCACCCAGCCGGTCAGCCAAACAAATGTGGTTGGCGCAAATGCCACTTTCAGCGTGACCGCAGCAGGAACCAATGGTTATCAATTTTTTAATTATCAATGGCGACTGGGTGGAACCAACCTGCCTGCCGCCAACAGCTCCACCCTGGCGTTGACTAATCTGACCTTGAGCCAGGCTGGCAGCTACGATGTGGTGGTTGCCAATTCGGCGGGAAGCGTGACCAGCAGCCCCGCTATCTTGAGCGTTCTTTTCATCGCCATCTTGGTCAATGGCCAGATTGCCCCGTTGAACGCCACCAATGTTGGCTCCGCACAAGTTTCTTTTGCCGGTGGATATCCGGGTGGATCTTTTTACTACACGCTGGACGGAAGCTCTCCGAACTTAAGTTCAATTCTTTACACTGGGCTGTTCACGGTAACCAATTCGGTGGTGGTGCAAGTGTTCAGCCTCAGCACAGACTTGAGCCACATCGCCTTTGCCGGACCGGTCAACATTCAAATCATTCCGGCCTTCAATCTGCAAACCTCCATCGTGGGGAACGGAACGCTCGCCACCAATCCGCCGGTCGGTCCGTATGCGAGCAACTCCGTGGTCATCTTGTCCGCCACGCCCGCCGCGCGCTGGGTGTTTGACCACTGGTCGGGTGACGTGACCAACAGCCTGAATCCGCTGAATGTCACCATGACTGGCCCGCGCAATTTACAGGCGATATTCGTGCAGACCTCCTTTCCGCTTACGGTGAGCTCACCCGGCGGCGGCAGCATCACCACCAACGGCCAGACGATGACCAGCACCACTTTCTTTCCATTGGGAACCGCCGTGAACCTCACCGCCGTCCCGAGCAACGGCTGGAGTTTCATCCGCTGGACGGGCGGCACAAATAGCACCGCCAATCCCTTGAGCGTCACCATCAATCAGACCAACAACATCCAAGCCATCTTCGGGACGACTGTCTCCACCAGTTCATTTGGCGGTGGCATCATCCTCAATTTCACAAACCCGATTCCATTCGGCACCAGCCTCACGGTTTCCGCCGTGGCCGACCCGGGAAATTATTTCTTCGGCTGGACGGGTGCGTTGGGTGGAACGAATTCCCCGGCGCGGATCATCGTGACGAATGCCACACCCATCGTCAGCGCGTTATTCTCCGCCTTGCCCACGGGCAAATTCTCCTTGAGCGTCGTCGCAGTCGGCGGTGGATTTGAGACTAACAACCCGCCCCGCAGTTACTACAATTCCGGTGATGTCGTCTCGTTGCGCGCGCTTACCAACGGCACGGAACTCTTCCTCGGCTGGACACGTGACGCATCCGGCACCAACAACCCGCTCTCGATCACGATGACCACGAACAAAACCATCCAAGCCAACTTCGGGATTCTACCGCAGGTGATTGTCACGCCCTCGGCACAGACCATTCTCGCCGGCAGCAATGCGACGTTGACCGCCAGCGCCATCGGCATCCCATTGCTGGTCTATCAATGGCGGAATAATTCAGGTCCGATTGCCGGGGCGACCAATGTCAGCTTCACCATCACCAACACCCAGCCCACCAACGCCGGAAATTATTTCGTCGTCGCCACCAATCTTTCCGGCTCCGTCACCAGTTCGGTGGCAACTGTCACCGTTATCGGCATACCCACCATCACCAACCAGCCCGCTGCCCTGACCACGCTCACCGTCGGCCACGCCGCAAGTTTCAACGTAGGCGCTTATGGCTGGCCGGCGTTGACCTACCGTTGGAAATTGAACGGAGCCGCAGTTACCGGCGCGACGAGTAATTCATACACGCTGGCCAATGCCTTCCCCGCTAACGCCGGCAATTACACCGTCGTCATAACCAACATCTACGGCAGCGTCACCAGCACACCCTCGGCATTGACAGTGCTGCCGCTCGGCGTCACCACGCCGAAGATTTCCGCGCCGGGGCAGTTCCAATTCACCTTCGACACCGCCACAGGAATTAGTTACTCCGTTCAATACTCCACCAACCTCACGCAATGGCTGCCGCTGTTCACCATTGGGGGCGTTGGCTCCCCGCTGACGCTGACGGACCCCACCGCCGGCACTCCGTTCCGTTTCTATCGCATCATGATCGGGCCGTGATGGCCGGTGCGGGCACGCCATTTCACTTTGCCGACGACGCTGTTTCGCCTAGGCTGCGATCATGTTGTTCACCGCCGAATCTCTTTTTGACCTCGCGCAAACAGAACACGCCGCGCTCTTCGACGGCTGCACTTACGCGTGGGAAGCTCTCAAAAAAATCGAGCCCTACCTCGCCAAGGTCACGAAGCAAACTCCGCCGCCGCGCTTTCCCGGCGCGACCATCGGTGAACTCGTCATCATTGGTGAAGGAACAATTGTCGAACCCGGCGCGATGATCAAAGGCCCGGCCATCATCGGGAAGAACTGCCAGATCCGGCACAACGCCTACATCCGCGAGAACGTCCTCATCGGCGATGGCTGCGTGGTGGGCAATGCGAGCGAACTCAAGAACGCGCTGCTCTTCAACGGCGCGCAGGTGCCGCATTACAATTACGTGGGCGATTCCATTCTCGGTCACAAAGCGCACCTCGGCGCGGGCGTGAAGATTTCCAACATCAAGCTGTTTCCCGGCAACATCGAGGTGGAAGTGGACGGTGTGCCGCGCGACAGCGGCCTGCGCAAGTTCGGCGCGCTGCTGGGCGACGGCGCGGAAGCCGGCTGCAACGCCGTGCTGAACCCCGGCAGCATCCTCGGGCGCGGCGCGGTGGTTTACCCGAACGTTTTCTGGCGCGGCATCCTGCCCGCGAACATGATCGCGAAGAACAAGGCGGAGATTGAAGTGGTGGTGAAACGGCCAAGGGAAAGTTGAATCAAAAAAATTAGCATCATGTCAATTATCCCCAAAGCATTTTTCTGGTTCATGGTGTTAGTCATGCTCGTGTCATTTGCCGTCTGCTGGCAAGGTATTGCCAAGCTTCATAATTCCCCAGCTTGGGCCTGGTATTTTGATCCCAATTTACAAAACCATCCGTCGTCTGGCTTTCCGAATTTAACACTTACAACGGTTAATTATTTAAGCCTTCTCGCCGGTAAAATTCTTTGCTTGATATTGATTGTTGCGGTGTCATCCGGTTGCCATAAATTAGCGTTCAACCACGACTATCTTTATTCCGGTTTGTTTTTGATGATGGCTTTTGCGGGGTGGCTTGCATGGGTGGCCATTTGGCTGCGCTTTATCCAGCCATTCACGCCGATGATACGAATGTAAACCATGCCCCTCCGCCTCCTCAGACTATTCCTCGCTTTCTCTGCGTTCGGCTGGGGCGTGTGCATCGTGGGCCTGTTTGCGAACTGGCCGCAGGTCAATTGCATCGCGGGGAGCATGGGCGCCAAACCCATCGCTTACGACCCGATGCTGGATTACTGGCTGCGCCTGGTTTCGGGCGCGTTCACCTTGATGGGCTTGTGGTATCTGGCGCTGGCGTTGTGGCCAAAAAAATTTCACGCCGTCATCCCGTGGTTCGGCTGGATGATGGTGGCGGAGGGCGTCATCCTGCTGGCGCACGGCCTGCGCTTGGGACTGCCGCCGCTGCCATTCTACGGCGATGTGACGGCGTGTCTCATCGGCGGCGCGGGGATTTTATTTTTTGCGAAGGCGGCGCGGCCTTGAATTTTTAGCAGAGCGCTCACTTCGTCCGTCGTTCCAACCAGGGTGATTGCAGGAGAAGATTTGCCGCCGTCACCAGCGCCCCACCGAGGAGCAAACGTGCGGTCAACATTTCGTTCGGATAATTGATTCCCGCCCACACGGAAAACATGGCCGGTAAAAACAACGCCAGCGCGCTCGCGAACACCGGCTCCAGGCAATAAATCAATCCCGCTTCCGTGGCCGTGACGAGTTTCTGCCAGCGGTTCATGATCATGTAGCCCGCCAGCGTGCAGACCAAGATGAGTGAAACCATGAAGCCGCACGCCGCCGGTGAGGAATACGCATGAAAACACGCCGCGATGTTAGGCGTCGTCGCCCACAGCAGTGGCGCGGGTAACAACGCCATCCCGAGAAACATCACGATGGAAAATTGCACAGGGCGGTTCGCGGCGTAGCGCGGATGTTCCAGCGTGAGGATTTGCGCGGTGAAAAAGAGCGAGGCGATGAGCGTTTCCAATTCACCACGACCGAGCTTGAGCGATTGGAAATTCAAATCCGCCAGCACCGCGACGCCAGCCAGCACGAGCCCCACGCTCAAAATAATTTTCAGCGACGGCCAGCGGCGGTTCAGCAGCACCACCCAGCACGGAATGAAAACGCAATAGCCTTGGGTGAGAAACGCGGAGGTAGACGCCGCCGTGTAAGCCAGCCCGTCCATCTGAAATATAATCCCCGCGCCGCCGAACAGCGCGAGCACCATCCCCTGCTCCGTTTCGCGCCGGGAAAGTTTTTGTCTCGCGCGCAGCAGCAGCGGCAACATGAGTAATCCCGCCACGCCGAAACGGATGACGACGCCCAGCGCGGTGAAGAACCAGGTGCCTGCGTCCGGCAGCAATCTCTGCTGCTCCAACGCGAGCGCTTTCATCACGGGAAAACTCAACGCCCAACACGGAGTGGCGAGGATGAGCATGCCGACGGCGCGCGACCGGCTGCGGGCAGCGCTCATGAGCGAGACATTTTTTTGCGGGCGGCTTCGAGCGTTTCGCGTTCGCGCGGGGTGAGGCTGTCGAGGCCTTGCGCAGAAATTTTATCGAGGATGGCATCTACGGCGGCAGTGCTGTCGGTGACTGGCTCATCCATGACCACGAGGCGCGGGCGGCGCGGTTTTTCCAGTTCAACATCGCGCACCGGGCCCGTCAGCCGCGAACGCACCGCGCGCCAGTTCAGCCGCACAAAATAATATCCCATCACCATGCCGCCGAGATGTGCGGCGTTGGCCACGTTGCCCATGCGCACAAACATCCCCACGACCAGTGCCGCCACCGCCAGCCCGGCGGAAACCATCAGGAGAATTCTGGCGGACACCGTCACCGGGATGATGAAAAAAACCAGCATCGTCAGCTCGCGGTGCGGAAATAACACTGCGTAAGCTGCGACCAAGCCAAATGCGCACGCCGAGGCGCCAACCACCGTCGCGTCCGGGAAAAAATGCGGCGCCAGCAACGTCAGTGCCGATTGCAGCGCGCCGCCGATGATGCCGCTGGAAAACATCAGTGCCGCGAACCGCGCGCGCCCCAGTTCCATTTCCAGTGCGAGACCAAACGTGTAAATCGCCCAGCCGTTGAAAAACAGATGGAGAAAACCGGCGTGCATGAATTGATAGGTCACCAACTGCCAGACATAGCCGTGCGACAGGCCCTCGTTACTTAAGGCGAAGTGCTCATAGAAAAACCGAACGCTTTGCGGTTTGATGCCGGCCAGCAACTGCTCGACAAAGAACACCACGGCGTAAGCGATGAGAAAATATACCGTCAGCGACCAGCGCACGCCAAAGCGGGGACGCCAACGGGGTTCGTCATACTCCGGCTGCCTCATGTAGTCGCGATCTTCTAGCATGGCGGAATTCTAACGCGTCGGACGCATTTATCAAACCGCTTTGCGCTGCCAGTAAAACATCCGCTCCAGATTGGTGCGGTTGGAATACGAACGCGGAACCCACTCGGCCAGCAGTTCGAAGTGTGGCGAGAAACGCTCGAAAATATCTTCGCGCGTCGTGCCGAACGGCGGGCCGTCGGTGTCTGGAATCAGATAATTGACCGCGAGATAATTGCCGCCCGGCTTCAGCCAGCGCAGCGCAGCGCGAACGTATTCATCCCGCTCACCGGGTTGGATCGCACAAAACAGCGTGTGCTCGAATAGCCAGTCAAACTTCTGTGGCGGCTCGTCGCAGAGAAAATTGCCGAGGTGAAAGTGCGCCACCAGTCCATCCGCCACCGTTTTTTCCGTGGCCAGCGCAATCGCGCTGGGCGCGAGGTCATATCCATGCGCGTCAAAGCCCGCTTTGGCAAACTCGCGCACATCATGACCTGTGCCACAGCCCGGGACGCAGACCGTGCCGCGTTTCAGTTCCGAATTCGCCGTTAGAAAATCCACGAGACCGGGCGACGGCGCGCCTTTTTCCCACGGCATATCTTTGGTTTGGTAACGCTGCTCCCAATACTCTTGGCTCATGAAGGAAATTTAATGCAAAAGCGCAAAGGTTCCGAGCTACAAAGTGGTCGCTGCTATTTCGCGCTCCCACCGGCGGGTCGAAGATGCCGGAGCGCTCCTTGCATTTCACATCGCCGCCAGTTTTAATCTGCGCGTGCAATCCAGCGGCAACGCCAGCTTCGCCGAAAAATTATTTACGCCCGGGCGCTTTGGAATTCTCCTCGCGCTGCTCGTGTTCGCGGCGTTCCCGCAAGTCATCCTCGGCCTCGAATCTTTTGTCGCGCGCGACTTTGGATTTTTTGTCTATCCGCTCGCGCATTTTCAGCAGGACTGTTTCTGGCGGGGCGAACTGCCATTCTGGAATCCCTACAACAACTGCGGTGTGCCGTTCCTCGCGCAGTGGAACACCATGCCGCTTTACCCGCCATCGCTGCTCTACCTCACGCTGCCATTGAAATGGTCGCTGAGTTTCTTCAGCCTCGCGCATCTATGGTGGGCAGGCATCGGCATGTATTTTCTGGCGCGGCGCTGGACGAAAAATGATTTTGCCGCCGCGTTCGCAGGTCTGGCGTTCGCCTTCAACGGCTTCACGCTGAATCTCCTCATGTGGCCGAGTCACATCGCCACGTTCAGCTGGCTGCCTTGGGTAGTGCTCGTCGCCGAACTCGCGTGGCGCGAGGGCGGGCGGAAAATTTTTCTCGCAGGCATCGTCGGCGCATTTCAAATGCTCGCGGGCGGGCCGGAAACGATTCTTCTGACGTGGCTCATCGTGTCGGCGTTGTGGCTGCAAGAATTCATCGCTGGCCAAACATCGCGCGCAAAAATGTTATGGCGATTTCCCGTCGTCGTCGCATTGGTGTTTGCTTTGAGCGCAGCGCAATTGCTGCCGTTTCTCGACCTCGTGACGCACGCGCAGCGCGCCTCCGGCTACACGGATTTGCGCTGGTCTATGCCGGGCTTTGGTCTCGCCAATTTTTTGGTGCCGCTGGCATTTGGCAACACAACTAACTCCGGCATCTTTTTCCAACACGGCCAATACTGGACTTCTTCCTATTATCTCGGACTTGGAACGCTTTGGCTGGCACTGCTGCCCCTGCGTGGCAAACGCGTCTGGCTTTTAGCCTCCATCGGCCTCCTCGGCTTGCTCTGCGCGCTCGGCGACGGCACGCCATTTTATCCGCTCGTGCGGAAAATTATCCCACAGTTGAGCTTCATCACTTACCCGGTGAAGTTTGTCATGGTCGCCATCTTTGCCGCGCCGCTGCTCGCGGCGTTCGCGCTGGCGAATCCTGAAAAAATCCGCCAGCGAATTTTCCTGCTCGGCGCAGTCCTCCTTGTGCTCATCGGCGGAATTATTTTTTGGACGCAGCACGCGCCGCTACCCGACGATGAAACGCACGCCGCGTTCATTAATGGAATTTCCCGCGCGATCTTTCTGCTGATCACCGGCGCAGTTTTGTTTGCACTGACCCGCGCCGCGCAATCTCCCATGCTCCGCTACGCGCCGCTGGCGCTGCTGCTGGTCGCATGGCTGGATGTGTTCACGCATCAACCGCTGCAAAACCCGACGGTGTCGCCCGCCGTTTTCGAATTAAACCTCGCCCGCACCAAACTCGCCATGCAGCCGCAGCCAGAACTCGGCGGGGCGCGCGCGATGCTATCGCCGGATGCCGCACTGGAACTCACGCGCTTTGCCGCGAGCGATGCCAAAAATAATTTTCTCGCGAAACGCCTCGGTTACTGCGCCAACGCCAACCTGCTCGACTACGTGCCGAAGGTGGACGGCTTCTTCTCGCTCACTCCGGGCGAGTTCGATGGTTTGCTGACCACGATTTACAGCGCAACGAACGGCAGCTTTACCAAGCTGGAGGAGTTCTTGGGCGTCTCGCAATTTTCCGCACCGACGAATCTGCTCGCGTGGATGCCGCGCCAAAACTTTCTCCCGCTTATCACCGCCGGACAACGTCCGGTATTTGCGGATGATTCCAGCCTTGATTCACCGTTTCTGACCCACCCGGAATTTGATGGGAGCAAAATCGTTTTACTTCCCTCGTCCGCCCGTTCACTGGTCACGATCACGAATCAAACCGCCGCCAAAATAATTAATTCCAAATTCGCCACGCAGACGGTGGATGCCGAAGTTGACGCCGCCGAAACATCGCTCGTCGTCGTGGCGCAGACGTATTATCACAACTGGCGCGTGACGATTGACGGCCAGCCCGCGCCGTTGCTGCGCGCGAATGTCGCGTTCCAGGCCGTGCAAGTTCCGGCGGGCAAACATCGTTTGCATTTTTTCTACCACGACCGCGCGTTTCAACTGGGCGCGGGCATTTCCGGCGTGGCGTGGTTGGGAAGTTTGTCCGCCTTGTGTTGGTTGCGCCGCAAGCCGTAAGCCGGTTTAGAAAAATTCTCCATCTTCTGCTCGACAAAAAATTTGCGGCGGTTTCAAATCGTTTCCGGCATGGCTAAACGTTCCAAGATCTCCAAAACCAAACGCATCGGCATCCTCACGGCGGGCGGCGATAGCCCGGGCCTCAATGCGGCCATCCGGGGCGTGGGCAAGACGGCGCTGAATTATTACGGCATGGAGATCATCGGTTTTCGCGATGGCTTTCGCGGGCTCGTAGAAAACCGACGGCTCACGCTGGATCGCTCCACGCTCGCGGGCATCCTTACTGTCGGCGGAACGATTCTCGGCACGAGCCGGGACAAGCCTCACCGCATGATGATTGATGGCCACGCCCAAGACATGATTCCCACCATCGTGAAGAATTACGACAAGTGGGGACTCGATGCCATCGTGTGCCTCGGCGGCGGCGGCACGCAAAAAAATGCGCTGCGCCTGCACCAAGCCGGGCTGAATGTCATCACGCTGCCCAAGACGATTGACAATGATGTGGCGATGACGGACGCGACGTTTGGTTTTGCGACGGCGATGGATATTGCGACGGAAACCATTGACCGTTTGCACAGCACGGCACACAGCCATCATCGCATCATCGTAGCAGAAACTATGGGGCATCGCGCGGGTTGGCTGACGCTGGGCGCGGGCATTGCGGGCGGCGCAGATGTGATTTTGATTCCGGAAATCGCCTACGACGTGGAGAAAATTTCCGAGGCCATCAAGTTGCGCAGCAAGCATGGAACGAATTTCAGCATCGTGGCCGTGGCCGAGGGCGCGATGAGCCGGGACGATTCCCGCGCGCTGCTATCCGCCGAAAAGAAATTGGAGCGCGCCAAAAACTTGCCGGATAAAAAAGCCGCCAAGCATGAAATCGCCGAGCTTGAATTACGGCACACTGGCAACACGATGCGACTGGCCAAACAACTGGAGGAACTCACGCATCTGGAATCGCGCGTGACGATTCTCGGTTACGTCCAGCGCGGCGGCACGCCTTCGCCTACCGACCGCCTGCTCGCGACGCGCCTCGGCAGCGCGTGCGGCGATCTTATCCACGAAGGCGTTTTCGGCGTGATGGTTGCGGCGCGCGGCGATGGCACGGAGCCGATTCCGTTGGAAAAAGTCGCCGGCAAACGCAAAGCCGTGCCGACGGATCATCAGTGGATAGAAACCGCCCGGCGCGTGGGAACGTGCTTGGGGGATTAGGCGTTGGCGTCTTGGCAAGACAGCTTCCTGTCGTGGCGGAATAGGTTTTCCATCTGCTGCCATGACTTTTCCATGTAGCAAAACCAATTCACCATGTGGTTTGATGACTTCGTGATGTGGTGAAACGACTCCACCATGTGGGAAAGCAACCGGACCACGTAGAAAACTGACTCCGCCACATGGTCGGATGACTTTACTACATGGTTTGCTCGATTCGCCACATGGTCTGGTGACTTGACCATGTGGTGGAATGACTTCACCACATGGAGAAATGACTTTGTGTGGCGCTATTTTCAAAATAGCGCCACGATTTCCCGCCTGACCATGTGGAAATTTGGTTTCTCCATATGATGAAGTCAGCCAAGGACACGGTGCGCTGGTGCCGCCGATTGGTGGGAAACCCGCAACAGTTGCAGCGCCACAGGTGCAACAGCGGGATATGCCGCACCTACGGAGATTTTCATTTTGTGGCGGATGAACTACAATGATGCCACGCCGACGGCGCTGAAAAACAAGATTGCTCTCGACAAGGAGGAATGACGCAAATAGCGTCAGGAATCTTGTTAGCCGACATGAAACGAGCCCGAAAATTTCTTTTGATCGCTTTCGGTGTTGTCGTCCTGCTCGTCATCATCGGTGCCATTTTCATTTATCAGCCACCCGATGATGGACGCACACCGGCAGAGAGACGGCAGATTGCTGATGCTTGCTTTGCAATGCTGCACTCATCGTTGACGAATGAGTTTGACCCCATTAAGCCAGACGATCCGCGAATTCCAGAGGTGATTCGAGCATTACATCCGATTGCCGTAGATGTTATCGCCAACTTTGCTGTGCAGATAGATTGCAATGGCAAGCCACCTGAATATTTTTTGATGCGTTTGAACAGTCAAACAAATACATGGGTTTTGTGCGCTGCTGGCCCACCGATTCGTTTCGGGCCAAGAGAAATATTAAGAATAGAACATGATTGAGTAACCTTGTAAGTCTGCCATGAATGACAACTTCCACCTTGCCATCCTGCAAGTTTCCCGTATTCTCCAGCCTGCCTGAACGCCGCGTGTGCGGGTCGTTCACCAAGGCTGAGAAAAAACAGTTAACAATCAACCTAACCCTTAACCTCCGTTGCCCTGGCAGCGTTAGTTAGTTTTAGGCAATGGAGTCTTCAAAATCTGCTGCTTCCTCAGTGGACGAAAAAGCCTCCCGTAGTTCATCCCCGTAAAAGTTATGCTCACAATGGAAGAAGCCATGAAGCAGAGCGGCAAATCGCTCGTTGCTCAAGGTCAGATCGTCAAAGGCACCATCATCGAAGTCCGTAACAAAGAAGTCCTCGTGGACATCGGTTACAAGAGCGAAGGCATCGTCCCGCTTAACGAATTTCTCGATCCCGAATCGGCCAAGGCCGGCGGCGAGATTGACGTGCTCATCGAAAAACTCGAAAACAAAGAAGGCACGGTCGTCCTCTCGCACGAAAAGGCGGAGTTCAAAAAGAACTGGGACAAGATTCTCTCCATCTGCAACGAAGGTGGCCGCATCATGGGCAAAGTCAAAGCCGTGGTCAAAGGCGGTCTGGTCGTCAATGTCGGCGTGGAGGCTTTCTTGCCCGCGTCACAACTTGACGTCATCACCCCGAAAAATTTGCAATCATTCGTCGGCAATAGCTACGAATTCAAGGTCGTCAAAATCAATCAGGAGCGCCAGAACATCGTTCTCTCCCGCCGCGAATTGATTGAAGCCGAACGCAGCGAGAAGCGCGGCAAGTTGCTCTCCGAGATGACGCCCGGCGACATCCGCAAGGGCATCGTCAAGAACATCACCGACTTCGGCGCGTTCATTGACCTCAACGGCCTCGACGGTTTGCTCCACATCACCGATATGTCCTGGGGTCGCCTCGGCCATCCGTCGGAAATCCTCAAGGTTGGTCAGGAACTCGACG
>CAINDH010000104.1 GCA_903847285.1 uncultured Verrucomicrobia subdivision 3 bacterium | reverse complement strand
TGCGTTTCACTTCGGCGCGGCACCCTTCGCTTTAATTACCAAACCAAACTGCCAAGTCTGCGCAGGATGGCTTGCCGAGCCGAAGCTTTTGGTGAAGTTCGACATGGCCCGCCTGCGTTTCACTTCGGCGCGGCACCCTTCGCTTTAATTACCAAACCAAACTGCCAAGTCTGCGCAGAATGGCTTGCCGAGCCGAAGCTTTTGGTGAAGTTCGACATGGCCCGCTTGCGTTTCTCTTCGGCGCGGCACCCTTCGCTTTAATTACCAAACCAAACTGCCAAGTCTGCGAAGGATGGCTTGCCGAGCCGAAGCTCCCAGCGAAGCGGGGAGCGAAGGATGGGGTGGCCGACGGGATTCGAACCCGCAACAGCCAGAATCACAATCTGGGACTCTACCATTGAGCTACGACCACCAACCAAAGGAAGGAGACGATAGATTTTTTGAGCCGCGCAGTCAAGTTTTGCGCAGTTCCAAAATCGGTATCACAACTTCGCCGCCACGAACTGAGCCAGCTTTTGCGCGTCGGCATTGAAGGAGCGGAGGCCTTCGGCGGTCTTCTCGGTGGCCATCGCATTTTCGTTGAACAGCCAGCGGAAGGATTTTTCGTCCAGCGGGAGTTTCGCGATGCTGGAAGCCTTCGCGGTGTCCACGCTCAACTTGCGCGTGAGCGGCGCCTCGGTCTTCTGCAATTCCGCGAGCAGGTTCGGGCTGATGGTGAGCAGGTCGCAACCGGCCAGCTCGGTGATCTCGCCGATGTTGCGGAAGCTCGCGCCCATGACTTCGGTGGCGTAGCCGAATTTTTTGTAGTAGCTGTAAATCTCCTTCACGGAAATCACGCCGGGATCTTCGGCGGGCGCAAAATCGCGTTTCTCCTTGGCTTTATACCAATCCATGATGCGACCGACGAACGGCGAGATGAGTTTGATTTTTCCTTCGGCGCAGGCGACGGCCTGGGCGAGCGAGAAGAGCAGGGTAAGATTGCAATTGATGCCTTCGCGCTGGAGGATTTCACCGGCCTTGATGCCTTCCCAGGTGGAAGCAATTTTGACCAAGATGCGTTCGCGCGGGATGCCGGCGGCTTCGTAAAGCTTGATGAATAATTTCCCCTTCGCCACGAGCGCTTCGGTGTCGAAAGAAAGATCGGCGTCTGTCTCGGTGGAAACGCGGCCGGGAACTATCTTCAAAATTTCCAAACCGAACAAAATCGTCAGATCATCCAGGACACGTGCGAGCAATTCCTTGCCGTTCGCTTTGGCCTTGTTGTCGGCGATGGCCTTTGCGAGCAGAAATTGGTATTCGGGCATCTGCGCGGCCTTGAGAATCAGCGAGGGATTCGTGGTGGCATCGCGCGGGGCGAACTGTTTGATGGAGGCGAAGTCCCCCGTGTCCGCGACGACGGTGGTGAATTGTTTGAGTTGATCCAGTTGGTTGCTCATAATTTTGGTTCGCACACGATACGCCGATGGCGGCGGTTGGCAATTGTTTTAGGGCCGGTTGGCTATCGGATAACTCATGGTTAGCTTGAGAAAGATTCACCAGACGGGTGGGGGCGCTGGATTTGGTCGCGGCCAATCTTTTTTCTTGAACCGGGCGCAAAGACGTTCAGATTTTGTCCGCAAATCAAACCGGACTGGCGTCAGCGACTGCCATGGGAAAACTATTTCACAATTTTTTTGGGCCGGGCCGCTGCTCGTTTACGCATGAGAAGTAGATGGATGCCGTAAAAACCAAACGCATGAGCGCAAATCACGAGCGGGAAAAGCGCGTGTTTGACGCGGCGGTGCAATTGGCTGCGCCCGCCGAGCGCGCGGCGTTGCTGGAGCGCGAATGCGCGGGCGATACTGGTTTGCGCGCGGCGGTCGAGGCCTTGCTGCGGGCGGATCTGGAGGCGGCGGGGAAATTTCTGGATGCACCCGCCGGTTCGCTTTTGCCGAGACTTTCAAAAAATCAACCGGCGGCTTTGGATCCAGAAGCGGGGCAGATGATCGGGCGTTACAAATTGCTTGAGAAGATTGGCGAAGGCGGTTGCGGCGTGGTCTATGTGGCCGAACAGACCAAGCCGGTGCGCCGTCGCGTGGCGCTGAAGGTCATCAAGCTGGGCATGGACACCAATCAGGTCGTCGCGCGGTTCGAGGCGGAGCGGCAGGCACTGGCGATGATGGATCACCCGAATATCTCTCGGGTGCTGGATGCGGGCGCGACGGATTTGGGACGGCCTTATTTCGTCATGGAACTGGTGCGCGGCATTCGCATCACGGATTACTGCGATGAGGCCAACCTCGGCACGCCAGAACGTCTTGACCTGTTCATCAAAGTTTGCCAAGCGATTCAGCACGCGCATCAAAAAGGGATCATCCACCGTGACATCAAGCCATCGAACATCCTCGTAACGTTGAACGACGGCGTGCCGGTGCCGAAGGTGATTGATTTCGGTATTGCCAAAGCGACGGAAGGCCGGCTCACGGAGGCGACGGTTTATACGCAGTTACTTCAGTTCATCGGCACGCCGGCCTACATGAGTCCGGAGCAAGCCGAGATGAGCAGCATGGACATTGATACGCGCAGTGACATTTATTCGCTGGGCGTCTTGCTTTATGAATTGCTCGTGGGCAGCACCCCCTTTGACGGAAAGAAGATCATGGCGTCGGGTATTGACGTCATGCGCAAGACGATTCGCGAGGCGGAACCGGCTCGCCCCAGCCGGCGGCTGGCGACGCTGGCTGGCGACGATCTCACCACGGCGGCCAGACGCCGCGCCGTCGAGGGGCCAAAATTAATTCGCCAGTTGAGCGGTGACCTGGACTGGATTGTGATGAAGTGTCTGGAGAAGAATCGCACGCGGCGTTACGACACGGCCACCAGCCTCGCGGCGGACATCCAGCGACATCTGGACAACGAGCCGGTCATCGCCCGCCCGCCCAGTCGATGGTATCAGTTCCAAAAAATGGTGGAACGGCACAAGCTGATTTTTACGATGGTGTCAGTCGTCGTGCTTTCGCTGCTGCTGGGCATCATCGGCATTTACACCCAATTTCGCATCTCCGAACAGCATCGTCGGCTTGCGGAGGAGACGCAAATTCGCGCCGGGGAAAATTTTGATCAGGCCCGTGCCGCTGTCAGTGATTTGCTCACGGTTGCGGACGAGGATCTGTGGGAAGCGCCCGGCATGCAGCCCTTGCGTGTGAAGCTGATGCGGGCAGCGCTGGATCGTTACCAGCATTTTTTAGAACAACCCGCCACGGATGCAGCGTTGCGGGCGGAGCTGGGGCGGCTTTACCTGCGTTATGGATTCAACGCCAAAGAAGTCAGCGCGGATTACCAGCAGGTCGTCGTCCCAGCCTATAATTCGGCGTTGGCAATCCAGGAGCAATTAGTAAAAGAGCAGCCGACGAACCGCGCCTTTCGCGCTGACCTGGGTTACACCATCATCTACTCGAAATTATGGTGGAGCGACACCTCCGGAGTGAAGGAGTATCAGCCGCGCGCCGTCGCCATTTTTGAAGGACTGCTGCGGGAAAATCCGCAGGATGCCTTTGCCCGTTCCGGCCTCGTCTGGGCCTTGGGCTTGGATGTGGATGGCGTTCTGCCGGACAGCCCGGAAAAAATGGCGCGGTCAGAACGCCGGCTGGCCTTGCTGGAACAACTCGTGACTGAATATCCACGCTCGGCCGAGTTTCGCCGCGACCTCGCCAACCAACTAGCGTGGTATCCCAAACCCGGCGAGCAGGCCGCCGACCCGGTCGCCGCGCTGGCCCGCGTCGCCGTCGCCAATGAACTGCGGGCGGCAGTCGCGGAGGCGATGATGCGAATGGATCCGGAAGTTTTGCCGCCCGTGCGTCCCCGGGATTCAGAAGCCCAATTACTGCGCCCGAGCCACCTGTGGTCCAAGATTGACCTGACCCACGGCTGGCAAAAACAATCCCAATTGCTGGCGCAACTCAAGCGCTGGCCGGAAGCACGCGACTTTGCGGACCGCTCCACCGCGCAGGCGCGCGACTTGTTATTGGATAATCCCTCCGTGGAATTTCTGGCCACGCTGCTCGACTCCTCGTTCACCAATCTGGTGCAGGTGGCGGAACAAGCGGGGGATTTGCCCGGCGCACAGGCGCAACGGCTGGAGGCTGATAACTTTTGGCGCGCACACCCGACGATTCATCGCGGCGGAAAATAGTCCAGCATCACCAATGGGGAAAATTTAGACGACAACATCCACCAAACTGAACGGAATCAAAAATGAAAAAGAAAACCACCGCCAAAAAAAACGGTCGCAGCCAGGACGCGAGCAAGAAGACGGTCCTTAAAAACACTGTCAAAGCTGCCAAGAAAACCACCGCCAAAACCACTAGGGTTCCTAAACCCAAAACCCCCGCCTGGAAAAAAGCTATCGGCCTGTTCGTCAACTCCGTTGATATTTCTGGCGACGGAAAGCTCGTAGTCGGCGGCAATTACAACCACATCTACGGCACCATCAACCCACCCGCGGCTCCCGCGCCGGTGTCCACCGTCGGCACTTACTTGTGGAACGCCCAAGGGAATTTGCTTTGGAAAGATGAGTTTCAGTCCAGCGAAGGCATTCACTCGGTCGCTTTGTCGCGCGATGGCACTTGGGCTGCAAGTGTCGGCTGGGGGAAAAATTACATCGGCTTTATCAACGCCTACAATGTAGCCACCGGCAGCAAAACCGTCGTGGCCAGCCCCAACGGGCGGTTCCTCCAAGTGGCGCTTTCCGGCGACGGCTCGTCGCTCGTGGCGGCCGGCGACTCGATATTCTTTTCCCAGCGCACCGGCGGCAACTGGTCCGCGCCACAAGTTATTCCGCCCAGCAATGTGCCGGGGGATGACATCGTTTCCGTGGACATCTCCAACGACGGCCAATGGATTGTCGCCGGCACTTACAAGGGGTTTGTTCTGCTCATGAAAAACCAGAACGGCGTGCTGTCCGCTCCGGTCGTTTGGAATTCACTAGGAACCATCCACTGGGTCGCGATGGCAGCCGACGGATCCGGGTTTGCCGCTGCAGGCAGTCTCGGCAAAGCTTTTTACTTCAACACGTCCGCTTTTTTTGGTGGCGCCAATGCTCCGGCCTGGACGGCGACGCAGGCAGGTTGCACCCGCTGCGGCAGCGTGGCCATCTCGGACGACGGCGCTTGCGTCTCCGCCGTTTTCAACGCGGGCACGGCTGGTAAAATTTTTCTGTATTCCAATCAAAGCAGCACGCCCAGCACGCCGGTGTGGAGCCAGTCCACGCAATACAATCCCAACGGCACTTCGATTGATGCCAACCACCAATTTGTGACCGTGGCCGACGGCTACATCGTCCAAGGCGTTCCAACCCCCGGCACGTTCTACCTCTACGATATTGCCGGCAACCTGAAGTGGAAGTATGCGACTACCGCGATGAACTGGCCCATGATCATCTCCGGCAACGCCGCCGCCATCGCCGCCGGCAGTGACGATTCCAACGTGTATTATTTCAAGCCTTGATTGCCGAAAAAGTTCGGTAATCTAATTCATCCCCGGCGCAGCGCGGAAGCGAGCGCCGGGGTTTTTCGTTTTCTTTGAAAAAACTTTTTTGCATCATGCACCCCGAATGAGCGACGTCACCGTGCTGTTGCACGCCATTGAAGCTGGCGAAACCAACGCTGCGGAAAAACTTTTCCAGCTCGTTTATGCTGAGTTGCGCCAACTGGCGGCCGCCAAGATGTCTCGCGAACGTTCGGACCATACGCTTCAACCCACGGCGCTGGTGCATGAAGCGTGGTTGCGTCTGGGGGGCGACGCCGAAAATCAATGGCATGGCCGCAGCCATTTCTTTGGGGCGGCGGCGGAGGCCATGCGGCGTATCCTCGTGGATCATGCCCGGCGCAAACAAGCCGGACGCCGCGGCGGCGGCCAGACGCATCTGGATGTCGCCTCATTGGAAATCGCCACGGAAGGCACGGATGATGAGCAACTACTCGCCGTGAACGAAGCCTTGGAAAAACTGGCCGCCGTGCATCCGCCGGAAGCCGAGTTGGTGAAACTCCGCTACTTTGTTGGTCTTACCCTGGAGGAGATCGCCGAGGCGCAGGCCACATCGCTCGCCTCCGTCAAACGTTCGTGGACCTTCGCCCGCGCCTGGCTTCACCGGGAAATGCAGTCTTAACTTGAGTCAGCTACGCGTTTGGCCGGCCTTGTATCCGCAGATTTTCCGCCGGCAAATCTTTTTTTAAATTTCTTGAGCCGTTCTTCTCGGGTTTTGCGCATGGATTAGTGTAGGGCAACTACGAGTAATTTGAGGCCAACGCTCAATCATGAATAACGAACTACGCGAGGCAACCGCCCAGCGCACCGAAGTTGACCATTATCAGGCTCGGCAGCCATCGGTAGGGGTGGAAGGTGGCGGGATTAACAATCTAGCCGAAGGGCAGCCTGGCGTCTCCGACACCACGGCAGGTGAGGGGGCGATTGAGAAAACGTTTTTGATTGCGTTAGGGATCCGCAGACGGGATTAAGGGAATGGGTTTGTCTAGGAATCGCAATCAGGGCGCAGCCTTCGGGCTGCGCCCGTCTCATTTTCTAGGCTGCCGCCAGCCGCAGCCCCGCAGTCGCTCAGGGAAGAAATTTTGACTCCGTGCGCGCTTGCCGTAAGATGCGGGCGAAATTCTTTATGCCTACTCATTATCTTGCCTGCGACCTTGGTGCGGATAGCGGTCGCCTCATGCTCGGCACGCTCGACAACGGAAAAATTTCCCTCGAAGAACTGCACCGCTTTCCGAACGGCCCGGTGAAAAATTCCGGAGCGTTGCACTGGAATCTGGACGGGCTTTTCAATGAATTGAAAGTCGGCCTGAAACGTGCCGCTGAAAAAAAACTACCCCTCGCCAGCATCAGCAGCGATTCGTGGGGTGTGGATTACGCGCTCTACGACGAACGTGGCACGATGCTCTCGCCCGTGTGGCATTATCGGGATTCGCGCACGGCGCTTGGCGTGGACAACGTGAACGCCAAAATCCGCTGGCCGGAAGTCTATGCGGAAACCGGTATCCAGTTCATGGCGCTGAATACGGTTTACCAGCTTGCCGCCGAACCGGCGGAACGACTCGCCAGCGCCAAGCAGCTCCTGCTTATCGGCGATGCTTTTAATTATTTTTGCAGCGGCGTGGCGCGCAACGAGGTTTCCAACGCCAGCACCACGCAGCTTTACAATCCGCAGACGCGCACTTGGTCCAAGAAAATTTTTTCTGCGCTCAAGTTGCGCGAGGAAATGTTTGCGCCGATTTGCGCCAGCGGCACGAAGCTTGGGCCGTTGAAAAAACATCTCGCCACGGAGACCGGGTTGCCACAGATCGAAGTCATTGCCTCGTGCTCGCATGACACGGGCGCGGCGGTGGCGGCGGTTCCAGCGAGCGGTAATAGCTGGGCTTACTTGAGTTCCGGGACCTGGTCGCTCATGGGCGTGGAATGGCCGCAGCCTGTCATTAACGACCAATCACGCTCGCTCGGCTTCACAAACGAAATCGGCTACGGCAATTCCGTGCGCCTGCTGAAAAACATCGTCGGCCTTTGGATCGTGCAGGAGTGCCGTCGTCAGTGGGCCAAGGAAGGCAGGAAATACGATTACGCTACGCTGGAAACCATGGCCGCCGAAGCGCCGCCATTCGTCTCGCTCATCAATCCCGATGACGCCCGCTTTCTCGCGCCCGATGACATGGTCAAAAAAATTGCCGGGTTCTGCGAAGAAACCGGCCAGCCCGTCCCGGCAAGCCACGCCGCTTATGTCCGCTGCGCTTACGAAAGTCTGGCGCTCTTTTACCGCATCACGCTGCGTAAGCTGGAAAAACTCACCGGCAAAAAAATTGAGCAGTTGCACATCGTCGGCGGCGGCAGTCAGGCCACGACGCTCAACCAGTGCACCGCCAACGCGCTCAAGATTCCCGTGCTGGCCGGCCCGACGGAATGCAGCGCGCTTGGCAACATCCTCATTCAAGCGATGGCGCTCGGCCACATTGAATCACACGCCGCCGCGCGCGAAGTGGTGCGAAATTCGTTTGAGTTGAAAACGTTCAAGCCACAAAACTCCGCCGAGTGGGATGCCGCCGCTGCCCGCTTTGAAAAACTAGTTGCCTGACCCTGCGCTCGTCGACGGGAAGCGTCCTCATTTGGATTGCGGTAAGTATCACCTCACTCCCGGCCAAGCCGCTGCCCGCCGATGGCGTGACTTGCATTATTCGGCTTTTGACCTATTTTGTCGGCCTCGATTATGCAATTGAACAATGAAGAAATCCGTCGTTACTCCCGGCATTTGATTTTGCCGGAAGTCGGTCTGGCCGGGCAAAAGAAGATCAAAGCCACGAGCGTGCTGTGCATCGGCGCCGGCGGCTTGGGCTCGCCCATCGCGATGTATCTCGCCGCGGCGGGCATCGGCAAGATCGGCATCGTGGATTTCGACACGGTGGATTA
>CAINDH010000103.1 GCA_903847285.1 uncultured Verrucomicrobia subdivision 3 bacterium | reverse complement strand
GATTTTTTGATGCGGTCGTAATCGTAGGCGACTTCGAGCGGGCCGAAGTCGAATTCGCAGACGTGCGTGGCTTCAAGCGGGTATTCGCGACCGCATTCGCGGCACTTGAGCGCCTTCATGAAACCTTGATGCTTTTCACTCATAAAATTCTATCTGGTAGGGCGGCGTTGCTGCGCCACCCAAACTTTTTCACCAAGGCCGAGCAGCAGCTCGGCCCTACCTGGTTTGATTTGGGCAATAAAAAAGCCCCGACTCACAAGGAGAAGGGGCGACAAAACGGTTGTGCTCTTCTCATTTTTTCCCAAGCTAATGATGCTCGAGCTGGAATTGGCACCTGTCATTGAAACTAAATTCAATCGGTTGCCGTGGTGTCAGCGGGCCAGTCCCTCAACCACTCTTTATGAGTCCGTCAAATCAACGGATGCGGATAGATTGATATTGAAGTGTGAAACTGTCAAACGGAATTTTGGCGCTGGCGAATGTTGTCGGAAGTTCACTTTGCACACGGTAGTTGTCGAAGCGTCCGCTCACCCATAATCTGCGGCTACACCATTTGCCCGCCGGGTTGCGGGATAAACATTAATCGCTAACTACGTTGATGGAAATCAGCGGTTGTCAGGACAGATTAGTCGCCGTTCAGTAAATATTTTATGAAAATCAGACTTGTGGTTGCCGTTCTCGGAATTTTTTCCGCTGTGAACCTTTTTGCGGCGGACAGTAATTCATTTCCCGTTACCATCACCGTTGATGCGGCGAAGCCGTTGGGTGAATTGAAACCCATCTGGCGGTTCTTCGGTGCGGACGAGCCGAACTATGCGACGATGCCGGAAGGGCGAAAGCTTATCGGCGAACTCGGCGCGCTTAAACCCAAGCAGATTTATTTTCGCGCGCATAATTTGTTTTGTTCCGGCGACGGCACGCCGGCGTTGAAGTGGGGTTCCACCGGCGTTTATTCCGAAGACACCAACGGCGCGCCGATTTATAACTGGAAAATTCTCGATGAAATTTTCGACACTTACCTCACGAACGGCGTGCGACCTTACGCGCAGATTGGTTTCATGCCGGAGGCGCTTTCGATACATCCACAGCCGTATCAGCATCACTGGCAGCCTGGTGATAAGTATTCAGACATAGAAACGGGTTGGGCGTATCCGCCGAAAGATTACGACAAATGGCGCGAATTAATTTTCCAATGGGTGACGCACTGTATCGCGCGTTACGGCAAAGCTGAAGTATCGACATGGTATTGGGAGGTGTGGAACGAGGCGAACGGTTCTTATTGGAAAGCGAAGCCGTCGGATTTTTACAAGTTGCACGACTACGCGGTTGACGGTGTGCGCCGCGCGCTGCCGACGGCGCGCGTGGGCGGACCGGACTCCGCAGGCGCGGGCGGCAAGTGGACGCGTGATTTCATTGAGCATTGTTTGCGCGGCACGAATTACGCGACGGGCAAGATCGGCACGCCGCTGGATTTCATCGCGTTCCATGCGAAGGGTTCACCCACGTTCACCAACGGTCATGTGCGGATGGCGATGGCGAATCAGTTGAACGCGATGGATTCCGGCTTCAGCATCGTGAAGTCATATCCCGAGCTGAAAAATATTCCCATCATCATCGGTGAATCAGATCCTGAAGGCTGCGCGGCGTGTCAGGGTAATCAAATGGGTTATCGCAACGGCACGATGTATTCGAGCTACACGGCGGCTAGTTTTCCGCGCGCGCTGGAACTGGCGGACAAATACGGCGTGAACCTTGAAGGCGCGCTGACGTGGGCGTTCACCTTTGCGGGTTATCCGCCGTTTGCGGGGTTCCGCCAGCTTGCCAGCGGAGGACTGGATCACCCGGTGTTGAATGTGTTCCGGATGTTTTCAAAAATGAGCGGACAGCAAATCACCGTGACGAGTAGCGCGGCGCTAACTGCCGACAACATCCGCAAATCCAATGTGCGTGGCCCCGCCGATGTTTCCGCTTACGCGAGCGCTGACAAAAATAAAATCGCTGTGCTGGTCTGGCATTATCACGATGACGATGTGCCGGGCGCGGACGCGGCGGTCAGTATGCAATTGCGCGGCGTCCCTTTCGCGAAGGCGAAGCTGGCGCATTATCGTATTGATGCCGAGCACAGCAACGCGTTCGAGGTGTGGAAGAAAATGGGTTCGCCGTTTCCGATTAGTGAGAATCAATTCGGTGAATTGGAGAAAGCTGGGCAACTGGCTGAATTACTTTCGCCGGAGCAAGTGGAAGTAAAATCCGGTGTTGCGGATGTGAAATTCAACCTGCCGCGCCAAGGGGTATCACTGTTAGTGCTGACCGCTGAATGAAAAATACGTTCGGCGAAGGATGGTGGAGCCTAGGAGGGTCGAACTCCTGACCTTCTGAATGCCATTCAGACGCTCTACCAACTGAGCTAAGACCCCATCCACGAACGAGGGCGCAGTCTAGATTTTTCGCGCTCCAAGTCAAAACATTTTCACCGGGAATTTGGACTGAATCCATTTTAATAAATTTTTTTTGCCCACGCTGAAAAAAAGTCGCCAGTGAAATTTATGGAATAACGTCTGGTCTTCGGAAATTCCCTGCAAAATCAGCTTGGCGACTTTGGCATCGGCTTTGCTTAAATGAAATCGGTTGCGGTTGTTGTTAAGTTTGGGTGGGGAACTGCGCTGGCAGCGGAAGTTGTGGGACTTCTCGTTTGCCATCGCGGCTGAAATCCAAGGAGCCAACACAACGCACGCGCCTGTTAGATTAACCGTGGCTATTTTCAAACCGTGCACGATAAGGAGGTGACGGTCGGCTGCGAATAAATCCATCAGGGCGCGTGCGTGCTGGGCCGGGGATGTTTTTCTTTCATGCCGGAATTTCAATTCATGAAGCTTTTCGTCGTGACCGCCATGTTTGCGTGGTTTAATTTCCGCGCATGGCAAAAACGACTTTGACGCTGGGCCACTCGCCCGATCCTGATGATGCTTTCATGTTCTACGCGCTGGCGAAGGATTTGATTCCCACGCACGGCTTTCAGTTCGAGCACATCTTGCAGGACATCCAGACGCTCAATGAGCGTGCCACCCGTGGTGAACTGGATATCTCCGCCGTCAGCATCCACGCCTACGCCTTCGTCTCGGATAAATATGCGCTCCTGCCCAGCGGCGCGAGCATGGGTGATGGCTACGGGCCGATGCTTGTGGCCAAGCAAAAATTTTCCCGCGAAGAAATTGCCAAGAAAAAAATCGCTGTGCCGGGAACCATGACCAGCGCATTTCTGGCCCTACAACTTTGGCTCGGCAAAACCGCAAATGAATTCAATTATGTCGTCGTGCCGTTCGACCAGATTTTTGCGGCCGTTAAAAATGGTGTCGCCGAAGTTGGGCTCATCATCCACGAAGGTCAGCTCACATTCCAAAACGAAAAGCTCGTGCTGTGTGAAGACCTGGGCGTCTGGTGGGGCAGGGAGCAGGACGGTTTACCGCTCCCGCTTGGCGGCAACGTCATCCACAAGCGCTTCGCTCCCGACGTGCGCAAGCAGATTTCCGACACGCTCACCGCCAGCATTCAATTTAGTTTGGATCATCGTCCAGAGGCCGTGCAGCACGCGTTGCAGTATGCCCGCGACATGGGCCGCGACCTCGCGGACAAATTCGTCGGGATGTATGTTAACCACTGGACGCTTGATTACGGTGATAAGGGGCGCGAGTCCATCCGTCGTTTCCTGAACCTAGCTTTTGAGCGCGGCATCATCCCGCACCGGCAGGAACTGGAATTCGTCCTATGAAAACTTTTGCGGCCAGACAAATTTTTGTTGCGCTCGCAACAGTGGCGTTAGCCGTCAGTGCGCCCGCCAAAGAATTCCTCGTCTATTTTGGAACCTACACGAACGTCTCAAGTCAGGGTATCTACGTTTCGCGGCTGGATGCAGACACGGGAAAACTTTCCGCACCCGAGTTGGCCGCCGCTATTGGTAATCCATGTTTCGTGAATCTTTCACCGGATGGAAAGTTTTTGTATTCGGCCAACGGCATCCGCAATTTTAACGGCCGGATCGGTGGCTCCGTCGCGGCGTTTGCGATTGATAAAAAGTCCGGTCAACTCTCACTGCTCAATGAAAAAACCTCCGCTGGTGATGGGCCATGCCATGTGAGTGTGGATGCCACGGGAAAGCTATTATTTGTTGCCAACTACGGAGGCGGCAGTTTTGGCGCTTACTTGCTTGAAACTAATGGCAGCATCGGCCGGGCTGGACAGCCTCTGGTTAACTCTGGAAGTGGAGTCAACACAAACCGCCAAAAGTCTGCCCATGCACACTTCATCCGTGCGGATCCCGACAACCGTTTTGCGTTGGGGTGCGATTTGGGAACTGACGAGGTGTTCATCTTTCCATTGCCCGCTCATGATGCCGAGTTGGCTGGCGGCTTGATTCATAAATTCAAGATTTCACCCGGTTCGGGTCCCCGTCATCTCGCTTTTGGTCATCAACATGGATTCGCGGCGTATGTTTTGAACGAACTTAGTTGCACGATTTCCGTTTTGGGTTGGGAGAGCGGCTTTGGAGAACTGAATGAAATGCAAACTATCTCTGCCTTGCCGCCTGATGTGGAACTGGCGAAAAATTTTACGGCGGCGGAAATACTGGTTCACCCTTCCGGCAAGTTTGTTTATTGCACTGTGCGCGGCCATGATAGCGTGAGCGTTTTTGCCGTAGATGATAAGTCCGGCAAGCTGACTTTCGTGCAAAACATTTCGTCCGGCGGCAAGTTGCCGCGCGGGTTGGGAATTGACCCAACGGGGCGCTGGCTCATTACCGCGCACCAGAAGTCCGACAACGCTGTGGCATTTGCCATTGATCCAGCCACGGGAAAAATTACGCCGACGGGACAGGAATTGAAAATCGGTTCGCCGGTGGATGTTAAATTTGTCGCGGCGGAATGAGCTTCTTCCGTGAAATCCGTTGCTGTCATTTTGCTCCTGCTATGCCTTTGCTTTGCTGCCTCAGCCCAAACGAATGATGCACCGCTCGACGCGACTGCTCTGCTGGATGCCGCCCAGCAATTCGCACAGGAGCATCTAGACGATGAGGTGTTGCAAGCCCTGCAGTCCGTGGATCGTTCGCAGGTGGATGATTTTCTTAAACATTACCAGACGTATCTCACCGGCGATTACGTCCTCGACCTGGCGCAATTGAAAGACGCCGCAACGACAGTTATGCCGTTGCTCGAAGTGCATGAGGAAACGCAGCCCTACGCCGCATGGTTGCGCGCACGACTGGATTATTTTGATGCGGCAGAAAAATTAAAAGCGCTCTCCCCATCTACCACAACCAATGCGCCGCCACCGAATCCTTCTTTCAAAGCGGAGCAGGATATCTGGATTAAAAAAATCGCGCCGCAGCCGTGGCCAAAAGCGGCGGTGGAATTTGTGCCGCAGCTGAAGCTGGTGTTCGCCGCCGAACGCGTGCCGGAGCAGCTTGTCTGGTTGGCAGAAGTGGAATCGGGATTTGATACCCGCGCTCGCAGCCCGGCGGGCGCGTTAGGGATGTTTCAATTAATGCCGGCGACGGCCAAACAATACGGCCTGAGCCTCTGGCCGTTTGATGAACGTAAGCAATTGGAGCCTTCGGCACGCGCCGCGGCGCAACATCTGCGGCGGCTTTACGGGATGTTCGGCGACTGGCGGCTGGCTGTCGCCGCCTACAACTGCGGCGAGGGGCGTGTGCAAAAAGAACTCGCTCGTCGGAAGACGAAATCCTACGCACGTATCGCCACACTGCTCCCCGCGGAAACGCAGATGTATGTGCCGAAGGTGGCTGCCATCATTTGGCAGCGCGACGGTGTGAAGCTGGAACAATTGCCTGCGCCACTTAAGCTGCAAAAGCCATACACCGGAAATTAGAAGAGAATCCGGTTGCACAGATTTTTCTGCGGGCATAGCTTTCCGTCATGCGCCAACTGACCATTCTCCTTGCCGCAATTATATTTTCAAAAATCGTCTGCGTCGCTGACGAGCCGTGGCGGCCACTATTCAATGGCAAAGATTTGGCTGGCTGGGAAAGTTATTTGAGCAAGCCGTTTTATAATTGGGATGTGGCCGGGTTGAAGCGCAGCACGAATGGAAATTATCTCGAACCCATCGGTAAGAATCGCGACCCGCTCAAAGTCTTCACCGTGGAAACCGTTGATGATCAGCCGGCGATTCATGTTTCAGGGCAGGGGTTCGGCACGATCACGAGCAGCGAGACGTTCACGAATTTTCATCTGCGCCTTCAAGTCAAGTGGGGTGAACGCCGCTGGGCTTCGCGCACTAACGTCGTTCGCGATGCGGGATTGCTATACTTCGTCCATGGCGAGCCGGGCTTTCGCAGCGAGTCATGGCCGCGCTCGATTGAATTCCAAATCCAGGAACATGACTTCGGCGACCTTTACGCCATCGCGACGCAAATCACTGTTCCGTCGCGCATCGAAACCGATGCGCACGGAACTAACAGCCGGCCATTTTATTTTTATGACCCGAAAGGCAAGCCGGTTTTGTTCGTGGAGAAAAAACCCATCGGCAACCGTTGCCGCCGTTATGTGGATGCCGAAAAACCGCGCGGCGAATGGAACACGCTCGAACTTGTCTGCTACAACGGCGACAGCATCCACATCGTCAACGGCCATGTTGTGATGCGCTTGCACCACGCACAGCGGCTGGATGGTGCGGAGCCAGCCGCGCTCGTGTCTGGCGCGATCAGTTTGCAGACCGAGGGTGCCGAGTTGTATTATCGCAACGTGGAGATTCGCTCAATTCAACACCTGCCTTCTGCCGTTGTAGAGCCCTGAAATTTCATCTGACTTGCAAAAAATTATAGTCTCCACGAGGTGGAATTTGCAGGGGCTTGCGCAAGTCAAACCATAGTTATTCACAATTAGTAGCGCCACAACTTGGATTGTGCACAACATATTGTGTTTTCCGCTTTACACGAAACGGGAGCTTTGGTTGCCTTGCTCAAGCATATTTATGTATCTCAAGAATCTCACGGTTTTTGGCTTTAAGTCGTTCGCGGACAAGACGGCGCTGAACTTTCAGCCCGGTGTCACGGCTATCGTTGGGCCTAACGGCTGCGGCAAATCGAACGTTTCCGACGCGATTCGCTGGGTGCTGGGCGAGCAATCGGCGAAGGCATTGCGCGGCGGCGAAATGGCGGACGTGATTTTCAACGGCACGGACGGTCGCAAGCCGATGGGCATGGGCGAAGTCTCACTCACGCTCGGCGGCGTCGGCGAAGAAAGTTTGAAAGCGGCGGGGGTCGAGGTGAGCTACGATGAAGTGACGTTGACGCGCCGGATTTTTCGCGATGGCGGCAGCGAATACTTTTTGAATCGCACGCCTTGCCGTTTAAAAGACATCCAGCAGTTGTTCATGGGCACGGGCATCGGGCGCACGAGTTACAGTATTTTGGCGCAAGGTCACATCACGCAGATTCTTTCCAGCAAGCCGGAAGATCGCCGGATGATTTTTGAGGAAGCGGCGGGCATCACAAAATTCAAGTCGCAGAAAAAGGAGTCGCTCCGCAAGCTGGAATACACCGAGCAAAATCTGCTGCGCATCGCAGACACCATCAAGGAAGTGAAGCGCCAGATTGGTTCGCTGCAACGACAGGCCGGCAAGGCGCGGCGCTACAAACAAATTTCGCAGGAGCTGCAGCATCTCGAAACGCAATTGGCGCGGCATCAGTTCGATGTGTTGTCGGGTGAAATTTCCGAACGGCAGAACACGGTGGAAAATCTCCGCAACGAAATCGAGACCGGCTCGAATGACGTGCTGCGTTTTGAAAGCGAAATTTCCAAGCTGCGCGAGCTGCTTTCCGATCTGGAGCATCAAGTCGCCGAGCAGCAGCAGTGCGGGCTGGAACTGAAGGCGGGCATCGACCGCAACGAGAGCCGCATCCAGTTCAACGAGGAACGCCTCGCGGAAATCGAATTGCAAAATTCCCAAGCCCTCGTGGAAATCGCGCAAGCCGAGGAGCGTTGCCACGCGGCTTCAAGTGAATTGATTTCTGTCACCGAGCGGCTGGCGGTGGCCGAGGCGGCGTTAGATCAGCATCGTGAAGCTTTGCAATCGAAGCGTGAAGTCCTGCAGCAGATCGAGAATGGATTGCGCGAAGGGCAGGAGCAGTTGCGCCAGGCGCAGGCGGTGGCGTTTTCTGCCGCGCAGGATCTGTCGCGGCTCCGCAACGAAATCACCGCGCTGGATCTTCAGAAGCAGGGCAATTTTGTCCGGCTCGAAAAACTATCGGCGGAAAAAATCCAGTTGGAAACCGAGCGCACGGGCTTGGATTCACGCCTCCACGAATTCACGGCGAGCGTGGAACTGGAAAAGTTGAGCGTCGCCACCACGCGGGGTTCCGTGGAGCAACGGCAGAATCGTTTGCGCGAGTTGCAGACGGAATTGCAGACGGCGTCGGTTGAGCAGGACAAATTTTTACATCAGCAATCCGACAAGCGTTCACGTCTCACGGTGCTGGAACAGTTGGAAGGTTCGCACGAAGGTTTTGATGCGGGTGCGGTGGCGGCATTGCGCCAGTCGCGTTCCGTCATCGGCTCGCTGGCCGATCGCATTCGGGTGCCGGATCAATTTGTCACCGCCGTGGAAAATGCGCTCGGACATAACTTGCAGCTGATTCTGACTGAGCAGACCGCTTCGGCTCAGGAAATTTTGGCGGACTTGAATACGAACAAGTCCGGAAGAGCCAGTGTCGCCGCGTTGGCCATCCAGCAATATCAGGATGAAAAGCAGCTTGCGTTTGCCGGTGAGATGGCGCCGTCCGAAAAAATGGAAGCGCAGGAGTTGCTGCCTGGAAAAATTGTCCACGCGATGAGCGTCATTTCCGCCGAGCCTTCGGTGGAGCCGCTTTTGAAATCGTTGCTGGGTCGCACTTTTATTGCCGCTGATTTGGGAACGGCGACGGCGCAAATCCAGAATAGTCACGCGGGCTGCGACTTTGTGACGATGGGCGGCGAATTGTTGAACCGTCACGGTATTTACACAGGCGGCTATTTGAGCAAGGGCGGCAATGGCCAAGCGCCGTCGTCCATCCTTGGCCGCAAAAATCAGATCACGGAATTGCAGGCGGAATTGGGCGGGTTGCAAACACTCGTCGAGGATGCGAGCCGCAAGCGCGGCGAATTATTGAGCGAGCAGACGGAATTGCAAGCGAGCCTGCAGCAAGCGCAGACGGAATTGCGCGTCCAAGAAGTTGCCATCGCCACGCGCGAAGGCGAGTTCAAGGCGCTACAAAATTCCAACCGCCTGTTACATCAAAAAATTGAAACCGTCATGTTTGAAGTGCAGAGCCTGGCTGAACAGGAAGCCGAAGGTATGCAGAAGCGCGATGCCTTGAGCGCACGCTTGAACGAACTCGAAGCGCGCGAACGCGTCAGTCAGGAGCAAGTTGCGACGCTCACGCAGCAGTTGGAAGATTTGCGCCAGCAGCGCGACGCTGCCAACGCGGCGTTGACCGAGAGCAAAGTGGCGCTCGCGTCCGACGAGCAGCTTGCCTCCTCGTTCAAACTTCAGCTTGCCGCGCTTGAGCAGCGCATTCGCGAACTCACCCAGATAGTTGAACAACGCAAGCGTGAGTGTTCCTCGTTCGTTTCGCGTCAGGAATCGGCGCAGACTGAGATTCAGGATTCACGCAGCCAGATTGAACGATTGCAGCACGAACGCGAACAAGTCAGCGCGGTGACAGCTGAACTGGTCGGCCAAAAAAATTCACAGGACGGCGAAATTTCCGGGCGCGAAGAAACGTTGCGCGGTCAGCGGAGCCGGCTGACGGAAATCCAAAATATGCGTGGTGCGGTGGAGATCGAACTCGCTCAGAAAAACATGACCGTCCAGAACCTGCGCGAAAAAGTGCAGTCCAAATATCACCTGAACCTCGACGACATCCGCAGCGAGTGCATCACTATCACGCACGCCGACGAAGGCCCGGCGCAGGTGGAAACCCTCACGCCCGAGCAGATGGCCGCCGCCGGCGTAGGCACAGATTGGAACGCCGTTAACGAACAGGTAGTCGCCTTTCAGCAGAAGATTGACGAGATGGGGCCGGTGAATCTCGTGGCCATCGAAGAATACGAAGAGACCGAACAGCGCCACCAATTCCTCACCACGCAGCACGACGATCTGGTGAACGCCAAGACGCAGTTGCTGGAAGTCATCAACCGCATCAACACGCAGACGCGCCAGATGTTCTTGGAGACATTCGAGAAAATCCGCGACAACTTCCGCGCGATGTTTGTGGACGTGTTCGGCGGCGGCAAAGCGGATCTTGTGATGTCCGACGAGGGCGATGTTCTGGAAAGCGGAATTGAAATCATCGCGCGTCCTCCCGGCAAACAGTTGCAAAGCATCTCGCTGCTGTCCGGCGGTGAACAGACGATGGTGGCCGTGTCGCTGCTGTTCTCCATCTATCAGGTGAAGCCCAGCCCATTCTGCGTGCTGGACGAATTGGACGCCCCGCTGGACGAATCCAATGTGATTCGTTTCGTGAAAATTCTGCAACGGTTCCTGAACCACTCGCAGTTCGTCATCATCACGCACAACAAGCGCACCATCGCGATGGCGGACGTGCTTTACGGCGTGACGATGCAGGAGCACGGCGTGAGCAAAATCGTCAGCGTGAAATTCCACAAGGCGGATGAAACACAACCGCAGTTGCCGTCGAGAAGCATCGAGACGACAGTGTCGGCGTAATGCTATTTAAAACAAAAACGAGGCCACGTGAGCCCGCGGCCTTGTTTTATTTTGAGCTGAAATCCAGTCGGGCAGGGCGGTGATTAACTTCAATTTGCCCAAAACGTTCCCGTGCCACCGATGGGCATGAAGATGCCGTCGCCGATGTATTGCAGTTCCACTGCCGAGCCGCGGTTGCCGGTGACGGAGCCGTTGATGCCCATGGTGGTGGTGGTGATTTGCGCGGAGGGTTGCCAGTAATACAACGCGCCGGTGGACACCGTGTCGGCGTAGCCGGCGATGACTCGAGTGCAGTCGTCTGAGCAGGAGACAGAATACCAGTTTTGGTCGGCCACGGCTTGCTTTGTCCAGTTCAATCCAAAGTTCGCAGAAACGTAAATGCCGCCATTCGTGTTCACACAGGCGACGATACGTCCGCCGTCGCTTGAACAATCTATGCTATACCAGCGCGTCGTCGGGGCATTTGTCTGCTGCGTCCAGTTCGCGCCAGAGTCCAGCGAGGTGTAAATGTTCCCGTTAAAACTGCAGGCGGCGAGTTTGGAGCCGTCATAGGAGGAACAAATACCCGTCCAATTAGCTGTTGCGGAATTGCCCTGTTGCACCCAGGTTACGCCGGCATTTACCGACGTGTAAATTTTCCCGCCGTAGATGACCGCCGCCATGTTTGAACCATTGGCGGAACACGCGACGGAAAACCACGTCTGGAGCGGCGGGTTTGACTGCTGTGACCAGGTAATGCCGGTATTGTAGGAAGTGTAGATGCGGCCAAGGTTGATGACGGCGACAACCTTGGAGCCATCCGCCGAACACGCGATACCATTCCAATTTGTCGTGGGCGCACCGCTGCCGAGAAACCATGAACCGCCGGAATTGGTCGAGCAAACAATGCCGCCACCAAAAATTCCGCCGAATAATTTTGTGCCGTCTGCAGAAGACGCGAGACACGTCGGCGAGAACGTGCCGTTCGCCTGGCTCCACGTTTGGCCGGAATCAGCAGATACATAAATCCCCCCGCCGCCGATGGCAGAGGCGACCATTTTAATTCCATCCGCCGAAGCGGCCACGGCGCGCCACCCGGCGCTCGCGGCATTTGCCTGCAACCACGCGGCGTTGGTAGGGCTTAAAAAATAGCCGGTCATAGCTTCGCCCTGGCCTTGAGCCACACGCCAGCCACCTGCGCCCGGGCCGGAGATGCGCACGATGTCTCCCACGAATAAAGTGTTGGTCGGCGGCAGGGTGATCGTGGTGAGATTGGAATTGAGCAGCAGATACCCAGCATCACGAATCGCTTGCGTGGCGGTCACGGAAACGGGAATCCACCCGACGAGCCCGTTGCCGAAGAAATTTCCGGTGAAAGTGTTGCTCACGCTGGTGAACTGGTTGATGCCGGAAAAAATCTGGTTCGTGTTCAGCAGCGCGACGTTCGTGGAGAGCCGCGCGTCCGCCACCGTGCCAGTGGAAAGCATCGTCGCGTTGAGGTTGGTCAAGCCCACGCCGTTGCCGAAGTATTTTCCGAAAAAGTTATTCGTGGCATTCGTGAAATTGACCGAGCCTAAATAACTTCCCGACACCTGCGCTGAGGGCAGCGTGCCGACGAGTTGCGTGGCCGACAGTGCGCCGAGCAGGTTGCTCGCGGTGTTGGCGAAAATGGCGTAGGGCGTGGGTAACACCGGCTGGAGCGGAAGTAGTTGAGTGAAGGCGTTGGTGCTGCCGTTCGTGCGGACGCCGATGGACAGCCAGTAGTTCGTGCCGGTGAAGACTGCGCCTACATTGATGTTAGTGGCGAACATTCCGCTGCTGACCGGCACGGCAAAATTCGTCTGTGTCACGCCGATGGCATTGCCGCCGCCAGCGGCATCGGTGAGGGCAAAGCGCAAATCGTAAGCGCCGGTGGCCGGGCTGCCGTTGTCATTCAACCGACCCTGATAAAAAAACGTTGTGCCTTGGGCGGAAAGATTCAGCGCCCCGCCGACCACCAGCCATGCAAACGAGCGGCAAATGAGTTTGAGATTCACGGCAGGATTCTCGCCCATTACGGTGAAAATTCAAATTGAAACAATTCGGTTGAACCAGCCGTAGTGGCGTGTTTCAATCTTTCGCAGGGGAGGGTTGGAACTGTCGCGGTTTTTCATGTAAGCGATATTTCCTTCAGGCATCCCAAAAGGAGATTTATGCCATTTACTATTCTGGGGAAACTCTTGTTTCCTCGTTTGCAACCATGGGAACGCAAACGCAAGACCAAGCTATTCATTGGAGTCGTCGCTGCCGCCTTGATTGGAGCCTCCTGCATCGGGCTGATGATTTACAAACAGAATTTCAGCAGCCATTGAACTGCCCACCCAACAAAAAAGGCGTCCATTTCTGGATGCCTTGGGTATTGATTTTAACCGCAGCATAAGCCGCAGCAACGCGGCTACCTTACCATTGTGGCCGTCCACCAGAACTCACGTCCGGCTCTACGCCACATATAGCTGATAGTCATAATCGCCGATGGCTTGCACTTGGGCTTGAGTTGGCGGATTGCTGATAATGAAATCCGGCGGGGACAGACTCGTCACCGCTCCGAAGGCTTCCGCCGTGATGGCGTCGTTCACATCTGTGAAGGTGGCGCGTAGCTGGATGTCATCGTTCAAGCCCGCGAATTGGTTGCGCAATTCAGCGTAGACGATGGGCGAATTGTTCGCCGGTTTGGTGGGGTCGTATGGCATAAAAATAGCCGTCAGAAGTTAGTAGTCAGGAGTTGATAGCCAGCGCCATGGCTTGATTGCTACGAGCTACTGACTACCCACTCCGGACTATTGACTCGTTTAAGGCTGTATTTATTGGTTAAAATGAAGTGGTGCCGGTGGTGGGACTCGAACCCACACGACTTTTTAGCCATGCTTGCCTGCCTGAAATCCATTAAAACACAACATTTACGATACGCTTGACACCTGTGTGCGTTATACCGTAGCGTTATACCGAAATGGCAAGCATTCATAAATTGCCCGGCAAACCGAACTGGTGTTGCGCGTTTTATGACCCTGAAGGGTTTCGCCGACTTCGCTCTACCGGCACCTCAAATCAACGGATTGCAAAAACCATCTGCGTGAACATCGAGCGGGCATCGGTCTTGGCCCGCAACGGGAAATTATCCAACGAGAAAGCTCTAAAACTGATTCGTGAGACTTGTTCGGCTATCGAGGAGACCCACGGAAAATTGGCTGCCAACCAAGCGCATGATATTCTCAAGTCGAATGTCGAAGAGTTTGTCAAAATTGCTGGCGGTGAACTGACAACCTACACCATTCGCAGTTGGCTGGATACTTGGCTGACTGGTAAAACTGATGCCAGCAAGGCAACCATCGTTGAGTATCGGCGCATTGTGGATCTGTTTATGAAGTTCCTGGGTGCTCGGGCGGATCGGGCGCTGACAACCTTGCAGGAAAAGCAAGTTGAGGATTTCAAGGCGGAGCTCGCTAATCGGGTTTCGCCCAGCACGGTGAATAAGGCGGTCAAGGTGTTGAAAGCGTCATTTTCAAATGCCGTCGCCAAACGCCAATTAGAGTTCAGCCCGGCTGAACACATTGAGGCAATCGAAACTGAAGCAGTTAACCGTCGGCCATTCACAGCGAGTGAGATCACGAAATTACTCACCGCCGCCGATTCAAAAGAAGTCCAAAAGAAGTTGAATACCGACAGTTCAGAATGGCGAACGATGATTCTTATCGGGTTTTACACCGGCTTGCGATTGCGCGATTGCGCGAACCTTACTTGGCGTGAAGTGGATTTGCTCAAAGCCGTGGTATCAGTCGAGACAGAAAAAACCGGTCGTATCCAGGTGCTGCCTCTGGCTGAACCGCTCCTTCGTCATTTGCTTACCTTGGTGGGAGATAATCCCGACGCACCGCTTTGTCCCACCTTGCGCGGCAAGGATGCGAGTAAATTATCCGCAGCGTTTTACCAAGTAATGGTGGAAGCAAAACTCGTCAAAAAGCGTGATCACCAAGGCACGGGAAAGGGCAGGTCAGCGCGGCGCGAAACCAGCCGCATTAGTTTCCATTCGCTGCGCTACAACACCACCAGCGCATTAAAATCCGCCGGTGTCAGCGATAGCGTGGCCATGGATATTGTCGGGCACGAGACCGAGGCGGTCTCCCGCAACTACACAAAAATCGCAGATGACGCCAAGCGCGCTGCCATCAACAAACTACCTGATATCACCCAATGAGAACCAAACGGAAAGTGGAGCGCTATTTATCGGAGTTGTCGCATGAGGAGCAGCGATTTGCCACCCTGTTTGGCCCCAAGGCGTTGGCGAATCGTGACCTGTTCATGCAGGCTAGTAACTTGCATTACCACATTAAAAACAATTCCCCGGATAAGGCTGGCGACATCCTGTTAAAGTTATTCACGGAAGCCGTCCATCAGGCAGACTTTCAGGCCGTGGCCAAGTTTGTGGAGTTGCTGGATGATTGGAATAATGACTCAGCGGTGATCTGCAAAGGACATCCGGTGCTTGGCTTTGCGTTGCCCTTCGCCAAGGATCCTGTCGGCATGGTGTTATTACTGGCTTCCGATATTGAGATTAAACTCGGCAAACCCACCGAGGATTTTGTGTGTGAAGGCTCCAAATGGGTGCGGCTCGAGCGGGTCGGCTTTACGGCGCGGCAGATTCTAAAAGAGATCAGGAGGCGTGATCGGACCTTTCAATGCGACATCAAAACGATTCGCAATCGCGCCAAAGAATTGGGCATTAAACTCCTGCCCGACAAGCGCGGTTTGCGCAAAGGACAGAAGCGAAACCACGTTCATCGCGTGCAGCGGTAATAAGGGAAAATACTTTTTTTTCGGTTCCCTTTTTTAACTTTCGGGTTTGTTCATAGTTGTCGCCAGATAGCTATGAATACAACCACTGAAACCATCCAAATTCCGCCGCGCATCCAAACGCCGGCTGAACCTGAATTCATTCGTCTCCCGCCGCCGGGAGTTCGTTGTCCATTCACCGGACTTTCACGGTCCGCGTTGAATGAATTAATCCTGCCCACCGCCCAGAACGACTTCACACCACAGGTGCGCTCCTTTTGTCTCCGCAAGCGCGGCGCCAAAACGGGCATTCGTTTGTTGGATTACGCCAGCCTTAAAGCGCACATCTTCAAAAATGTTGAAGTCGTTAGCAACGCCAACCAACTGAACTAACAAAAATGCCGTCGCTCAACGACCAGGCTGAAGCGACGGCAAATAACTAACTCCTATGAATTCTACTCCTGTTCTTTCCGGCGGCAAGCCGGTCGTTCACTTTTCGCGCGTGGATAATGTGCGCGATAGAAATCCCAAGTCTTGCACTCTGGCCGAGGCGCTCGATTTGCTTCGCAGTCACGAGCTTCGCCCTGCTGCGGAAAACATTCGCACTCTCTACGCGAAAGCATTGCAAGCTACCGGCTCTGAGGCCGAAGCCAAAAAAGCTGTGAAGGACTTGAAAGCCGCGTTGCCAGCATTCATGTTTTCCGGGGTCTTCCATGGTCGAGGCGACACCAGTCTCGTGCAGCCCTCTGGCCTGGTGGTCACTGACTTTGACCACCTTGACGCCGCTGCCCAAGTCAGCCTACGCACTCAACTGATCACCGATCCTGCGGTTGTGTTGGTATATGCCTCGCCATCCTCCGGGATCAAAGCGGTGTATCGTGCTCGGTTAGACCGAACTCACACCGACAACTTCACCGCCGTGCGCAACCACGTCAAAGTCACCACCGGCCATGACATTGATCCCAGTGGCAAAAATCCCGAGCGTCTCTGTTTTGCGTCGTGGGATCCGGAGGCTTATTACAATCCGGAAGCTGTGGAAATCGCCGTGCCTGATTTTCATGAGAGCGAATTAGAAATCACTCCGGCGAAAAATACAATCGTCTTGACCCAAGCCGCACCAAGTGAATGCCCGCCTGAGTTGGCTGCTGCATTGGAACTGAAAATCAAAGCCAATCTATTACCTGTGCCCAGTGACGACCGCGACGTCTGGATCGCCACCGGCTACTCGCTGAAACGAACCTTGGGTGATGCTGGCTTGGCGCTCTGGATTGAGTGGTCGCGCAAATCATCTAAGTTTATTCCCGGCGAATGTGAGCAGACCTGGCCATCGCTAAAGCTCGACGAACGTGACCAGCCCGCTTCCGCCGCCGGTATCATCCGTCGTTCACGCGAAGCCGATGACGCCGCGTTTGCCGCCTTGGCCAAACTCTCGCCCGCCGAATACGATCGCGTGCGAGAGTCTGAGGCCAAAAAACTTTCCATCCGCACGGCCACTCTCGACGCCGAGGTTAAACAGCGGCGTCCTGAAATATCCGATCCCAACGCCAGCGGTTCTGGCGTCGATATTTACGATCCCGAACCGTCGGAGCAGTCGGTGGACGGCGCGCAAGTGCTGGATGCCGTGGCTGCGATGTTCTCTGAATACGTCGCGCTGCCGCCGGGTGCGGCGGATGCGTTGTCGCTTTGGGTTTGTCATACGCATTGCTTTGAGGCGTTCGTTCACACGCCGCGCCTTAACCTTTTTTCGCCGGAAAAAGGCTGCGGCAAAACCACGTTGCTCGACGTCGTGTGCAGCGTCACTCCGCGTTCGCTTCGCACCGAAAGCCTCACGTCGGCGGTGTTGTTCCGCCTTGTGGATGAACATAAACCCATCCTCGCGCTGGATGAGGTGGATACCTACCTGGCCAACAACGACGAGTTACGCGGTCTGCTCAATGCCGGTCACAAGCGCGGCGCTCGCGCTTACCGTTGCGAAGGTGACAACAATCAGGTTCGTAGCTTCAGCGCGTTTGCACCGGCAGTGCTCGCCGGCATTGGCCACCTGCAAGGCACCCTGCATGATCGTTCCATTCAGATCCGCTTGGTGCGCGCCAAGCCCGGCGAGGTGAAGCGCCGATTTGATTCACGCCGAATCACCCGCGAACGCGATTTGAACCGCCAACTGGCCCGCTGGGCTCGCGATCGTTTTAAGCAGGTTGAAGCCTGCGATCCGGTGTTGCCGCCGAATTGCTTCAACCGGCTCGCCGACAATTGGCGGCCGCTCATGGCCATCGCTGAAATTATCGGCGGTGAGTGGCCGGACCGTGCTCGCACCGCCTTCACGCAATTGACCGCGAATGCCGACCTCGAGGCTCAAGGTCGGGGCGCGCTGCTCCTCGGCGACCTGCGCGATCTGTTCGCCGCTGAGGCCACTGACCGACTAACCACGGCTACCATTGTCGAGCGGCTCAACCAGATGGAAGAACGTCCTTGGTGCGATGAACGGCACGGCCATGGTGTCCATGCCAGTTGGCTCTCGCGCAAACTGCGGCCGTTTGCGGTTTATCCTGGCACCATTCGCACCGGCGTCGGCCCGGGTGAAACAGCCAAAGGCTACCTGCTGGAGCATTTTCAGGAAGCTTTTGACCGTTACCTGCCCGACACCCCGTCCGCCAACCGTCACACCGTAACAACCATTGCCAACACAGGTGAAAACTCATGTTTCGCAGCCGTCACATCCGTTTTGCCTGTGACTGTTCATAAGCCCGATGAAGCCCTTGAAAACATTGAAATGTTACGGTGTGACGGGTTGGAAACACCCCAGCCAGACGAACTCGTGCTATGACTGCCGCCGAACTCATCCAGCACGTCGGCAGCCTCGGCTTTGAGTTGGAACCTCGCCCCAGCGAAGGACTAGCCGTGCGCCCCGCGTCCAAACTGCCAGCGGAACTGGCGGACGAATTACGCCGCCATAAACCGGAAATCTTGTGTTTACTTAAAGCCTCAAGCCATGGCCATGCTGAAAAACCTACTGACAGAGGGTGGGGGAGTATACCTCCTTACAATCTGGCACTGGTCACGGTCAAACCAAACCCCACGCCAATCAACCGTGACTTAGTCACCGCTTACCTTTCGCGCCAATGCGCCCTCGGCAATATTGAACTCCGCGCTTGGCTTGTCCGCCGTCGTGCTGACTACATCAGCATGACTGCCGGAACATGGGACGCGCCGCTTATCACGTATGCTGTCGCCCGCGACGCCGCCTGTTGGCAACTGGCCCGCCCCGAACCTCATGTCTGTGATCTTCTCGCCGGCCTTGAGGCCTGCCATTCTGACATTCATTCTAACCTGTGCTGGTAATTTAAGGCTTGAAAAGCCTCCCGATATGTCAGAAATAATAGGTAGTATTTCTGACAACGTTCAGAGTAAAAACGAGTGAAAACCATTGATTCCATGCTCAAGAGCCGCATTTACGGCAGCGGCAGGGGTTCCACCTTCACTCCCACTGAATTTCTCGATCTCGGCGGGCGGGATGCTATCGACAAGGCGTTGTCGCGCTTGGCCATCAAGGGAACGATCCGTCGCCTCGCTCGCGGGCTTTACGAATATCCCCGCCAGCATCTCGAGCTGGGCACCTTGTCGCCGGATATTCAAAAAGTGGCCAAGGCGCTGGCAGGTAAAGATCGGCTACGGCTGCAACCCGCCGGCGCTTACGCCGCCAATCTACTCGGGTTGTCCGATCAAGTGCCTGCCAAAGCGGTGTTTCTCACCGACGGCCCGTCGCGCACTGTGAAGATCGGTCGGCAGGAAATTCAATTGCGCCGCACCACGCCGCGTAACATGGCGGCGGCCGGACGCCTGACCGGCTTGCTCACGCAGGCCTTGCGGCATCTTGGCCAGAAGCATATCACGCCCGCGCGCCTGGCTCACCTCAAGCGCACGCTGCCGGCGAAAGAGCGGCAGCGATTGTTGCAAGACCTTTCGCTGGCTCCGGCATGGATGCATCCGCTCTTCCGTGAACTGGCGGGAATGAAATCGTGAAACTCGAATTTTTCAAACGTTCGGCCGACGAACAGGCGCTGCTGATCCGCGAAACCGCAGCCCGTCGCGGTCTGCTGCCCGTGATGGTGGAAAAAGATTTTTGGGTTTCCTGGACGCTGGCTGTGCTATTCGCCCATCCGGACTTTGGCCGGCAACTCGTCTTCAAAGGCGGCACCTCGCTGTCCAAGGTCTTCGGCGTGATCGGCCGATTCTCCGAGGACATCGACCTTTCCGTCAGTCCGTCATTCCTCGGCATCAGCGAGGAAGTTGTGGAACAAAGCGTCAGCCGCCATCAGCGCACCGAGCGCATGCATGAACTGGAGGCCGCCTGCATCGCCAGCGTGCGCGACCGCTTCCTGCCGGAGTTGGAACGTCTCGCCCAAGCATCGCTCGGGCCGCGCCCCGGCGGATTGGGCTGGATGGAATTCCAGGTGGATGCCGCCACGCATTCGCCCGTGGTGCTGTTTCATTATCCTACGCGCGAACCATCCGGGTTCGCTTATCTCGGACGCTCCGTCAAAATGGAATTCGGCTCCCTGACTGACCAGCGGCCAGTCGCCACCCATTGCGTGCTACCGTGGATGGCCGAGGAATTTTCTGGCCCGTTTCAGGATTTCCGCTGTGAACTCGTGGCGTTGGAGCTAGAGCGCACCTTTTGGGAAAAAGCCACCATCCTGCACGCCGAACATCATCGCCATCCGGGCCAGCCCATGCGCGACCGTTTTTCCCGCCACTATTCCGACATGGCGGCTCTGGCCCGGCACGACTCCGCCGGTCGCGCCCTGGCGCGGGGCGATTTGCGCCAGCGGGTGGCGGATTGGAAGAGCCGGTTTTTCGCGGCCAGTTGGGCGCGCTACGATCTGGCCCAGCCCGGCACCTTCCGCCTCACGCCGCCGGACTTCCGCCTGGCCGAACTCGAACGCGACTATCAAGCCATGCGCGACATGTTCACCGCCCCGCCGCCCTCGTTCGCCAGCGTGCTGCAAACCGTGTCAGATCTGGAACGCCAGATAAACGCCTGAAGAAAATAAATCCCGTTGGGACAGCATTGTTTATGCGGTTTTGATTCTAAAAATATCTCAAGAACCCATACTTACATTGATAAATAAGGGCATATAGCACATTTCGTTCGCCTGCCTTCAATTCACCAAAATGAGCCTCAATGGGGTTCAAAAAGTCATTTCCGGCAACCGATGGCAACTGGCTTATGCGCTCTTTGCTTTGGAATTTTATTGAGCTTAAATCCATCAACCAAGCGATCGCTACTACGCGACCGTCGCCAAGTTCTGGGATTCCACCCTGAAGCATCGCATTTTGTCACACAAGCGAATCAAATTGAATCGAACGACTGACATATTCATCAGTCAGTCTTGGGTTGATGCAAAGCTTCTCCACTTTTTATTTTGCGGGTCAGCGTAGGTGTAATTAAAGAAATCAATGTCAATAAAACCGCTTTCGGCCATGTTGTTATAAGAGTAAATACCAAGACGAGTGCCGCGATAATTTCCCCAGCCAAATTTGAAACCGTCACCAATGGCCGTGAATTTTATCCCGTCCTGACTCCAGAAAAAATTGCTGCTCCCCAGATCATCGATCGTCGCCTTGAACCAGACATTTGTTGAGTTTGAATTCAACTGGCTGCCAGTGGTTTTCGTGCCATCATTGTTTAATTCGATTCTACGGACGCCGTTTTCTTGCACGGCTCCCAGCGTGCAAAATTCTTTCCAAAAAATGCACAGTCCTGCCGTTTGTCCATCGGCCATGCCCGCCACGTCCAGCTTGATCACGACTTCGCCGCCGCCGGTGCCCATGATTCGCTGGGTCAGTGTGTTGCCTGCCTTGAAAAAATCTCCTGGCCGCAGCGGATTGAAGGCGTGCAGGCGCAGCCAGCCGGGACGCTCGGTCAGTGACCATTTTTCCGCGCGCGGCTGGTAGTTCCATTCCCATTGCGGTGCCAGCGTGGGCTTGGAAAAATCATCGTCGCTCTGCGGGACTTGAATCGGAAAATCGTTAATCGGTTTTTTCCCGCTCCACAAAATGGTTCCAGCGCCATTCCGGTCAATCAAACCCGGAACTGGCCAACCGTTAGTCCAGGTCACCGGCAGCAAATGTGCAGGTCGCCCGTCAAAAGTCCCGTTCTCGCCACGACCTTGATGCGTGATGAACCACCAGTCGCCGGCTTCGGTTTGAACCAAGGCACCTTGGTTCGGTTGTCGGTCATATCGGCCGGGAAAGTTTTCCAGGATGATTTTCTTTTCGTATGGCCCGAAAATATTCGTCGAACGCATCATCACGCCGACACGCTGGCCGTGCGGCACGACTTGATTGTGAAAGACATAGTAAGTGCCGTTGATCTTGTAAATTTTGTTGCCCTCGCTCGACTGGTAGTTGTCCAAGATTTTTTCGCTCGCAGGATCAATGGTTTTTCCATCCGCGCTCATGTTGTAAATGTGCGTCCACCATTGTTTGCCCGGCGTGCTCAAAAGCAGATAAGCCTGACCGTTATCGTCCCAAAACGGACACGGATCATCAAAACCAGACTTGTCCCAAATGCGCGTCACCGGCGACCACGGGCCGGCGGGATTCGTCGCCGTTGTCATAAACACACCTTCGTCCATCGTCGTGAAAAACACCCAGAATTTGCCGTCGTGAAATCGAATCGCACCGGCGTAGATGCCGCGATTGTAGCGGTTCATTCGATCCCAGTTCAGTTCAGGTCCAAGCTGCGTGAGATCGGCTACGCAATGGCCGAGATATTGCCAGTTGACCAAATCTTTCGAGTGCAGCACCGCCATGCCGGGCGAGTATTGAAAAGTCGAGGTAATGAAATAATAGTCGCCTCCGACCCGAATCACATCCGGATCGGAAAAGTCGCCCGACAAAATCGGGTTCTTGAACGTGCCGTCGCCTTGGTCACCCCACGCGCCACGATTGCCGACGTCGGCAACTGCCAGATGATTCACACAAATCACAGCCAAAATGATGATGAGTTTAATTGCTTTCAAGGACTTCCCTTTTGGGTTGAGACACGGGCTTATCATTGCGGATTTCCCGATTTAGTCCACGTCGGCGGATTCATTTTCAGG
>CAINDH010000102.1 GCA_903847285.1 uncultured Verrucomicrobia subdivision 3 bacterium | reverse complement strand
GAAAAATTCAATTCACTTCCTTCAGACACTCGCGCAACATTTGAGCCAGCTTGAGGGGTTGATAGGGTTTGGGCAGAAACCGGATGGTGGGGTCAGCTACGCCTTCGGGTTGGACGAGATTCAAACTATAACCGCTGGAGATGATGGCTTTGAGCTTGGGCTTGAGTTGCCGGAGCGTTTCCACCAATTCCAGACCGTTCACGCCGTTGGGCATGACCATGTCGGTGAAAACCAGATCCACATCGCCGCCATGTTGCTCCCATAAACGGATGGCTTCCTGGCCGTCGACCGCTTCGAGCACGCGATAGCCGTTGCTGCGCAGGTTCAGCGCCAGTTGCGTGCGCAGGGCATCCTCATCCTCGACCAATAAAATCGATTCGCCATCGCCAGAAAAAGCGCCTTGCGCCGACAGTTTGATTTTTGAGGGAACGACGACTTCGGTGGCCGGCAAAAATACTTGAAAGCGGGTGCCTTGGCCCGGGCTGCTTTCCACTTCGACCCAGCCTTGGTGTTGTTTGATGATTCCGTAGACCGTCGCCAACCCAAGGCCGGTGCCCTTGCCGACTTCTTTGGTGGTGAAGAACGGTTCAAAGATCCGTTTCAGCGTGGGGGCATCCATGCCGCAACCCGTGTCGCTTACAGTAAGGCAAATAAATTTTCCAGGACGCGCGAGTGGGCGGGCTTGGATTTGTGGCGCAGTCAATTCCACGGCGTCGCTGCGCAAAGAAAGTTCGCCGCCTTTGGGCATGGCATCGCGGGCATTCACGCACAGATTCATCACCACTTGGCCAAGCATCGTGGCGTCGCCCGTGACAGAGCAGATTTCGCTGCGATCATCCCAGCGGATCGTGACTTGTTCGCCGAGAACACGATGCAGCAGGTTCAGCATATTCGCTACGACTTCATTGAGATTGATGGGCTTGTTTTCCATCACCTGTCGGCGACCGAACAGCAACAGTTGGCGAGTGAGGCCAGCGGCGCGTTCGGTGCCTTTTTCCAGCTCCGTCAACAACGCTTGCGTGTCCGGCGTATCAATCTCGATGGTCGTGCGGAGCATCGCTAGGTTTACCATCGCCGCCGCCATGATGTTATTGAAATCATGCGCCACGCCGCCAGCGAGTAGGCCGATGGCTTCCATCTTTTGCGCCTGCATGAGTTGAGCTTGTAATTGTTTACGCCCGGTGATGTCTTCGAGGCACACGAGCACGCGGGATTTGCCTTCAACTTTGATGAGCACCGTGGAGGCGGAGACATCCATCTCCAACCATGATCCGCCCCGCAGGAACCACAAGGTGCTTTCTAACTGGCGGCAGGAGCGACCGGTTTTGAACGTCTCGGCCATCGCCAGCCGTAGCGGGCAATGCTCGCATTGGCTTCCTGCGCCGCAGCCCAGATGCCGTTCCTGCACGTTAATGCAACTGATCAAATTTTCCGGCGGAATCGGCGGCGGGCGCTGGCGTCCCAGGAGCGGATGATGTAACCCATTGCCGTTTTTCGCCGGGTTCATCCCGACTAACTCGACCATGCCACGATTCATCAATTCGATTTCCTGCTGCTCATTGACGAGGCACATCATCGTCAGCGCATTATCGTAGATGGCCTCCAACTCCGCCTCACTGCGACGCAAGGCCTCTTCCGCCACGCGGCGCTCGGTAAAATCGACCAGAGCGGAGAGACACAGTGCTTTGGAACCGGCTTCCACCGGCAACATCTGGGAATGAAACCGCACCCACCGCACGCTCCCGTCGCGCCGTTGCAAACTGCATTCCAACACCTGCGGTTTCGGCTCCAGAAAAACCTGATTCAAATGCTGGTGAAACGCATTTTGCTGCGCGCTGGTTATCCAGGGGAAGAACGCTTGTCCCTTCAGGCGCGCTCGCTCCGCGCCGATTAATTCCGAAGCCGCCAGATTTAAATCGGTCAAACCATGCTGCGCGTCAAACACGAGATACGGCAGCGGCGCGAGATCGAACAGGCCGAAGTAGCGATTCCGGCTCGCCTCCAATTCCGTTTGCGCCCGCCGCAATTCTTGATTCTGCATCTCCAGCTCGGTCTGGTGGACCTGCAACTCATGGAACATCGCCGTGACCTCATCAAGACTTGGCGGCGGCGCGCCCAACTGATCCTCGGCGCGTTCGCGAAGCGATTTGAGCTCGGGCTTATGTGGCGTTTTTCTTGGATTGGACATCGGATTTATTTGGCTTGGTTGCATTCGCCGCCAACGGAAATTGTGCCGGGGCGATGACGCAATCCCTGAATTGTTCCCCCGCTCCGCATTGGCAAAGCGATTCCGAAACGCCGGCAATTTTCCCCCGCTCATCCACCGCCAGCGACAACGTGACGCCGACTTGAATCACGGTTCCGTCACGCCGCAAACGCCAGCCAAACTGGCAGGGAATTTTTTCGCCGCGCAGGATGCGTTGATGCAATTCCCGTTGCTCCGCGCGATTTTCCGTCGGCAAAAATTCAGCCGCCGGTCGCCCTTGGGCTTCCGCCGCCGACCAGCCAAATAAAACTTCCGCGCCGTGATTCCAGACCTGAATCGTCCCATCGGGCGCGCAACCCACCACTGCATGTCGCGCCGATTGCAACAGCGACGCCCATTGCTGCGCGCGTAATTCCTGTTTGCGCCGCAGCGTGATGTTGATGTGGGTAATCACCAAGCCGGTGCTCTCCGCCCCGAGCAGCGGACTCGCATTTAGCAAGAACCAACGCTGCTCCGTGGGTGAATGACAGGGATATTCCAATTCAAAATGCGGCAGTTCGCCGCGCAGCACGGCAGCAAAACCTTTTAAGCACGCCACAGCTTCTGGACTTTCCGGCCCCGCTTTCCGGCACGCATCAAAATAATTATCACCCACCAGACCCGCCAGACTGGCGCAATGGTTGGACTGCCCAAATCGCCGCCACGCTTGGTTCACAAAGCGGATGGTCCCGTCCTCATCCACCACCACAACCTGGGCGGGCAGCACATCAATGATGCTTTGCACCATCGCCTCGCGACGCTTGGTGTCCGTGAGGTCAATCAACGTCACAACCAACCCGCTCGTCGCGTTCGTCTCGGTTTTGTATGGAGCGAGGCGAACCAATAGCGAGCGCCCACCCTCAACGGCGACGAGCTGTTCCAAGGTTTGTTCCTCACGCACGACCCGTTGTCCCAGCTCGATGATTTCCGGCGCTTGCAAATCGCGGCTCAACACTTCCAGCGGGGCTCCGTTGTCACTTGGCGTAAGATTCGTCATCGCCAGCAGCGCATTCGACATGCGGCGGATGCGCAGGTTCGGATCCACCAACATCGTGCCGACCCGCGCCGTGGCCAGCAGGTTGTTGATATCGTTGTTCAAGGTCGTCAACTCCTCGATCCGGTTCTGATTCTCCGTGTTGACCGTGTGCAACTCCTCGTTCACCGACTGCAATTCCTCATTCGTGCTTTG
>CAINDH010000101.1 GCA_903847285.1 uncultured Verrucomicrobia subdivision 3 bacterium | reverse complement strand
GGGCCGCACGAGGCGTTCACCGGTGGACTGGATTTGTTGAATGACTTTTGACCACGCGAGCCGTTCGACGTGTCCGTCTGCAAATAGATAATTCGCCGAACCGGCATGGCGTTTCACCGCGACCTGTTGCGGAAACACGGCGGCGGAATAACCGCCGCTGGCTGCGTCCGCAAAATGGAAGTGGTCCGAGCCATCATATTGGTCGTCACACTCCGCCATCCAGAAGGTCGCCGATGGAGACGGCATGCTTGTCAGTTTGGAAAAGTCCAACTGCGGCGCGCCGAACGGATGCGGGGTCAGGAAGTCGTTGACTGCATAACTGTAAAGACGCTGTTCATTCTTGTCGTCCGGGCAGCGAAACACATTTGTGCCCGTGTCCCGTTGCAGCGTGCCCACCCACGACGCGTGCTCATGCGAAGTCATGGGCAGCTTGTCGTTGTTATCGCCGCAATACATCACTGCGCCCAATCCGATCTGTTTGAGATTGGAAAGGCATCGCGTCGCCCGAGCCTTTTCTTTGGCTTGGCTCAACGCAGGCAGGAGCAACGCCGCGAGGATTGCGATTATCGCAATCACCACGAGCAACTCAATCAATGTAAAGGCAGCGTTACGGGATCGCATGACGGACGGCTGAATCAACAGCGTTTGGAATCAAATGGAAATGTTCACACCCAGCCAATCAGCTTGGGTTAACGGGAATAACTCCGCCAATGCGGAGAACAATCGAAGAAGCAATTAGGCCGCTCGTGGCGGCGGCGTGGGCGGAGCGGTGGAGAAGGAAGCGGGACATTCAACACGCCAACCAGCCAGTGTGAATGCGGACGGCGCGGTAAAAACAAAAGGCGGTGTTTGGCTCACGAACTCAAACTTCTTGAGCGTGGGGATAGACGCTTCCTTTTTTTCCTCGGATTTTTTTTCAGCCTTGATTGCTTTACACAGCGGGCAAGGATGCTCGCCGTCGAAAGTCTTGCTCACAGCCTCGGTCAAAGAATCATTTGCGGAAAGGTTTACCGCGATCATCGTCGTCCACGCCACGGATTGCAGCAACGCCCAATACCCGCCGAGCGAGAGCGTCAGCGTCAACACGACCAGCCACTTGGACAGGCGGAGCAACATCGCGCCCAAGCTAGAGGAACGCAGTGCCACAGTAAAGGACAAAAAAACAGCCTCCATTTCTGGAGGCTGTCGCGTTTTCTGAATTTGATTTTTACGGACTTGGCAGCGTCGGGCGTTTTGGCTTCGCGTTCGCTTTGCCACCGCCCGAATCTACGATGATGCGGGAGTTGTTATAGTCTTCCACAAACTTCGCGTTGCTCGCGGCGAACTGCGGGAGGAGCGCATCCATCTGCTCTTCCAATGCGGCATCGGCGGCCTTGAACTCAGCGGCCAGTTGCTTGGTGGCCGTTGAACCGGAGGCCACGGCGTCGCGCGGTTTGCTTAGGCTCGCGGCGTAGGCGTCGGTCTTAGCCTTCAAGTCCGTGAGCTTGGCGGCGGTCACGCCATAGGGCGCAAGGCTGGCCAGGTTCGCAGTCGCGGCGGCGTGGACGTTGCGCGCGGTGTCGGCGGCAGCGGTGTCGCGTCCGCTGGTCATGTCGCTGGCGGTCACGGCGGTCTGCGCGGCGAGGGCGTTGTTCTTCGTCTTCTTGGCGTAGGCGTTGACCGCAAGGGCGATGACGGCGGCAGCGTCGGCCATCGTTTTGCGGAGTTGTTGTTTATCGGCAGCAAGGCCCGTGGCATCCACGGATTGATTCTGCGCGAGGGTTTGAATGTTCGCGACGTGCGTCGTGAACTCCGTATAGCCATCGGCAAACGC
>CAINDH010000100.1 GCA_903847285.1 uncultured Verrucomicrobia subdivision 3 bacterium | reverse complement strand
CCGCCAAGCTGCCACGCGATTTCGCCCCACGGTGTTTTACGTAACGGCGTGCCATCCTTGCCGCCACGCCCGCTGATGGAATCGAACTCGGTGCCGACGAACACCGCTGCTTCGGCCCTGGGCACACCCGCGATGCCAGCCTTGGCAAGCAAGGTAGCCACGCCGGCGTATTTATTCGCGGCCGGGCCAGATGGTAAAGCAATGTCAGCGCGTGGGTTTTGCCGCCGCCAAACTGGGTCGAGAGATTGAAAATGGCGTTGGTTTCCGTTCGCTCGCCGGACAGGCGGCGGATGACTTCGGAGGCAAGACTGGCGAGATTCTTGGTGAGATAAGTGCGTTCGAAGAAACGCTCCGGCTTTTGATAATCAGCGGGCGCGAGACCTTCGCGCACCTGATCCAGATGGACGGCAAATTCTGACGCATCAAGTGGTTTGCCCTCGCGCAAATCCTCGCGCGGGGTGACGATTTTGTACCAAGGTTTCAAACTCATTGGCTCCAACCCTTATCCCGGAGTTGCACCCACGCCAGTTCGATCTGCGCCGGATTGAAAATTTCGGCCTTGCGGGCGTTCCACGAATGCACCGCGGAAATGGTGGCCGGCAAACTTTCGCAGCATTCCGGGGCTTCCTTCAAAACCCAATGCACCGTGGACAGCAGTTCCAAACCGAACGGGGTCTCGAAACCTTCAATCAATCTTTCCACGCGGGCCGCACGTTGCAAGGTGTCAGGATATTTTGCGGCCAGAAGCTCTATGGCGGTCGCAACCGCCTCCGGAACAACTTCGACGCTGGCGTCGCGGCTGCGGTCGCCGTAGCCACGAATGAAGTGGCCTTCAACGCGCTGCAAAACGTGATGCAAAGTTTCGGCGTAGGGGCCGAATTTATCCTTCACGAAATTCAACTTCAACGGTTCGCCGGCTTCCTGGAGAAAATACGCCAACTTTTGAATCTCCAACATGGTCAACTCGTAGCCGGGAATCAGATACTTGCCGAAAATACCGAGCAGCGCCGCGCGGCCCCGGCTCATGCTCGGCAACTTCGTCGCCACCATCATTTCACGGTTGGCGGGCGCGCCGGCGGGTTCATAAACCAACACTTCCACGTCGGCCAACGGACTGAGTTTGCGCTCGATCAATGGCCGGACGAGCTTCCAATTCAAACCGCCATTGCCGCAACCAAGCGGTGGGACCGCAATGCTTTTGATGCGATGGGTCCGAATCACCTCCACGAGGGCATCCAGTCCGCTGTCCACGTCGGCGATTTTGGATTTACCTTTCCAATGCTGCTTGGTGGGAAAATTGATGATGAACCTGGTGCCCATCAAATTGCCGGTGCCATGCACGAACATCCGGCCGGGCTGCACCTCGTGATGCGCGCACGCCAGCCGGTATTTTTCGTAGTTCTCGGGGAAAGCCTGTTTGAACTGGAGCGCGATGCCCTTGCCCATGACGCCGACACAATTGACGGTGTTCACCAACGCCTCCGCTTCGGCTTCGAGTAAATTTCCTGTCGTGTATCGAATCATATGGTCTCGGATCGCAATTAAAAATACCACTCCCGACGCACATTAATCAATGGCCGCAACGCGGAAGCGGCAACCAAACTTTCAACCTGCTGCCGCATGGCCTCATCCATAACCCCGATTTCCTGGACCAAATTCAAGGGAAATTGTTCCTTGACCATAAACTCCGCCTGCCGTTTGCAGCGGCCGTCTACGAAATCATTCCAATATTTCGCATTGATCACATGCCAAAATAATTTCGGCAAGTCGGCCAACTGATTGTAGTGGTTCACATAGCTGATGATGGCGTGTCCGTCGGTGAACATGAACGGCAGATTTCGCGCTGCGACCGCCTCCGCCGTCGTGACAAAGTAAATAATTTCCCGCTGGCCCTGGTAGCCATCGACTTTTCCCTGCATGTTCGCGTACAACATCGGCGACTTCGGCCCAAACTAGAACGGCACATAATCCGCCACGAATCCGCCGGGAGGGACCCGGACAGCGGCGTGTTCGCGTTTGTCCATGATGTTCTTGTGCGAGATGGCCCGTTTGGTGATGTTTTGAGCTTTCGCGAGATTGGGAGAACAATCGCATCCCCGCGCCAGCAAGCCGGGCAGGTTTTCAATGTGGGTGATGCGATACAGCGGCGTCATTCAAGATTTATGGCTTGCCTTCGGGCAAATCTTCGCGCGGGGTGATGACTTTATCAGAGGGTTTAATGGCCATGGGACGGTTTAACAAATTCGATCGGTTTTTCCCGCATTATTCTCGAAGATGTCGGAACGTGTAAAAGTGCGCGAATCCAATGAGCACTGTGGTTTCAGCTTGGTCAATCCAAAATAAACCTCACCCAATCTGCCCCTTTGAGATTCCGCGCGTCGTTGTTGCGTTTCACAGCCTCATTCCAATTCATTCCGGTTTCTGTAACGATTTGTTCGATCAAATGGTAGGTAAGCCTATTTGGTTCGTCACAACGCCGCTTTTGCAAAGTTATCAGTTGATCATTCAACGCTAGGTACCCAGGTGAACCTTCTTGAACAGGAGCAATCTGCTCCTGTTTGGCATGAAT
>CAINDH010000099.1 GCA_903847285.1 uncultured Verrucomicrobia subdivision 3 bacterium | reverse complement strand
TTTGTCGGACATTTTTGTGGTGGTGGCGTTGCTGACGGTTGCCGTGGGATTGATCTTGCCGGGCATGATCGCGCACTCGGTGGTGGAGGTTTCGCAGGCGGCGGACAAATTAGTTGTCGGCACGCTGTCGCAATTCACCAAGTCCATGCACTCGCTCGCGGCGGGCGATCTGGCGGCGGCGAAAACCCATTTTGATTTTGTCCCGCTGAAAATTTATTCGCGCGATGAAGTGGCGGAAATGGCGCAGAATTTCAACCGGCTGCAGGCCGAGATTGGCCGCGCCGCCTTGGGTCTGGAAGGCGCGCGCCAGGGGCTTTTGGGCGCGCGCGAAAATTCCGCATATAGCAATGATCAGTTGCGCCAAACTTCGGAAGATCTGGCACGGCGGGCGGCGGAATTGGAACAGAGTCGCCGCGTGATGTTGAGCATGATTGAGGACCTCGATCAATCCCGCGTGCAGATCGAACGTGAGCGCGACCGCGCCAACGCCATGGCCCAACAAGCCGCCAACGCCAGCCGCGCCAAAAGTGATTTTCTGGCGAGCATGTCCCACGAGATCCGCACGCCGATGAATATCATTCTCGGCAATACGCAGCTGTTGAACGAGGATCCCAGCCTTTCGCGCGAAGCGAAAAATAAGATCACCACTATCAACCGTAGCGGCGAACATCTGCTTGCCATCCTCAACAACATTCTGGATCTCGCCAAGATTGAGGCTGGCCAGTTGGCGGTGCAGGTCGGCGAATTCAATCTGCTGCAATTGGTGGATGACTTGGCGCTCCTGTTTCGCCCGGCGGCGGAAGCCAAAAATCTCACGCTACAATTGATTCGCCCGGAGTTGGCGCACTCGTTCGTTCGCGCGGATGAGGGCAAAATCCGGCAGGTGCTCGTCAATCTGCTCGGCAATGCCGTGAAATTCACCCGCACCGGTTCCGTGGAATTTTCCCTGACATTAGAGCCTTTGACCGAACAGACGGCTCGATTGCGGATGACCGTCAAGGATACCGGACCCGGAATCGCGGTGGAAGAGTTTGACCAGCTGTTTCAAAAATTTGGCCAGACGAGCAGCGGGAAACGGCTGACCGGCGGCACCGGCCTGGGCCTGGCCATCAGCAAACGCTACGCTCTTTTGTTGAACGGCGATATTGACGTGATCAGTCAGCCCGCCGTCGGCAGCACCTTCACGTTCACTTTGCCGGTGGAAATTTCCGCCACGCCCCCGCCGCTTCAGCCAGCCTCCGCCCCGCTGACTCGCTGGCCGGTGCCCGGCAATCATTGGCGAATTCTGGTGGTGGATGACGTGGCGGAGAACCGGGAATTTCTGGTGGAGACGCTCCGTCTGGCCGGGGTGCAGACGGGCGCGGCAGAAAGCGGACGCGAAGCGCTCACGCTCTGTGTCAATTGGCAGCCGCATTTGGTTTTGATGGATACGCAAATGCCGGAGATGAACGGCTTTGAAACCATCAAGCACTTGCGCAACGATGCCAGTCTGTGGGATTTAAAAATCATTAGCGTCAGCGCCACGGCGTATCCCGAAGACCGGGCCACGGCGCTGTTAGTGGGAGCCAACGATTTCATCGCCAAGCCCGTTCAACTGGATGAACTGTTTGAAAAAATCAGCCGGTTGCTCGAGCGGCAGTCCGCCGCCGCCCCGCTCAAAGCCACCTCGGATAGCTCGGCGCAGTTGGGCGAAAAACTAGCGGCGTGGCCGGTGGCTGAACGCGCCGCGCTCCAGCAGGCCTTGGTGGTGGCGGATTACCAGCGCGTGCGTGAATTGTTGGCGGCAGCGGCCACGCGCGATCCGGAGACCGCGCAGCCGTTGATTGAATTAGCGGATCGTTTCGATTCGGAAACCATTTTGAAATTGCTCGCGGTTGGGACGGAATGAAATTTCCCGGCGCCGCCGCATGGACGCGGCTTGCGTTGCCCGCCCTTTGGCCGCAACTTATGCCCCCGTGCAGGATCTGCTCAAAAAACCGAAGCCGCTGCGGAAGTGCGCATGTCTTTTTCGCCCAATACCGCGCCGCCGGAAAAATTGGTTCGCTACAAAAATTTTCTCAAGGTCGAGACGCACCGCTTGAAATTGCTGCATCGCGCCGGGGCGGATGGCCAGCATGTCTGCCAAGCCCGCGCCGTGGGGGGCCACGCCAGTTTTGGTAACGCCGCTCACGCGCCGTCAGTGGGACAAGGAACATCCGGGCAAAATCAAATTCAGCCTCGCGCCCTATGCGGAAGAAGTGCGCAAGATTGCCGCCGAGAAAAATGTTCCGCTCGTGGATCTGCAAGCCAGCAGCATCGCTTTGTGTGAATCGTTGGGACCGGAGAAATGTTTGGAGTTTAGTCCGACCAAAACCAATTCCGTTGGGATAGCATTCATTCGCCTGACTTTCAGCAAATAAATCTCGCAAAAACCGATATAACCATTGTCAAATAAGGGTGAAGAGCGCATTGCGCCTGCCTGCCTTCAATCTGCCAAAATCCACCTCAATGGGGACTAAAAAGTCATTTGTGGCAACCGATGGCAACTGGATAATTATCTTACGCTGTCGCCCGCGCCGCCGCCTGTTGGCAGTTGAATTGGAAGGAAGCTGGGATATGTGAATTCCTCGATGGAATCGCGTCATGCGTAAAAGAACTTACGTCAAAATAGATGGCAAAAAAAATTTCGTTTCGCTTTGCATCTTTCCCGTGGATTGATTCCATTTCATCATTAAGGCTTTCTTTATTGGCTTGCTGCTTAAAAATTAAGTCCTGCTGTGTATATTTAAATGAAGCCAAGATAGTTTGACTTGGCGTTTTAAATGATCTGTTTCAGACTCCGTTAATGAAAGGAATTTCACTTCAATTTTCTTTGCTCTGTGCTTTGTGCCTGGTGGTTGAAGCAGTTCAACTCCAAAGCTTACAACCCGACTCCAATTTTCACCTCTATCTTTTGATCGGACAGTCAAACATGGCCGGACGTGGAGCCCTCGAAACAAATCAATTGCCAAGCCATCCGCATGTCCTGATGTTCACGAAAGAGTTGAATTGGCAACCAGCCAAAGACCCACTGCATTTTGACAAACCCGCAGCAGGTGTTGGTCCCGGTCTATCCTTTGGAGAGTCGATGGCAACAGCATTCCCTTCGGCCAAAATCGGTCTAGTTCCCTGTGCCGTGGGTGGAACCTCAATCCATGCTTGGTTACCAAACGCTGAGGATAAGGCTACTAAAACCCACCCTTATGATGACATGCTTAAACGTATGCGTGAAGCTCAGCGTTTCGGCGTGCTGAAAGGAATTATTTGGCACCAGGGCGAATCAGATCGAAAAAATGACACGAACTATAGCGAAGAGTTGACCAGCTTAGTCGCCCGGCTAAGGCAGGATTTGCATGTGTCCGAAGTTCCTTTTGTCGCGGGTGAGCTAACGGTTTTCAACCAAGACAATCAGGCTGCCACCGAACATTTCAATAACGTGCTTCACGGCCTTACAAATACTATCCCGTATTACGCCTGCGCTTCTGGAACAGCGCTGGCGGACAAGGGTGATCACTTGCATTATAGCAGTGCCTCCGCTCGCATCTTAGGCCAACGCTACGCGGAAAAAATGCTCGAACTTCAGCGTCTTAAAAAGCCCTCACATTAAGAGTATTAAAACGCAAGCGGTGGGGCAACTGGGATGCTGACACCTTGTCAGCCATTTTTGAGTTTCACGGAACGAAAACCCG
>CAINDH010000098.1 GCA_903847285.1 uncultured Verrucomicrobia subdivision 3 bacterium | reverse complement strand
GCGGCGCGGAGCTGTCCATTCCCAGCTCCGGTCGGGCTGCGCCCTCCCTCCACTGGGAATGGACAAAGAAACAACGAAAACCTAAACTCAAACCAATGCTCGGACTAACAAATCAGTGGTCCAGAATGTTGAGCCCGGTCAGTGTAATTGATGCTGGCATTGACGGTGAGCGAAGCCGGGAGAATGGTTCCTGAAATGTTGACGGTGGGATTGGCCGACAGGTCGTTGAAGAGCGCATTGTCTCCGGTGTTAAAAAAGTCGAGGAGATGGCTGGTGTTATTCGTCCAGTCCAAGTTGGCGACATTATTGGCATCCAAGATGTTGCTCGCACCGTCACCAAGCCAGGTGAGATTACCAGCGTTGCCGACGACCACGAGACGAAGCTGGTTGCCGACAATTTGGGGCGTATAGGTGTAGCGGGTGCTGCCAATAACCGTGATGGCCGAGGCGCTGCCCACAATGCTGCCCGCCGTGGCCAGCACATAGGTGCCGCTGGCCGGTGTGCCGCGGATATACAAGTTCAAAGCACCCGCGCCCAGCGCGCTCAAGTCCAAGGTGCCGGAAACCGCGAGCAACGTGTTGGTGCCTCCGCCGGGCGTGGTCGTCGAGGCGAGATTGTAAATCAGATTTGGGTTACCGCCGCTGAACGTGACATTGCCGTCACCGCGATGGTGCCGGCAGTGAACGCTGCGCCGGGATTGAAGACGGATCCGTCGGCGAGAATTACATTGCCAGACACGGCCAGATTACCGGAGTTGGTTGCGCCGGTTGAAAGAACATAATCGCCGGTAACCGTGCCGGAGCCGTTCAGAATCTGGTTGCCTTGGATGTAGAAGCCGGAGCCGGCGGTCGTGTTGAAATTTGCCCCGGAAGCCACAGTGATGACAGAACCCGCGATTGTGGACGCACTGGTTGGAACGGCCAGTGTGCCAGTGTTGATCAAGGTGCTGCCGGTGTGCGCGTCATTGGTGAGAATCAAAGTCCCCGAACCATTTTGCGCCACATTGCCGTTACCGCTAATGATGCCGCCGCCCTGATAGGTGCCGGTGCGCTTAAAAGCCAGCACGCCGGGAGAATTGACCACCACCGAACCACCTTGCAGCGAACCACTCGCGCCGCCGTTGCCGATTTGCAGCACACCGTTATTGACCGTGGTCAGGCCGGAACTGCGGCTGTCAGTGCCGATGAAAATCTGCGTGCCGGAACCGCCAAAGGTGAGGTCGCCGCTGGTGATCGTCGAAGCGGAAGTATAATTAGTGCCGGAAGCCACATTCACAGTCAGTACGGAGCCAACTGAGTTTGCCAGCGTGCCGCCGGAACCGGCGAGGCCGCCGATCGTCTCCGTCTGGCCGTTCACATCGAACGTGCCGCTGTTGATGGTGACGATGTTGGCGTTGGCGATCTGGTCGCCACCGCTGCCGGAGAGAACCGCGTTACCACCATTGAGCGTCAGCCCGTTGCCGATGGCATGGATACTGCCGCTGCTGGTCTTGTCGAGCAAAACCACGCCGTTGCTGACGTTCAAGCCAAGAAATGCGTTGTC
>CAINDH010000097.1 GCA_903847285.1 uncultured Verrucomicrobia subdivision 3 bacterium | reverse complement strand
GTCCGCAATGCGTCCGGCGAAAACGGAAACCACCGCTGGCACTTTCGGATTCAGGGCCGCCGCGACGCCCCTGACCTGATCCAGCGTGAGGATGGCGGTGACGTTCAGCTTCACGCCTTCATTCGCGAGTTCCCTGATGAGCGGCAAAGAAGATTCGTTCCGGGTGTTGGTGATCGGAATCTTGACATAAACATTCCTGCCCCAGCCGTTGATCTTCAGCCCCTGGCGCTTCATCTCGGGAAATTCATCGGAAAAGACTTCCAGCGAGAGCGGCTTGACGGTGATGGTCTGAAGGATGTCGCGCGCAAACGCCTCGAAATCCGTCAAGCCAGCCTTGCGCATCAAAGTAGGGTTTGTGGTCAAACCTTGGATGAGCGGGTCGGCGTTGAGCTTCAGCATTCCGGCTTTGTCCGCGCCGTCGGCGTAAATTTTTACCGTCAGGTCTTTCAGGGTGCGCTTCATAAATTATTCCTTCGTTTGGGACAGAATGATGTCCGCAGCTTCGGCCAGATGGCGAGCGGAAAAATCGGGTTTTTGCTTCAACTGCTCGATGTAATTGCCTTCGACGAAAATTGTCCGGCAACCAGCGGCGTGGCCGCAATCCACATCGCGCCAGCGATCGCCGACCATCCAGCTTTGCGCGAGATCAATGTTCAGCGCCTTGGCAGCGTGGAGCAGCATCCCCGGCTTGGGCTTACGACAATCGCAATCCGACGCGCCGCGACCGGGATGATAACAAACCTCGATGCGGTCTAGTTCGACGACCTTTGATACTTCGGCATTCATCGCTTCCACCAGTTCGCGTGGGACGATACCGCGCCCGACATCCGGCTGGTTGGTGGTTAGCACGAGCAGAAATCCGGCGGCTTTCAATTTCGCACACGCTTCGGGAACGCCGGGAAGAATTTCAAAATCCGCCATGCTCATCGGCGGAAACGGCAGGCCATCACGCGTGATGGAACGATTGATGACACCGTCGCGGTCGAGGAAAACGCAGCGCTTCACTTTGTGCTTTCCCATTTCGTCTGCGCGACTTTCAGCTTGGGGTGCGACACGAGCAGGTGCCACACGATGCCTTGAAATGCTTCACTGTGCGGTGTGACATGCGTCGGGTTCACCGTCGGCACGATGACGCACGCGGTTGCCTGTTGCGCAGTATAACCGCCGTCACGACCGACAATGCCAACGACCGATGCGCCAACTTGTTTCGCCACTTGAATCGCACTCACAAGATTCGGGCTGACGTTCTTTTCCAGATTGCCGCCACCGACGGAGAAAATCAGCAAGCCGTCCTTCGCATTGATGCGAGAGCCTTTCAGCCACTCGGAGAAAACTGACGCCCAGCCATCGTCGTTCGTGCGCGCGGTGAGTTCGGAGACGTTGTCCGTCGGCGCGTAGGCCTCGAAGCCACAGATTTTGCGGAAGTCATTCACGGCATGGCCAGCATTGCCCGCACTGCCGCCGACACCAAGAATGAACAGGCGTCCGCCGCGCTCACGGATGGCGGAGAGTTCGTCGGCGCATTTTTCAATGGCGGACTCGTTCAGTTGCGCCGTGACCTGCTGGACTTCGGCGAGAAATTGTTTGGTGAAACTCATAGATTTTGGCTGCGAAATTGAAGCACGAACGCCGGAGAATGGAAACCCAAATTCCCAAAAGCCATCTGTGAGCTCTGATAAATTGCTTTGAAATCAGGCGCGTTTCCGGCGAAGATTCCCGTTCGCTCTGCGAAAAATAATTTCATGAAACGCACGCATCATTGCAACGAACTGCGCCCGGCGCACATCGGCCAAATCGTAACGCTCTCCGGCTGGGTTCACTCCCGCCGCGACCTCGGTGGCCTCATCTTCATCGACATCCGTGACCGTGAGGGTCGCACGCAGACGGTATTCGATCCGAGCGACCTCACGCCGGAACTGTTCGCGCAAGCCGCGTCGCTCCGCAGCGAATGTGTTGTGAGCCTGACCGGCAAAGTGCGCCATCGTCCCGAAGGCACGAACAACGCGAAGATTCCCACGGGCGAAGTCGAAGTCGGTGTCACCGCGCTCGAAGTGCTCAACATGGCGGAAGTGCTGCCGTTCCCCGTGGACGATCCGGAAATCGCCAACAAGGTTAACGAGGAATTGCGTTTGCAATATCGCTATCTCGATCTGCGTCGTCCTGAAATGGCGCGCAATCTCAAACTACGCAGCAAAGTCGCCATTGCCGCGCGCAGTTTCATGGACGAGCAAGGTTTCCTCGAAGTCGAGACGCCCACGCTCTTCAAATCCACGCCTGAAGGTGCTCGCGAATTTCTCGTGCCGAATCGCCGCGAAGCCGGCACGTTTTACGCGCTGCCGCAATCGCCGCAGCAGTTCAAACAGATTCTCATGGTCGCCGGCGTGGAAAAATATTTCCAGCTCGCTCGCTGCTATCGCGATGAAGATTTGCGCGCGGATCGTCAGCCGGAGTTCACGCAGGTCGATATCGAAATGAGCTTCATTGACCGCGAAGATATTTACGCGCTCATCGAAGGCTTGCTCAAACGCGTGTGGAAAACCGCGCTGAATGTGGATGTGCCGACACCGTTCAAGCGCATCAGCTTTGAGGAAGCGTTGAACCGCTACGGCATTGATAAACCGGACACTCGCTTCGCGATGGAGCTCGTGGACATGACGGAAGATTTCAAGGCGAGCACGTTCAAAGTATTCAGCGGCACGATTGCCAATGGCGGCGTGGTGAAGGCGCTCAACGCAAAAGGCATGGCCGGTGCGACGCAAGGCCAGATCGAGACGATGACCGAATACGCCAAGAGTTTTGGCGCGAAAGGACTGGCGTTTATCAAGGTCGAAGGCGGCGAGTGGAAATCACCCATCGTGAAATTCTTCAGCGAAGCCGAGAAGGCGGCGCTCACCACGAAGCTCGCAATCCAGGAAGGCGATTTGATTTTGTTTGCCGCTGACCAATGGCTGAACGCCTGCGAAATCCTCGGCAAGATTCGTCTCTATTGCGCTGACGTGCTCAAGACGCAGGGCAAACTCGTGATTGATCCGAAGCAATTTAATTTTCTCTGGGTCATCGAATTTCCGCTGCTCGGATTCGACCGCGAACAGAACCGCTGGTATTCCAGCCATCATCCGTTCACTGCGCCCGTGGCCGAAGACATCGCGCTGCTCAAGACCGATCCAAAAAAAGTTCGCGGCCAGCACTACGACATCGTCGTGAACGGCGTGGAACTTGGCGGCGGCTCGATCCGTATCCATCAGCCCGACGTGCAGAAAACTATTTTCGAGGAACTGCTGGCGATTCCGCCGGAGGAAACGAAACTGCGCTTCGGCTACATGCTGGACGCTTTCAAATACGGCGCGCCTCCGCACGGCGGCATCGCGCTTGGCTTCGACCGGCTCATCGCGATTCTCTGTGGCACATCGAGCATCCGCGACGTCATCGCGTTTCCGAAGACGGCGAAGGGAACCTGCTTGATGACAGATTCGCCGTCGCAAGTTTCGCCGAAGCAACTGCGCGATCTTTACATCGAGGTGAAGGCGAAGCCGCCAACACCGCCAGCCCCAGCCAAAGTTTGATCCGCTGTTCATGGCCGACTGGAAAAAATCAAGCCTGCGAATCTTGATCACAGTCGCCATAGCTTACGTTCTCTTGTGCATATGCGGCTGCGCGCTGCAGCGCAAGTTGCTGTATTTCCCGACGAAGGTTCCCGCCGATTTGTTGGTTCAAGTCGCCGCCGGGCACGGCTTCGCTCCGTGGAAAAATTCTTCCGGCCAAAGCATCGGCTGGAAATTTCCGGCGAGCGGAACGGCAACGGGCAGTGTGTTGATTGTCCACGGCAATGCCGGTTGCGCTCTCGGACGTGATTACATCGCTCAACCTATTCACGATGCGATAGCAGTGGATGTTTTCGTTTTGGAATACCCGGGCTACGGTGCGCGCGAAGGTTCGCCGAGCAAAAAAAGTTTCGTCGCGGCGGGTGAAGAAGCGTTTCAATTGCTGCCGACGAATACCCCGAGATATGTCGTGAGCGAATCCATCGGCGCGGGTGTGGCTTGCGAATTGGCGAAGAATCATCCGCAGGAAGTGGCGGGGCTGGCGTTGTTCGTGCCATACCACAATCTGGCTTCAGTGGCGCAGCGGCAGATGTGGTTTCTGCCCGCGTATTTTTTGCTGCGCGATCGCTTTGATCCGGAGGAATGTCTGAAGCACTACCACGGTCCGGTAAAATTTATCGTGGCGGGTGTGGATGAAGTCATCGACCCGGCTTCCGGTTTGCGACTGGCCGATGGCTATGCGGGGCCGAAGGAGTTGCAGGTTTTTCCCGGCGCGGGGCACAACGACATTTCAGGTCAACCGCCGGGCTGGTGGCGGGACGTGTTTTCATTTTGGTCGGCGCACCCTAAGTAAGCTTTCAATTTCTTTTTTGGCGGCCGAAATAATTTTCCGCGTGGGCAATAGATAGCCGGTTGTGACCAAATTAGTGCCGGATGTTTTCGGTTCGGGTTGCTAGAGTGACGTCATGAAATGGATCTCCGAAATGTCATCCGCCCAGCCGGTCGCTTGGGCGGTCTTGGTGCTAATGCTGGTAGCGGTCGCGGGGCTGGCTTTGTCCACTCTCAAGGTCAAGGGCGTTGGCTTGGGCATCGCGGGCGTGCTGTTCGCAGGGATTTTTGCAGGCCATTTTGGTCTGCACATCGAGAAGGAGATTTTGGAGTTCGTCCGCGAGTTCGGCCTCATCCTGTTTGTGTTCACCATCGGCTTACAACTGGGGCCGGGCTTTTTTGCATCGCTGCGGCAACAAGGTTTAAAGCTGAACGCGCTGGCGGTCATGGTGGTGCTGATGGGTGGCGTCATCGCACTGGCGGTGGCGAACTGGCTGGGTGTGGATGTCATCGCGGCGCTCGGTTTGTTCTCCGGCGCGACGACGAACACGCCGTCGCTTGGAGCTACACAGCAGACGTTGAAAATGCTTGGCGGCGCAGCAGCGGACAAATCCGGCCTGCCTGCGCTTGCCTACGCAGTGGCGTATCCAGGCGGCGTGGTGGGCATCATCACGGTGTTGCTGCTGCTGCGGTTTGCGTTTCGCATCAATCCGGAAAAGGAGGCGGAACAATTTCGCGCCGATCAGCGTAAGGGCGTAGAGCCGCTGGAACATCTGAACGTGGCGGTCACCAATCTCAATCTGGAAGGATTACCAATCAGCGGTGTGCCGGGGCGTTCGGCGGGCGTAGTGGTTTCACGGATCAAACGGGCAAATGCCTCGGAAGTTCAAACTGCCACCGAGCAAACGGTGTTGCACGTAGGCGACGTGTTACTGGTGGTCGGCACACGGAAGGCGTTGGAGGAGTTTCGCGTGGTCATTGGACGCGCCAGCGAATTGAATCTGGCGAAAGCGCCGGGCCGCGTGATCTCGCGCAAATTCATCGCCACCAAAAAAGCGGTGTTGGGCAAGACGATTGAGGAGTTATCGCTGGACAGCCGCTTTGGCGCAACGGTCACGCGAGTGGCGCGGGCGGATATCGAAATGACGGCGGTGCCGGAACTGCGGCTGCAATTTGGCGATACGCTGCAAGTGGTCGGCGACGAGGAAGCGCTGGAGAAGGTTCGAGTTGTGCTAGGCAATTCCATGCGGGCATTGAACGAAACGAATTTCATCCCCATCTTCATCGGCATCGCGCTCGGGGTGCTGTTCGGCTCGCTGCCGTTTGTGATTCCGCATATTCCCGTTCCGGTGCGGTTGGGCCTCGCGGGCGGGCCTTTGGTGATAGCAATTATCCTTAGTCGCATCGGGCGCATCGGACCGCTGGTGTGGTATATGCCGGCGAGCGCGAACACGGCGTTTCGCGAGTTGGGTATCGTGCTGTTTCTTGCGTGCGTGGGGCTGAAGGCAGGCGAGAAATTTTTCGCCACGGTCTTTACGACCGAGGGACTACATTGGTTGGTAGGCGGTTTCGCCATCACGGTGATTCCTATTTTACTGACGGGCGTGGTGGCGCGGCTGGTGTTCAAGATGAACTTCACGGTCATCAGCGGTCTGCTCGCGGGCAGCATGACCGATCCGCCGGCGCTGGCGTTTGCGAATGCGGTGACCGGTTCGGATGCGCCTTCGGTGGCCTACGCTACGGTGTATCCGTTCACGATGCTACTGCGCATCGTGCTGGTGCAAGTGCTCGTGCTGCTCCTATGCGGTTAAAATTTCCGGCAAAAACAATATTCTGTTGCGGCCCGGGTGCGGAATTTTTTAGGGGCGCGCCGCTTAAAATTTCCACATCGCGTCCACTTGCACGCGGTTGGCGGCGCTCCGAGAAGTGGCCGGTCTGGCGTCTATCAAGCTGGTCATAAACCATGTCACGCTGAAGGTAAGAGAGTTGAGCGGCGAGTAATCTGCCTTGAGAATGTGGCCGCGAATATTGGTTCCGCCCGTGTAGCCCGCGCCGGTCGGATTGCTGGCGGAGGTGAACCCGGCGTTCGGCTGCTGCTGTTGATAGTAGGCTGCGAAGTCTACGTCCACCACTTCCTCGAACCACGCGTCAGACTGCATTTCAATCCAGCGATAGCCCAGACTCCATTGACCTTTTTTACCGGCCTTGCCCAGCGAGAACCCAGCAGACCACGCTTCGTTTTTGGCTGGCGCGGCGGGGTTGTTCAAATACTCACCGCCGAGGCTGATGGGAAATTTTCCGGGATAAGCGGGAAAGCAGACGAGCGTGTAAGTCACCGTGGCGTCGACGTGGATGGGATTAAAACCATATTCCGGCGCGCCGTCGGCGTTACGGGTGTTGCCCCGGTTCACATTGGGAATGCCGTCGTTAACGAGCGTCTTCTCGTTTGAAATGCCGAGCGCGGTTGCGCCGAAGCTGGTGGAAACTTTCGAAGTCCACGCGGAATCCAGCCGCAGTTGCAGCGCACCGAGCCATGGATCGTCGGCGCTGGCGGAAAGTTCATCCAGCACGAAAGCGGCGGCGTTCAGCTTCAGCGTGTGGTGTGGGTTGAGTTTATAAGCTAGCTGGGCGGCGAGACCTTCCGGTAGATAATCTTTTCCCAACACTAGCGCGGTGGGGAATTCAATCGGATCTTCCATCTTGCCAAACGTTACCGCGCCATTCCAATTGTCCGTGTGCAATGGCGACCACTTGGCGTAAGCCAGTCCTAAACCGATAAATTTTTTCGAGCCATTATCCTGCAGCGTAGCGTTGCTGGAAATCGGGTTGCCGCCGAAGCCATTGACTGGCTCGCCGGATTGCAGGCGCAAGCCAATCTCAAAATCATCCGTGAACATCGCCGTCACGCCGAAACGCAACCGGTAGCGCAGCCGGTTGCGATCCACGAGCCCAGGATTATCTGCGTAGATGCCGTCGAAGCGTCCGCGAAAATCGCCGCTGAATTTTAGGTTGCTCACCCACTCCGGCATCCCGGTTCTGGCACGAAAGGCGGTGTTTAAATTATTACTAGACTCGGCTTTCAGTTCGCCCGCCTCCTGTTTGGTGAGGATGCCTTTCTGCACGAGCTTGTTGATGATCGCATCGTCACTGGATTGGCCGGAAGCTGTCCTACCCGCCGCCAGCAGCGCCAGCACAAGACCGGTCGTTTGATGATTTTTTATTTTGCTTCGCGACATGTTTCAATTGGCATGATTGCAGTTGTTTTTGAAGATAGCGGCTGTCGGAGTCGGGGCGATAACCCGAAATTGGCTGCCTACGGCTAATTCTTGACCAGTTTGAAGCTCGAGGAATGCCCGGCGGCGGCTCAATCTGAATCGACTAGCCGGACGCAAATGAAATTCTTATTGAGGAACTGCTTCACTATGCGCGGCCTTTTCCCGTAGAGAAGGTGAAACCCCGACTGCGCGTTAGTTGGGTTCTGCCTGCCTAATTCAAACCACCTTGCGATGCCGCCACCGGTCGATCGCCACCGCTGCGATGATGATGCCGCCGATGACCATTTCCTGCACCCATTTTGGCCAACCCATCTGCTGTCCGCCGGTGTAGAGAATTGTGATGGTCAACGCACCGATGATGGTGCCAAGAATCGAACCTTCGCCCCCCGTGAAACTCGCGCCACCGATGATGACTGCCGCGATGACGAACAATTCATACATCACCGCCGTCGTCGGCTGGCCGATGCCGCCGATGTAGGAAAATTGCATCAGCCCCGCCACACCGCAGAAAAATCCGCACGCTGTGTAGATGAATAATTTTGTGCGTCCCACCGGCACACCGCAGAGTCGCGCTGTTTCTTCGTTCGAGCCAACGGCAAAAATATGCCGGCCCAGCCGCGTGTAGCGCAGCAGAAACGCGGCGGCAATCACGCCGCCGATTAAAATCCAAACACCAATCGGCAGGAACCACCATGGCCGATGCAGGCTGGAGATCGTGGGGTCCATGATGTTGTTGATCCAGGTTTCATTCGGCGGATAGATGTCTTTTTCGTGGCCGATGCCTTTGGCCAATCCGCGAATCATCCCCATCGTGCCGAGTGTGACGATGAAGGGCATCAGCCGCAGCCCGACGATCATGATGCCGTTGCATAAACCCGCGAGCGTCGCCGCCACAGTTCCGGCCAGCACCGCTGCGATAGGCGCAAGCGCCGGATGCAATTCCGTGAAGGGATGCGGCTGCCCATCCGGGCCGGTGAGATTCAGATTCAACGTCGTTGCGACGACGACCACTGACAGTGCGATGAGCGAACCCGCCGACAAATCAATGCCCGCGCCGATGATGACCATCGTCATGCCTAAGCCTGCCGTGGCGTAAACACAGCTCTGGCGCAAAATATTTTCCAGATTGCGCAGCGTGTAGAATTTGCCGCCATCCACGAGTAGCGCGAAGAAGGCGAAGACGATGATGAGCGCGAGGAAACGCCCCAGCAGGTTCGCCCATTTGGGATTCAGCCACGGACCCTTTGCGGTAGATTCGGTTTTGTCACTCATGCTGGTCGGAAATTATTTTTTGAACGGCGGAGACTAGCATGGCAGGGGAATGGATGTCATTTAGATAAAAGCTCGCCGGTTTTGCGGTGTCGGATTTGCGCAGTTGAAAACCATCGCTCCATCCGGCAAGTTGTCCCCGTGAATTTCAAAAGTCGTTTCCTCTGGCTGGTGCTCGCAGCGCTGGCATTCGCTGGGTGCAGCCAAAGCGCCCCTCCCGCGCCGCCGGCACCGGTATCAATCTCGCTAGAGCCGACGCAAGCGCAGCCCAAGTTACCGACGATGAAGATTTTTTTCAGCATTTCAAATGGCAGCGCGCCCCAACTCATTGAAACACTCGATGCCGAGTTGGCTTTGACGGCCGCCGAAATCCGGTGTGGCATGATGTTCCGGACCAACATTTTGGAGTCGGACGCGATGCTCTTCAACCTCCGCTACCCGCAGCAGGCAAACTTCTGGATGAAAAATTGTCCCGAATCTATTTCCGTCGCCTACATCACAGCCGACGGGACTATTCAGGAAGTCCATCATCTCGAACAGAACGACACCAACGGTGTCGTTGCCGCGCGCAACGACATTGTTTTCGCTTTAGAAACCAAGGAAGGCTGGTTCACACGTCACAACATTGCGCCCGGAACCGTTCTCCGCACCGAGAAGGGTTCGCTGGCAGAAACATTTTTGCGCGGACGGTGAAAATTATTTGCCCGACACAAACGCCGCCAAACTCGCCTGCAAATTCGTTTCGTTTGGAAATTCAGAATAGCGCCCCGCCACCTTGCCATCGCGGAAAAAAATCACCGTCGGCAGCGCCTGCACCTGAAAGTTTTGTGCGATGCCTGGCGACTCGTCCACGTTTAGCTTCACAAATTTGATCTGGCCTGCGTATTGCGATGCCTGCCTTTCTAGCATTGGCGCAAGTTGGCGGCACGAGCTGCACCACGTCGCATAAAAATCCGCCACCACTAGATTTGTGCAACGCGTGACCTCCGCTTCAAATTCGCCCTGTGCTATGTGTTTCAAGACGGCGGTGGACTGGTTCATTGCTGTGTGGTTGTCGCAGCCGACGAAGAGCAGGGCGGTCAGCGCACCTACCGCGATCAGAATCGCTTTACCTCCCAAGAATAATTTCATGGGGCGAATCTAAACCGACTGGCGATGCGTGCAAACAAATTATGCCGAGCATTGTCCGCCAATCTGTTTGCGAAATTTTCATTCCCGCTTACGATGCCGCCATGCTGTCGCTTGAACACCTTGCTGGATTGCTGGAATCAAACCGCGCCGCCGCGTCCGTGCGCGTCAAAGAATTTTCCATCGGCGGCAAAAAACTTCGCTTCAACGCCTCGCCCGCCATCATGGGGGTCGTCAATTTATCTACCGATTCTTGGTATCGGGAAAGCGTCTGTCTGACGGCGGAGTCGGCGATCCAGCGCGGCCAAGTGCTCGCAGCGCAGGGTGCGGCGATCATTGATGTCGGTGCGGAATCGACGCTGGCGCACGCGGCGCGCGTGTCCGGCGCATCTCAGAAATCCCAATTGATTCCGGTCATCAAAGGTTTGCACGCCGCGAAAATTCCCGTGTCGGTGGAAACGTATTCGCCCGCCGTCACCCGTGCGGCGCTGGCTGCCGGCGCAAGCGTGCTGAACCTCACCGGCACGACGGCTTCCAAAGAGATTTTCAAAATGGTCGCCGCGCACGATGCCGCCGTCATCATCTGCTACGTCGCCGGTAAAAACGTCCGCGCTGTCGACGACTTTGATTTGAGTGCCGACCCAGTGCCGTTGCTTCGAGAATTTTTCGCCCGGCAGATTGAACTCGCGCAAAAAAACGGCGTTGAAAAGATCTTCATCGATCCCGGCCTTGGTTTTTACTACCGAAACTTGCAAGACAGCGCCGTGCGCGTGCGGCATCAATTGAATGTTTTTCTGAATACATTTCGTCTGCGAGAATTGGGCTTCCCCGTATGTCACGCGCTCCCGCACGCTTTTGAATTTTTTCAGGACGAAGTGCGTTGCGCCGAACCATTCTTCGCCGTGCTCGCGGCGCTGGGGAAAACGGATTTGTTTCGCACGCACGAAGTCCCGCGCGTCAAAGCGGTGTTGGAAACGCTCAAAAGTTTTTAGGCTGTGGCTGCTTCACCGGGCAGTATGTCATACCGGCTAGGCCGATGCCGTTGGTTGATTTTTATTTTTGTGACTTGCCGATAGGAACGGAAATTCAATCCAGCGATAAGTGCCGGCGCACAGCAGCGCCGTGGCCATCGCCGTCAGGCTGGCTGCGAACCAATACTCCAGACTCGTCAACGTCGTCAGTCCGCCGGTTTTCATGGCCCCGATGACCAGATGAAAAATCACGCCGTGCAGTAGATACAAACTGAAACTGATGGCTCCAAGGCAACGCGTTGCTGGATGTGACAGACAGCCGAAAAAGCCATTGCCCGCTGCAGCTGCAAGAAAGACCGGGAAAAATGCGCTGGCTAGCAGGATGCCGCTCAAGTTCCAATGACTCCAGGCGCAAGTGCCCGCCAGCCACGCGAGCGCAGTAACGGCCGTGGCCGGATGCCGCAATCTAGCGCGCAATTTTTGATTTCCCACGAGCAGTGGGCAAAGTGTCCCCAGAAAAAACACCAGGACAAATTCCATTTTTGGCCCAAACAAAATACCGGTGAAGCTCAATAGATACAGCAGGAGCGCCGGAAAAATAATTCTTCTGCCTGCCGCGAACCAGGCGAGGAGCGGGAGGAGCAGATAGAAACGCCATTCATACCAGAGCGTCCAGACTACATCGGCGTTGAAACTGCCGAGATCCACTCCGCCCACGAGCCGCCAGTCCACTGCGCCAAGTGGCAACAACCGGAGCAGTGCTGGCCAGTTGCCTGGAGCCAGCCATTGTGAGCCAGCTTGAAGCATCGCCACCAGCAGCACCGCTAGCAGACCGAAAAAATACAGTGGGGCGATGCGTAGAAGTCTGCCGCGCCACAATTTCCAGGCGTTTAATTTTCCATTCGCGGCGCGGGCCTTGCCCCAGAACAAATGGCCGGTGAGCATGAAAAAAATAATCACGCCTGCTGGCCCCATCAATTGCAACGGGCCGTTGCCCGCGTTGCCCCAGATGCCGGTGGTGAGCCAGCGATGAAAATGAAAGCTGTGGTGGGTCATCACCATTAACGCCGCCAAGCCGCGCAGTCCGTCCAGCGCCAGCTCCCGCTGACCTACGGCGAGTTCGCGTTGGTAGAAAGGAAGGCAGCGTGCCAGCCCGGCGGTCACGGCGATGACCGCGAGCATCAACGCCCATGCGCCCGCCAGTTCGCCGGCAAAATTCATTTGCCGGTGGAACGCAGCCGCGCCGATGCGCTGCTTCCGTGCGCATCAAGGCCTTCCAACTCGGCAAACTTCTGCACGCCGCGCAAGGCTTTCTTGAGCGAGGCTTGGCTGTATTCAACGATGCTCGTGCGGCGCTGAAACTGGTCCACCGTCAGGCCGGAAAAACTTGCCCCCGCTCCGTCCGTCGGCAAAACGTGACTTGGCCCGGCGATGTAATCGCCCAACACCGTCGGCGACCAGTTGCCGAGAAAAATTGCTCCGGCCGTGAGGATGGCGCCGCTCACCTTGCGCGCGGCGCGCGTGATGACTTCGCAATGTTCTGGCGCAATCCCGTTCGCCAGCACCACTGCGTCGGCAATGGATTTTACCTGGATGAGCCACACATTGCGGTCGAGCACGCGCTGGATGAGTTGTCGCCGCGACAGCTTTGGCAACTGTTTGGAAATTTCCTTTTCCACTGCGCGGAGAATTTTTTCCGAAGTGGTCACGAGCCAGACACGTTCGTGGCCGGAGCCGTGTTCGGCCTGCGCGAGCAAATCGGCGGCGGCAAATTTTGGATTCGCCGTATCGTCGGCGATGACGAGCAAATCGCTTGGCCCGGCGAGCAGATCAATCGCCACGCGGCCGACGAGCAGCCGCTTGGCCATGCTGACGTAGGCATTGCCGGGGCCGAAAATTTTCTGCACGCGGCGAATCGTCTTGGTGCCATACGCCAGCGCCGCAATCGCCTGTGCGCCACCAATCCGGTAAATTTCCGTCGCTCCTGCCGCGCGTGCTGCGAAGAGTATCGCTGCATTGATTGAGCCATCCTTGCCGCATGGTGTGGTGACGACGATTTCCTTGCACCCCGCGACTTTCGCCAGCGTGATGGTCATCAACGCCGTGGAGACAAGCGGGGCTGTGCCGCCGGGGATGTAAACCCCGACGCGCGTGAAAGGGTCAAATTTTTCGCCCACGCTCGCGCCGTGTGAGTTTTTCGCCGACCAGCCTTTGCGTAGCGATTTTTTGGCGAACAGTGCGATGTTTTGCTCAGCTTCCGCTACCGCCGCACGCAGCGATTCATCGGCGGCAATGGAGGCGTTGAAAAATTCCGCCGCAGTTACCGCGAGTTGTTCGGCGGTGAGTTTCGCGCCGTCAAACTTCTCCGTGAACTCCAGCACCGCGTCATCGCCGCGAATAAACACTTCGCGAAGAATCGCCTGAGTGCGCGTCTCGATTTCGGCATCGAAGAGGCTGGTGTCAGCGGTGAGTTCGCGGAGCTTGGTGGAAAAATTCTTGTCTGTGTGGCGGACAATCTTCATGGGTTGCAGATTAGGGAAAAATTGCGGCCAAGTCAAAACGCGCTGGCGTGCGGAGACTGGCTCTCCGCCTCGGTAGAGCGTGAAATTCACGCAAAAATGCGTGAGCTTCACGCGTTGAAAACTTTCCGGGATTCCCACTCATTCATTTCATTGGGAATTCCGCGCGAAAAAGTTGGCCTGTATTATGCGAACTAAAATCCATCGCTCGAAAAATGTTCAGTCAACCCGATGAGGTCTTTATGAATGAACCAGATGTCAGCAGCCAGACGCAGGAAACTTTCAATCCGCTTCAACCGGATGAATTGCTGGGGCCGCCGCTCCCACCGCCGGCGTTGCCTAAACCATTTTCGTGGTGGCTGCGTCAATTTTTTGCCTGCAACCCGTTTTACCTCGTCAGCGCGGCGCTACTGCTCTACGGCTGCTACTGCGTTTCGTTGGAGGCGCCGATGTTCAACCTTGAAACGGCGCGGCTGCTATTCAATTTTTCCTCGGTGCAGCTTTACGAAGTATTGCTGGTCGGCACGGCAATTTTTCTTTCGCGCCGTAAAATTTGGTATGACTCGACGTTGCTGGTCGGGTTGGAAAGTCTGCTGGTGTTCGTGCCGTTCATCCTAATTAGCCTAGCCGCGCTGATTGATTCCGGCATGGCCATGAACATGTGTCTGCTCGGCGCCGTCGTGGCGGCGCTGCGTTTCGGCAGCCTGAAAAAATATTTCTCTGGCTTGAATCTCCCCGGTCGGCTGCTGGAAATCGGCTTGCTGTTGCTGGTGCTGAACGTCGCTTTGCCGCTGCTCTACCGCCATTTTGGCGAGACCAAGATTAGCATCCATATCGCGTCCGGCCCGGCGTATGTGATGAATGAATTTACCTGGCTGCTGATTTTGCCGGCGGTGCTGGCGATGGCGAATCTTCTCCCGCGCATCGGCGCGGGCGGAGAGCTGCCACCGCAACACCGCTGGCTCCCGACTGGAATATTCGCGTTGTGGCTGGCGGTGACGGGCGTGCATCTCTACGCACTGGCTTATGTCTATCAATTTCAATTTCGCAGCGAACTGTTCGCACCCGCGCTCTGGGTGCTGGCGTGGACGGGCTGCCGGGTATTTTCTGCGAATCAATTTTTGCCAAAGTATGCGGTGCTGATTCTGCCGATGTTAATGCCGCTGTTCGCCGCGAACGGCCAGCGAACTTTTCTTATTCTAGTGGGGCTCAACCTGCTCGCCTTCATCGTCGCCAGTCTGCTGGATCGGAACAACAGGTTGGCGCGGCATCTGGCATTCGCTTCGACGCTACTGATCTTCGCCGGGCTACCGGAAAAGTTTTTATTCATCATTCATCCCGACCTTGACCGCGTTGGCTGTCTGCAAGCAGCAGTCGCGGCCTATCTAGTTCTGCTGGCGGCATGCACGCGGAATCCCAAGCTGGCAATTTTCGGTGCGCTTGTCTTTGGTGCTTCCGTGCTGGCGACGCTGGGGAACCACGCCAATGCATTTCAGTGGGCAGTGCAAAGCGGCTGTGTTTTTCTCCTGTTGCACAGCCTGCGTTGGAACGACGAGGAGCATCCCGGCGCAGGTCTGGTTCGCGCGTTGGCGGCTTTAGTCTGGGTGGTCCAATCTGTTTTGTGGATGAGTAATGACACCGGCCGGTTTTGGATGCCGCTTGTGCCGGGCGCAACAGTTCTGGGAATTTGCCTCGCCTGCCAGTTCCACCGCTGGCACTGGATTAAAATTATCGTGTCACTCGCTGCGCTGCTGGTTGCCGTCGCCGGTCCGTGTAGCGCAATCATTAGCGGCCTCCGTGCCGCGTCGGCTGGGTTGCTCGCGGTGGTTGGCAGCTTCCTGCTCTTTGGAATTGGAACCATCCTCGCGCTTACGCGCCACCATTGGCACGAGCCTCAAGACCCGAAACGTTGACCCCGCTGGAGCACTGCACGGTTAAACTTTTCTTCGCGGCGCATCCGTGTTTATCTGTGTGCATCTGTGGTCGAAAAAATCAAAAATCCCATCATCGCCGCGCTCGACGTGCCAACGGCGGAACAGGCTTTGAAACTCGCCGAGCAAATCGCGCCTGCCGTCGGGGCGTTCAAGATTGGCAAGGAACTGTTCGTGAGCGCCGGGCCGGATATCGTCAAGCGCGTGCGCGACACCGGCGTAAGCGTGTTCCTTGACCTGAAATTTCACGACATCCCGAACACTGTCGCCATGGCCATTGCCTCCGCCGTGCGGCTGGATGTGCAGATGACGACCATCCACACCAGCGGCGGCAGCGAGATGATGCGCGCGGCGGAAAAATCCGCGCAGGACACGGCGAAAATGCTTGGTCAGCCCGTGCCGCTCGTGTTGGGCGTCACGGTGTTGACCAGTTCTACCAACGAAACGCTTGCCGAGCTCGGCATTGAGGCGGACACAGAAAAACAAGTCGTCCGCCTCGCGCAACTCGCGGTGAAGTCCGGTTTGCGTGGACTGGTCTGTTCCCCGCTGGAGATTGCTGCGCTGCGAAAAATATTACCCGCGCACATCCAGCTCGTCACGCCTGGCATCCGCACCGGCGCGGAAAAAGCCGACGATCAGAAGCGCACGCTCTCGCCCCGCGAAGCAATGCAGGCGGGTGCGAGTTGGCTTGTGGTTGGCCGCCCGATTTACGCAGCGGAAAACCCGCGTGCGGCAGCGGAGAAAATTTTGGAATCGCTCAACTGAACCGCTATGCGCATCAAAAAAAAATCGCCCTGCAAGGTCAACCTCATCCTGAACATCCTCGGCAAACGCGCCGATGGTTTTCATGAATTGGAAACCGTCATGCAGCCCGTGAATATCTGTGACGAGATGACCTTCGAGCTCGCGGGCGCAAGTCTGCAACTGACTTGCAGCAACCCGGAGCTGCCGTGCGATTCAAAAAACCTCGTCCACCGTGCGGCGACCGCGTTTCTGGCAGCGGCGCAGATTTCTGACGGTGTAAAAATTCATCTGCAAAAAAATCTCCCGCTTGCCGGCGGGATTGGTGGCGGCAGCGCGAATGCAGCAGTGACGTTCTCCGCTCTGAATGAATTGTTTGGCTCGCCATTGTCGGTAGAAAAACTGCACGAGTTGTCCGCCGCGCTCGGCTCGGACGTTCCGTTCTTTCTCTACGACCACCCGGCGTTGGCGACGGGGCGTGGTGAGCAGGTTCAGGCACTGGCGAATTTCCCGGCACTCAAGGGCAGGGCATTCTTCCTTGTTCATCCCGGTTTCGGCATCTCGACGCCGTGGTCGTATCAAAACCTGGCGCGTTTTCCAAAAGACCAAAACGGCACGGCAGGTCGGGCGGAAAAATTGGTTTCGCTTTTGCAATCCGGAGATTTGGCGGCGGCATCCGCTGAAATTTACAATTCACTAGAAGCTCCGGCATTCGACAAATTTCCCGTGCTGAAACTCTACAAGGAATTTTTGCGAGCGCAGGGCGCGCTGGTTTCGCTCATGTCTGGCAGCGGCTCCACGACGTTTGCCATCGCGGAGAATCTGACGGCAGCGGAACAGCTCGCAGAGAAATTCAAATCCCAGTTCGGCGACAATGGCTGGATGGCGACGGTGGCGATTTAATCGTCTACCGCCGTTCGTTGCAGCGCATGGTTAGGCGTCATGGTCATTTACCATCTGGTTTTGAACAGCACTTCTCACCAGCTAGCCAAAGCCTCGGACCGACAAAGAATGCCTTGCCAACAAAATATAACCCGAGGCCAATCGGCAAGACATTGTCACTGCCGCCGCCGTGCAAAAGAAACCATGCCCCGCCGCTGAAACAGAATAGAAAAGCCAGAACTGCTGCGACTCGTGATAAAATTTTCATGGTTTTGTGTTGTTTGTAGTATGGTGCAAACGATGCCTAACAAGTCTTAGGCGACAGTGCGAGCACGGTTGTTTTCCCGGTTGCCTTTGTTGCCATGGCTTGATGAAGGCGGACTCGCGAATTTTTATCAAGGATTATTCGCGGAACAAAAACCCGAAGTCATTTTTCAAAACGCCAGATACTTCAACGCTTGCACTTCGCGTTTGAAAACAAGGGTGATGGCGTTTTCTTGGAAACGCACGTCCAGCGGGCAGCGATCCAGCTGGTCATAATACTCCCACATCAGTCGCCCGTTCTTCGGGTTGATGCGCGCGATGCGGAAATAGGCGGGCTTCTGGATGGCCATGTCGCTCATCTGCTCCTCATCTGTCGGGTTGGGATCGTAGGATTGCGTGGTGTAAATATATTTGCCATGCAGATAGGAAATGAAACCGCCGGGCTTGATGCTCCACAACGTTTTACCGGTCTTGGGTTCAAGCTTCAGCAGCACGTCGTCGGTCTGTTTGGTGATGTCAATCTGGCGGGAGAACTTGAGATCGTCGGGATTGCCGCTGGTGGTGTTGACGTAAATGCTGCCGGTGTCGTCAAAAAATAGTCCCGCTACGCCCACGCTCGGCACACGCCAGCGGGCATCGCCGTTGCTCAAGGCAAACGCGCTCAACACGGCTTGGTCGTAAACGTAAAGTGTGTCGCCGTGTTCCACGCACGGGCCTTCGCCAAATTGCGCTTCGCCGCGAAATAAATTCTCCAGGCCGCCGCCGCCCACTGGATAGGTGAGCGTGGCTGACCAGATTTTTTTATTCGACTTGTCCAGCACGACGACGCCTTTGCCCGCCGCGATGACGTTCACCGTCTTCAATACAAACAACTGCGGCGGTCCGGTGACTTCGCCTGTCCAGTCGCCGACCTCCGGAGCATCGGGCAGATGCACGGTGACCTGATAGCGGCTCTCGTCCTCCACGACCTTATCGCCGCCGGCGTTGCGCTGCATCTCGTTAAGCATTTCGTTGGCGATGGCGCCGGTGGCTGCGGCGTTGACTTCGCCTTCGAGCGCAGATTTTTTTGGCGCGGCTTTCATGGCGGAACGCTCGGTGATTTTTTCCTCCAATAACTTTTTGGAGAACTGCACAAAGCCATTCGCGCCGGGAACCAAGTCAAAACTTTCAGCCGTCATCCGCATGGTGGCGGGGCGCGGATGTTTCGGGTCGGAGTCGCGCAAGGCGGCTTCGAGCTGAGCCTCGTGCTGGGCATTAGCGAGCAGGGCGGGGAGGGCGGTGCGTGCGGGCAGCTTTAAATTCGCCGCTTGATTCGCGACTTTGTTCGGGTCGAGCGGCCCGCCGTCGGTGGAAAACAATCCGCCGGACGCAGATTTTCCCTCGCCCACGGCGGAAGCAATCGTGGTCTTCGCACCAGGCTGTTGAAATGATTCCACGCGTGATTCGCCATTGGCGAGGCTGATGTGCGTGACGGACGAGGCGCCGAGCATGAGTAGTTCGCCATCCTTTTCCACGAGCGTATCGCCAGATTCCGGCAGGGTGGTTTCGCCGGCGACCTTGCCGGTGGCCCAGTCGTAGCGCGTAAGTTTGTTTCCTTTGCCAATCCAGACGTTTTCGCCGGAGACGCGCAGGAGCAATTCACGTTGCAGCCAGATTTTCGACTCGCGCTCCATTGATTCCTGGCTCTGGTGACGTTGATAGCCGCCGCCTTCGTTAAACTTGGCATCAGCTGCTTGCGCGGTCTTGAACGCAGCGGCGATATCCGCTTTGGAAACCAGCTCCACCGACCAGACGACTTTTTTAGATTTCAAATCACAACGCGCCAACGTGCCGCCGTGGAGGAAAATCATCTGATCCTTGCCGACCATTTGCGATTTGCCGGAATACGCCCGGTCATTGTCCTCGAAGCGCACAGAAAAAGCTTTGTGCGGCACGGAACCAAACCACGCATACCAGATCCAAGTTCCAAAAAACGCGCCGACGAGCAGCAGGCACGCGGCGAAAATGCTGCCCGCCTTGCGCCAGAACTGACGCTCCACCTGAAATTTTTGCCCCGCATAAACCGGCGCTTCGATGCCTTGCATATCCGCCTTGTTCTGGCAGAGCGGCGAGCAGAAGTAGCCAAACAATTCCATGCACTTCGGGCAGATGGGTTTTTCGCAGAGCGTGCATTTCTCCGTGGCCAGCACGCCGCGATGTTTCTGGCAATACTTTGAGGCCGGCGCGGCTTCGTCGGTCGGCGCAGCTTCCACCGGCTTTTCTTGGTGAGAAATCTTCAGACGTGAGGCCGGCGCTGGTGCGGGCGGTGGCGGTGCGGAAACCGGCGGTGTGTATTCCGGCTCAGGCACACCGAATTCCTGGCGCACCATCTGGTTCACAAACTCGGAGGAATCCAGTCCGCACGTCGGGCAGACAAACGTCACCGGGCTCTGCACCATTTCCGGCCGGAGGTCGAAGGCGTATTTCGCGCCGCAGGGGCATTGAAGTTTCATGTGTCAGGGTTTGGGGTTTAGTAGGACGACTCCCGGCGTGGCCGCGAGCGAAAATGTGAGCTGCGCCGCGCCCGCCGTCACGCTGCCATCGGCGAACAAAAAATTGCCGCCGTATTTGTGGTGGTTGTTGCCGGGCGATTTGCCGTTCGCGGAAAAAATCATTTCGCCCGCGCGCTTGGCTTCGGTGTTGATCTGTCGGTCGGTCAGCAGAACCGTTTGTGGGTCGGGTTGGGAACTGTTCAATCGCCGTCCCATGTAATATGCGTAGCTGATTTTGTGTCTGGCCAGCGCTTCGCCGGAGGGAATCTCTGAGTCGCGTCCACCGGGACAGATGAAGATGCTCGTGTCGGCCGAGTATTTCGGCACAAGCGCGTCCAGGACTGGTTCGGACGTGGTGGCATTGGTGTTTTGCGGGAGCGCGCCGCGAAAGTCATTCGCGTAAATTTGCAGCGCGAGATAAATTTTCTGGAGGTTGTCTGCGCAGAGTTGTTTTTGCGTGCGTTGATGTTTGCCTGAAGCGAAGCTTTCCAGCATGGAAATGACGATGACCATGAGCGCCAGCGTGATGAGCAGTTCAATCAACGAAAACCCGCCGGCGTGGCGCTTTGGCGCGGCAAATCCCGGCGCGTGGGCGTGGCGGCGGGAAGGTTTCATGCGCGACTTGTAACGGAATCCGGCAGCGCGCGCAAAATTTTTTTCTCGCCAATACTCAGGTTGCAAGCTGACAATTCCTGCACGCATGAATGCACCTGCTGATTTGCCAAAGGTTCCCCTCGTCCAACCGGAAGGGCCAGTGTTCGAGCGCGGCCTCTGGAACCGCCCGTGGTTCATGCTCCTGCTTTGCTTGGTGTTCGTGGGGCTGGACTGGGAACTGATCCCGCTGCAAGTCTTCCCGGTGGTTTTTATTTTCCCCCTGATGTTGGTTGCGTGGAATCGCCCGCTCTGGCTTTCGGCGGTGTGCGCGGCGCTCTTGTCGCTCACGCGGGTGTTGCATCAGGTGGCGTTCACGCCATCGCCCATCGTGGTCAACGAAATGGCGGACGCGCTTATCTGTTTTTTTGTCCTCGAACTACTCGCGCTGATGACCACGATACTGGGTGTGCAATCGCGGCAGTTGCGCCAACGCGTCCGTGCGCTGGAAGGTCTGCTGCCGCTTTGCTCCTTCTGCAAGAGCATCCGTGATGACAAACAGGAATGGGTGCGGCTGGAGGAATATATTACGCAACATTCCGAAGCGATCATCTCGCACGGGCTTTGTCCCGACTGCGCGCGGAAGCACTACAGCGAATTTTATCCACCGAAGAAATAACTGGTTCGCCGCGCAGTTTTCACTCGCCAAAGATTTTCCGACGGGGGAAAATCCCTCTTTGAATTTTCAGCCATGAACGAAAAAATTGTCATCCTCGACTTTGGTTCGCAATACACGCAGGTCATCGCGCGGCGCGTGCGTGAGTGCAACGTGTATTCCACCATCATTCACTTCAACACACCGGCCGCCGAGATCGCGGCGATGAAGCCGAGTGGAATTATTTTATCGGGCGGCCCGTCCAGCGTGTATTCACCCAAGGCGCCGTTGCCGGATAAAAATATTTTTGCGCTCGGCGTGCCGGTGCTGGGCATCTGCTTTGGCGTGCAACTGCTGGCGCAATTTCTTGGCGGCAAAGTCGAGAAAGGCCAGAAGCGCGAATACGGCAAAGGCACGCTCTCCATCAAGGATTCAAGCTGCGCCCTCTTCTCCAAATTGCCAAAGTCGCTGCAGGTCTGGAATTCTCACGGCGACAAACTCACGAAGTTGCCGAACGGTTTCAAACCCGTCGCCGTCACTGAGAATTCAGAATACGCCGCCATCGAGAATCGTGCGAAGAAGTTTTTTGGCCTGCAATTTCATCCCGAAGTTGTGCATACACCGCGCGGTAAGGAGATCATTTCCAACTTCGTCCATGGCGTCTGCGGTTGCGGCAAATCTTGGACGATGCGGAACTATGTTGACCAGGCTGTCGAAGAGATTCGCGCGCAAGTCGGCAAGGAACACGTGGTGCTTGGCTTGAGCGGTGGTGTGGATTCCAGCGTCGCGGCGGCCTTGCTGCACAAGGCGATTGGCAATCAGCTCACTTGCATCTTCGTCAACAACGGTTTGCTCCGCGCCAAGGAAGCGGAAGTCGTGCAGGAAGTTTTTGGCCGCAACTTTAAGCTGAAGCTGCAATACGAAGACGCCACGAAATTATTTCTCGGCAAACTCAAGGGCGTGACCGATCCCGAACAGAAGCGCAAAATCATCGGCAAGGCGTTCGTGGATGTTTTTCAAGCCGCGACGAAGCGCGTCGGTAACGCAAAGTTCCTCGCGCAAGGCACGCTTTATCCGGACATCATCGAGTCCGTGCCCATCGCCGGCAATCCCGCCGCGCTCATCAAGAGTCATCACAACGTCGGTGGATTGCCCAAGGGCATGAAGTTCAAGCTCGTTGAGCCGTTGAAAAATTTGTTCAAGGACGAAGTGCGTCTGCTCGGCGAAGAACTCGGCGTGCCCAAGGAGATTGTCTGGCGTCAGCCGTTCCCCGGCCCAGGCCTCGCCGTGCGCATTCTCGGCGAAGTCACGCCGTCGCGCTGCGAAATTTTGCGCAACGCTGACGCCATTGTCGTTGAGGAGATGAAGGCCAGCGGACTTTACTACAAGATCTGGCAGAGCTTTGCCGTGTTGCTGCCCGTGCGCAGCGTAGGCGTGATGGGCGACGAACGCACCTACGATTACACCATCGCCATTCGCGCCGTGGAATCGCAAGACGGCATGACCGCCGACTGGGTGAAGCTGCCTTACGACCTGCTGGAAAAACTCGCGAGCCGCATCATCAACGAAGTGAAAGGCGTGAACCGCTGCGTCTTCGACATCACCAGCAAGCCGCCGGGGACGATTGAGTGGGAGTGATTCTCAAACGCAAACTGATTATTTATCAACGACCTTTTTTTAGTGCGGTGATGGACGCAACCTCGAAACGGTTACAGTAGTGGAGACGGAAGTTGTGTTACCGCTGGAATCGGCAACGTCCACATAAATGGTGTAAACCCGTTTTTCACCGCCCCGCCGTTCAGCACGCAGTTTGACGCTCAATGGTCCAGTAATCTCGATGTCGAGTGTTGAACGCGGCCCCCTTTCCCTTTCGTTACTGGTCACTTTTGAAATCCGCGCAGTTGGCGCAGGGTCGCAACTATCTATTGCGAGAATAGTCACATTAACAGGAACCATGCGATGGTTTAGCGGCCAAAGATTATTTGGAGTTGCAGATATACTCAGAACAGTTGGCGGCGAGGTGTCGCTGACAGTAACGGTAGTAGAACACTTTGTAGGGGTCGTCAGTCCATTTGATGCAGAAACCACAACGACGTGCTCGCCAGATTCAAATGTTTTAGTAATTGCCACAAGGGATGTAGTTATAAGATTCCCTGCCGGAACATTATTTGTCTGATATGGAACACCATCC
>CAINDH010000096.1 GCA_903847285.1 uncultured Verrucomicrobia subdivision 3 bacterium | reverse complement strand
GTCTGGAGAAGAGGAAAAATCTTTCCGAAACAAAAACCGCGCTGCTCACCGCCGTCGCGCGCAACAGCAACACCGGCTACAAAATTCTCAGCGTGGATAACCGGATGCTGGACAACGGCACAGCGCCGATCCTGCTTGAACCGGTGAAGGCCGCCATCACTTGCGGTCGCGCCGTCGCCGCCGTGAACATCCTCGACCAGGACGGCCAGCGCACGGGCCGGACGCTGCCGGTGGATCACAACCGTTTTGAAATTGATAGCGGCAAAGAGAAGACCATTTACTACGAAGTGGTTTTTCAATGATTCCACCAAGGCAACCCTATGACTGAAACATTTTCCACCCCGCCGCTGCCGATTCTGACGCAGGAAAAACACATCCGCCGGTGGTGGATTGTGCTCATCAACGCGTCGTGGTTCATCAGTCTGTATGTCACCACATTCACGTTGCCCGCGACGTTGCCGTTCACCCTGCGGCGTTTCACGGACGACACGCGGGTGATCGCGTTGGTGACGAGCGTCGGACTTTGGTTCGGCATCGTGCTCGGACCAATCGTCAACTACACCAGCGATCGCATCTGGACGCGGCTGGGCCGACGGCGTCCGTTCATGATGGTCGCCGCCTGTGGAACTTTGCTGGCGACGCTGTGCATACCGTTTGCGCCGGCGTTGACGCCGTTGATTCTGCTCGTCGTCGTCAGCTCCATCCTCGGCGACGTGGGCAGCACGCTTGAACCGCTCTGGCTCGAAGTCGTCCCGCCGAATCAGCGCGGTCAGGCCATGGCGATCCGCATTCTGGCCATCAACATGGCAGCGCTGTTGTTTTTCCAAGTGATGTTCGCGCAAATGGACCATGTCTATCATCTGCCGGGCGGGTGGCAGCTCAACGGCGAGCAGACCTGCTACTTGAGCGCGGCTTTGCTGCAAATGATCTGGCTGGCCTGCCTCGCTTTTCTCATCCGCGAGGTGAAGCCGGAAGGTGTTCACTTGCGCCGCCGCGGCGAGATTCGTTCGGAACAATTGATCGGCTACATCAAAAACACCCTCGGTGAAACTCGCTGGTGGCATTACCTCCTGATCAGTCCGCTGCCTGCGCCGTGGTTGCTGCGCTGGAGTCTGCGGCCGGGGTTTGCCTGGTTGAGCCTGCTCTTGTTTCCTTGCGCTTTTCTGGTGCGCTTTTTTCAGGATGTCTTCACCGACAAACGCTGGTGGTGGGTTTATTTGTTTTATGTCACCGGCACTTTTGTCCAGCCCATCACCACGTTCAGCAACCTCATGCTGGTGGAGCAATTCCACTACAGCAAACCCAGCATCGCCCTGACCGGACTGCCGGTCATGATTCTCGCCAATGCGATGGTGATGCCGTTCATGGCGTGGTATGCCGACCGGCTGAAGCGTTTCAATCCGTGGTTGCTGCTCGGCGTCATGCTCGGCAGCAGCGTTGCCATCATAAAATTGATCGGGCTGTGGCCGAATCTGGCCAAGGTGGATTTGCCGCCGTTCTGGGCGATGATGGTGCTCGCGATTCTCGCCACGCTCGGCAGTGGCGCAGGGATCATCTTCTGCTTCCAAATGCTGCGTGCGTTGCGCCCGCAAGCCAACCCGCGTGTCTGGGCTTGGGTGATGTATAACACCGGCCTGCTGCTGCTCGCCGCCGTCTATCTGACCACCATCAAGATTTTCTGCGGCGGCGTGCCAAGCATCACGACTTGGTTTCTGCTGATGTGCGTTTCGCAGGTGGTTGGTTGTTTGCCCGCCATTTCCGGCCCGCTGTTGTATGACCTGATTCCGAAGGACAAAATCGGCACTTTGAGTTCCGGCTTCGGTCTCATCAACACCATCATTCAGGCCGTGCTGACGACGCTGGCCGGCACATGGATTTTTTTTGTCTCGCGCTGGACTTCCGGCGGCGCGACGACGAAGGATTACACCAACATTTATTCCATGCAAATCGCACTGGGATTGGTCACGGTGATCTTGATGACCGTTTTCGCGTGGCGGATGTTTGCCGGAAAAATCGTGGAATACGGCCGGCTCGGCTTGAAATCCACCGACGCCGTCCCCGCTGAACCGGATTTGAAGCCGGAAAATGTTGCGGCTTAAATCTTTACCAACGCGTGCACATCTATCACGGCCTGCAGCCCAATCAAGTTTTGCAACGCAATCATCGCGGTCTCGCTTCGGCCACAATCACCGGCGAGACGCGGCAATCGGGCAAAGTCACCGCGACCATTCGCGGATTGCGCGGCTGGAAAGCCAAAAAAGTTGGCGTGGCGAAGCGCGGAAAATTTTCAGCCCAACTCAACGGCTTGCCCGTCGGTGGACCATACCGGATTGAGTTTTGCGGCGGCGTGGAATCCGTCGTGGTGGACGGTGTGCGCGTCGGCGATGTCTGGCTGCTGGCCGGCCAGAGCAACATGCAGGGCATCGGCGATCTGGCCACGGCCTTGCGGCGCGCGCCC
>CAINDH010000095.1 GCA_903847285.1 uncultured Verrucomicrobia subdivision 3 bacterium | reverse complement strand
GGTTGATATACAAAATGGAAATTGTCGGAGGTTCCAGAAATCGCCGAGCCGCCGCCTTTCACCGCAAACACGTTCTGATAAAAATCGGCGCTGCCGGAAATGCCCGGATTATTGATGTCCGCGTCCACCCAGTTCGCGGGAAGATTTCCGACGGTGAGAAATGCCGTGGCGGTATTGGTGAACGTCGCGCTCGTCGCCGTGACCAAAAGCGTGTAGCGCCCCGGCGGCGTGGAATTGGAAGTTGTCACGCTCAACACGGAAAAGCCCAAGCCGTTGGTGACGGTAGTGGAATTGAAACTAGCAGCTGTGTTTGGCGGCAGGTTCGACACGCTCAACGTCACGAGATTTGTGAAGCCGTTGTAAGCGCTGAACAGATTGGTGTAACTCGTCACACGCCCCGACATCACCGTCTGACTCCAAGGCATCGCGGCGATGGCGAAGTTCGTAGCGACAACATTCGGCCCGACGTCGTTGGTGGTAAGGGGACGGCGCGTGACTGCCGCACTGGAAAACTCATCCGCGCCGATGTCGGCAATGCCGCTGCGCGGCTGGCCGTCCATGTCCGTGACGACTTCGGCGATGGCGGCAAATGACGCGTTTGTGGCCGGACTGTTGGCAGCGATGTGAAACGGAATAGCGGTGTTCGTGGCGAGCTGCGGATTGATTTGCAGATAACCACCCGACGGACTGCCAACGTAAGACGCACTGCCCCAGAAAATATTTGTCTGCCAGAGGAAATTCGTCTGGCCGGTGGCGGCGGTGGAACTGACGAACGTGCCGGAGTTGCCTTGAAGTAAATTATTGGCGACGATGAAGTCGGTCGGGATATATCCACGCGAGTCTTCGTCAAAATAAGTCGCGCAGTTCACAAGCGTATTAAATTCCAGTCGCGCACGGTGCGCCGCAGCATGAAGCCCGGTGCTGCTGGCATTCTCACTGTCCGTGATTTGCGGCACTTCGCCGCTGCCGAAAACGATGCCATATAACGAGCCTTGCAAATAGTTGTTGAAGATCAAATCGTCATCGCCGTAGAAACGAATACCACCGGAATTGAGAATGAAGTTGCCCTCAATTCTCCCACGATTCTGTGAGCGCAGGCTGATTTCGCCGGTGCTATTGGTGATGGTGTTGTAGCGGATGACACAGTCGGAACTTTTCACGGAGATGGCTTCGGGATCACCGTCCGCCTTTTCGAACAGATTGTTTTCCACCACCGCCCACGAAGAGATCAACTGATACGTGCCGACGCCGAGCCGGATATTTTCACCGCCATTGCTGCCAGCATATTGGTTGTTGAAAAAATAATTGTCATGCACCCAGAGCCGCTGGCCGATGTCGGGAAAATTTCCGTCGAGCGTGATGTATTCGCCCTTCTGGACCTTGTTGCGGAAAATATTATGATCCACTTCTGCGTCGTCGCCTTTGACGTAACACCAATACTGCACGGGATCGAAATCAAAAATATTCCGCGTGACGCGGCAGTGCGACGAACCGGTTTCGATGCGAAAATAATCGCCGATGTTGGCGTCGTTCGTGTGCGTAAAATAAAAACCCTGGATGATCACGTAATCGCAGCCGTTCAAATTGAAACCTGAAGTGCTCGCGCCGGGCGCACCGATGATTTGCGCGCCGCCAATGGTTTGCGCGGTGATGAGAATCGGTTGCGTGGCCGTGCCAGAACGCGTGACGCTGATGTAGCTCGTGCTGGTGTAAACGCCGTTGGAGAGGATGATCTGGTCGCCGGGATTCGCGGCGTTGATGCGCGTGACCAAATTCGCGAGCGTGCCGACGTTGAAGACGGCGGCTTTCGTTTGCGAAACGGACAAGACAAAGAACGTCAAAATCAACCAAGCCAAGCGCCATTTCCGAACACAATGATTCAATGAAATTGCCCCGCTGAATTGTGAGGCAATGAGTCGAGGCGGCAGATTCCGTCCATTATTCATTGAGTGGGAAAAAGTTAACATCCACAAGGCTGCGCGTATTGTCGGATGAAACGTGGACAGGTGCAAACCATCAAGGTTTTTCAGCAGGAACATCCACGCGCCGGATGTTGCCGCCGAGCAAAAATAGCGCAGCAATTCCCGCTGGCACCAGCGCTGCGCCCATCAGGAAGACCGGCACGTAACTGATTTTGCTCAACGCGGGAATAAGCCAGGTGCTGAACACCAACACGCCGCAGACCGCGCTCATGC
>CAINDH010000094.1 GCA_903847285.1 uncultured Verrucomicrobia subdivision 3 bacterium | reverse complement strand
GCTGACGATGCTGGGCATCATCATCGGCGTGGGCTCGGTCATCGCCGCCGTCAGTATCACGACCGGCGCGACCAAGCAGGTCGAAGATAAAGTCGCGAGCCTTGGACAGAATGTTGTCACGGTTTTTTCCGGAAGTTTTTCCGGCATGGGGCAACGCGGCGGCTGGGGCAGCGCGCCGACACTCACGGTGGAGGATGCCAATGCGATCAAAAAGGAAGTCGCCAACGCCGTCGCGGTCAGCCCGGAGATCAACGATCGCATGCAGGTTTTTGCCAACGGCCTCAACTGGAACACGCGCGTGAACGGCGAGTCGCCAGATTATCCGCAAATCCGCGACTGGGATCTAGCAAGCGGCGCGATGTTCACCGACAGCGATGTCCGCAGCCTTGCGAAAGTTGTGGTCATCGGCAAGACGGTCGTTGATCAACTTTTCGCCAACCAAGACCCGGTTGGCCAGACGCTCATCATCCGCAACATTCCGTTCAAAGTAGTCGGCGTGCTGGAGTCGAAAGGATTTAATCTGTTCGGCCAGGATCAGGACGACGTCGCCGTTGTTCCCTACACGAGCCACATGAAACGCATTAACAAACGGACGTTTGTAAATTCCATCATGGTGCAGGCCGCGACGAAAGATTCCATCACGCAGGTGCAAAACGACATCACCACGATGATGCGCGACCGGCACAAAAGCGCCGAGCCGGATTTCACCGTGCGCACGCAGCTCGAAGTGATGCAGATGGCCACGCAGACTTCCAAGATCATGTCCGTGCTGCTCGCGGCCATCGCGAGCGTATCGCTGCTGGTCGGCGGCATCGGCATCATGAACATCATGCTCGTCAGCGTGACGGAGCGGACGCGCGAAATTGGCATCCGCATGGCCGTCGGCGCGCGCGGACGCGACATCCTGATTCAATTTTTGATCGAGGCGGTCACGTTGAGCGTGGCCGGCGGGATTGTCGGCATCGCGGTCGGCGTAGCCTCCGCGCAAATCGTTGCCGCGAGCACTGGCTGGCCAACTATCACGCCGATGTTGTGGGTGGCCATCGCGTGTGTTTCCAGCGCGGGCATCGGCATCGTATCCGGTTTTTATCCCGCGTGGAAAGCTTCGCGGCTCGACCCGATTGAGGCTTTGCGCTACGAATAAGCTGTGGTCACTGAAATTCTTCCGACGCATACGCCCGTGCTGTTCGCTGCTGCCGTGAAACGCGCGGCGGAATTGCTGCGCAGCAGTGAAGTTGTGGCACTTCCAACCGAAACCGTTTACGGCCTCGCCGCGAATGCGCTGGATGAAAAGGCCGTCGCGAAAATTTTCCAGATCAAAGGCCGCCCGGCGCACAATCCCATCATCATCCATGTTTCCAGCAATGAGATGGCAGCGGACTGTGTCGCGCACTGGCCCGAAGCGGCGCTGAAATTTTCTCACGCATTCTGGCCGGGACCGTTGACGCTGGTGTTGCCGCGGGCAAAAAAAATTCCTGACGCGGTGACGGCGGGCGGCGAAACCGTGGGGGTGCGCTGGCCGTCGCATCCCTTCATGCAGGCGGTGATCCGCGAGTGCGGTTTTCCACTGGCCGCGCCGAGCGCAAATCTTTCGAACCAGATTTCACCGACGAATGCGATGCACGTCCACGCACAACTCGGTGGAAAAATTTCTTTGATCGTGAACGGCGGGCAGTCGCAGGTGGGCATCGAATCGACGGTAGTTGATTTGACGGCAAACCCGCCGCGCGTGTTGCGGCCGGGAATGATTCATGTGGAATCGCTGGCAGCGGTGAGTGAAGGGATTCAAAACCCGGAACCCGGAACCCGGAACCCGGAAACTGCGCTCCGCAGCCCAGGAATGCTGGCAAAACATTATTCGCCAAAGGCCAAGCTGGTCGTGCTGAAATGGAACGATGATGCGGATTTGAGGCTTCAGGTCTCTGATTTCAAATTTCCGATTTCCACCTGCCACGTCATCGCGCACACCAAAATTCCGGCCGGCTTTGCGCCGGAAAACGTGAGCGTGATCCCGCACGACGCCGAGGCATTTGCCCGCGCACTTTACGGCGAATTGCACCGGTGCGACGCGGCGGGCGCAAAGCTGATTGTCGTGGAAGCGCCGCCGGAAACGGCGGCGTGGAGCGGCATCGCCGACCGTTTGCGCCGCGCGGCAGCTTGATGGCTCACCAACGCTGGCGGTCGGTGAGATAGAGGCCGGAAAGCAGCGTCTCCAGCGGGAAATTCTTCAGGGGAAATCCTTGCGGCAGCTGGTT
>CAINDH010000093.1 GCA_903847285.1 uncultured Verrucomicrobia subdivision 3 bacterium | reverse complement strand
TAAGCGGGCCGCCACATCAGCACATCGCGAGTGACTGGCACTCCCACCGCGCCATCTGGCACGATGGGGAAAGTGGCGTTGGTGGCGCGCTGGCCGGGAATGAAATAGATGCTGTCGCCCCGTTCGTAAGCACCGATGTCCGGCGCGCTGCCAACCCAATTGGTTGTAGTTGGGGAAAATGAAATGCCGTGGTTTAGAACACTTGACGCTCCGACTTGCGGACGAAAATCATACCAGCCAATGTTTTCCAAATTCGTTTCGGTCACTAAGCCGATGGAGTTGCTGGCATAAAGAGCCAGCGTGCCCATGGCTTTTGCACCCCAATTGCCATAGAACGAGTCGGCCAGATTGTTCGCCACCGAACTCAAGGTGTTTTCAGCGCCGCCAGCTTCATTACCAATGTAAATCGCGCCGTTGGTGGTCGTGTATAAAGTGTGGTAGTTGAAGACGGTGTTGTTGATGCAGGCATTGGCCAGCGCGGGCACCGGGTTAGTCACATTCTTGATTTGAATTCCGCATCCACCCTGATTCCAAGTCACATTGTGATCCACGGTCAACCCGGAGGTTCGGTCATCCCCACGAATGCCTATGCCTCCGCCCCAGGGTGGATTCGCCGCACCAGAGTAACCTTCATGCACCCAATTATGGTGGAAGTGGTTGTTGATGAAATTCGTTTCTGCCCCGCTGTTGCTTTGGGGGGTGAAGTAAAGGGCGGAAGTGTCTTTGTTTCCGCCCCAGCAGGCCCGAAAAGCGTTGTTTAGGTCGTTTTGAGAAAAGTCACTATTCGTCCCACCGATTAGCGCCAAAATCCCACCGCTGTTGTAAAGCGTATTGAAGCGGGCGATACCTTGGCCGTTCTTGCCGATGTCATACTGCCAGCTTCTGCCAAACTGGAGCGGTGGATACACCAGGGAGGAGCTAAGGTCAAAGTCGTGAAATACATTATTCTCAACCCGGTTGGTCCAACCATAAAAGAACACCGCGTTCAAGGCGCCATAGGCGAAGGTGTTGTTAAGGACTTGGGATGAATCCGCATAAATTTGTGGAAAATTATTGTCATTCGCAGCGTGGAGGTCGCCGTTGGTCATATCCAGCCAGTCAGTCCAAGAGGAATACAGAACCTGATTGTTCCGGAATATGATGTTCGCACTGCGATTATCTACGGAAGTTCCGAATTCAAAAGCGGTGCCGAAAAACGTGATGCCATCGACGGTGAGGTATTTGGAGTTCTTGTCAGCCGTGAAGGCGAAATTCCGCGTTTTGATTTCCACGGTGGACGCGTTCGGATTCTTGCCGTTGAACGGATAAAAATATAGACGCTGACTGTTCGCGTCATAACACCATTCACCCGGCGTGTCCAAAAGGTTCGTGTTGCCAACGAGATAATAGCGGTCGTCATTAAACGAATCCGTGAGGCTGACGCCGCTCAGATCCTGTGGATAGTTGAAAATTGCAGAGCCAGCAGTGTGGTTTGTGACGATGCGAGTCCAAGTATAATATTGGTGCGACACGTTCAGCACCGCGCGCCAGCCGGTGAAGTTCCAACCGGTGGCAGCCAGTTCTGAGTCAGAAACCGTGCCGTAGCTGTTGCCGTTCGTATCCACCGTGGCCCAACAATTGGACGAGAAAAAATTCCAGTTGCCATTGGTATCCAGCGGCACATTGGGCCAGCGGGCTTCCAACATCGGCTTGCCATCCACAAACATTTGTTCGAACGTCCCGCCCGTGTAGGTTGCCACCCAGACATTGGGAATTCCAGAATTGGTCGTCCACGACAAAGCCTGCACATCCAGACCGGAAAGAACGGCGGTTTCGTTCGTATAGCCCGTGAGGGTGATGGGGCTGCCGGCACTTCCTGATTTGCCGACCAACGCCACCGCCTCGCGATAAGTGCCGCCGCGAACTTGAAGAGTGTCGCCGGCAACCGCCACACTGAATCCCTTGGTGATGGTCTTGTAGGGATTTCCTATCGTGCCGTTGCCTGTCGTATCATTGCCCGTCGTGGCGACGTATCGATTCGTGGCATTGGCTGTCCAAGTAAAAGCGAGTCCGGTCACGACCAGAACCAAGCTGATTATCTTCGCCAAAATAGTTTTTTGAGG
>CAINDH010000092.1 GCA_903847285.1 uncultured Verrucomicrobia subdivision 3 bacterium | reverse complement strand
GGCCATGTCGAACTTCACCAAAAGCTTCGGCTCGGCAAGCCATCCTGCGCAGACTTGGCAGTTTGGTTTGGTAATTAAAGCGAAGGGTGCCGCGCCGAAGTGAAACGCAAGCGGGCCATGTCGAACTTCACCAAAAGCTATAGCTCAACAAGCGATTCTTTCTTCACAGTGATGCTGTATGAACTTTCACTACGTTTATATTTTGGAAAGTGAGTTGAAGCCTGGTCATTTTTACAGCGGCCTTACTGAAGATCTTCAGGCCCGGTTGAAAAAACATAACGCTGGGGAAGTCCAAGCCACGTCGGCGTTTCGTCCGTGGCGAATCAAAACAGCCATCGCTTTCTCTGTCCACACCAAGGCGGCAGCTTTTGAAAAATATCTCAAGTCTGGTTCCGGCCGAGCCTTTGCCAAGAAACGTCTTTGATAGCGCAGGCGGCTTGTAGGGCTGTAGCGCACAGCGCGAAGGCAGATCAGATCGAATAGTCGTCCGAGAAAATCTTCACGTTCTTCAGCTCCACGAAAACCTGTTCGCCGGGCTTGGGCTGAAGTTCCTGAAACAATTCCTTGCTCAATTGCACGGTGAATTGTTCGCCGCTATCCAGACGTTTTAATTCCAGATTCGCTACCGGGCCGGCGGCGTTCGAGCGGATGACTGTCGCGGCGAGCGCGGGACCGCTCGCGACCCGCGTCACGCGGATGTCATGCGGGCGCACGAAGGCCACGGCTTCAGAATCCTGTTCACCCGCGGCGTCCTGCGTGGCAAATTCTGTTCCACCGATGACCACGGCACCGTCTTTCATGCGGCCATGAAACAAATTCACGTTGCCCAGAAAATCATAAACGAACGGCGATGCGGGCTTGTCGTAAATTTCCTCCGGCGTGCCGATCTGCTCAATCTTGCCGGCACGCAAAATCGCGACGCGATCCGAAACTTCCAACGCCTCTTCTTGATCATGCGTGACGAACAACGTCGTGACGTGAATCTCATCGTGCAACTGGCGCAGCCAGCGACGCAGCTCCTTGCGCACCTTCGCATCGAGCGCGCCGAACGGTTCATCGAGCAGAAGAACTTTCGGTTCCACCGCGAGCGCACGCGCGAGTGCGACACGCTGGCGCTGGCCGCCGGAAAGCTGCGAAGGAAAGCGGTTGGCGAGTGGATCAAGCTGGATGAGTTTCAGCAATTTTTCCACGCGGGTGCGAATCTCCGCTTCCGGTGGTCGTGTGGTTTTTGGGCGGACGCGCAAGCCGAACGCGATGTTCTCAAATACGCTCATGTGGCGGAACAGCGCGTAATGTTGAAACGCGAAGCCGGCCTTGCGCTCGCTCGCGGGAATCTGCGTCACATCCTCGCCGTAAAACAAAACCTGAGCTTCGCCGGTGTTGTCGGGAAATTCGAGGCCGGCGATGGTGCGGAGCAGTGTGGTCTTGCCAGAACCGGACGGCCCAAGCAGCGCGACGAGTTCGCCGGACTCCACCTTCAGGCTCACGTTGTCGAGCGCGGTGAAGTTACCGAACTTCTTTGTGACATTTTTGACTTCGACACTCATTTGGAAATCTCCGTTTCGTTCTGCGCGGCGGTTTTATATTCCACCCAGGTCTTCAGACCAAGCGTGACGAGCGCTAGGAATGCCAGCAACGACGCCACAGCGAACGCGCCGGTGAAATTGTAGTCATCATACAACGCCTCGATGTGCAGCGGAATGGTATTGGTCTGCCCGCGAATTTTTCCGCTGACGACGGATACCGCGCCGAACTCGCCCATCGCGCGAGCGTTGCACAAAATCACGCCGTAGAGCAAACCCCACTTGATGTTCGGCAGCGTGACGCGCCAGAACGTTTGCCAGCCGCTCGCACCCAACACGCGCGCGGCCTCTTCCTCGTTGCGGCCTTGTGCCTGCATGAGCGGAATCAATTCGCGCGCGACGAATGGGAACGTGACAAAGATGGTCGCCAAAACAATTCCCGGCACGGCAAAGATAATTTTGAAATTATGATCAATCAGCCAGTTCGCCAGCTTCGGGAACGTCGGATTGTCCGCATTCAGCCACAAGCCCATCCAGCCTTGTGCGCCGAAAACCAGAACGTAAATCATGCCCGCGATGACCGGCGAGACGGAGAACGGCAGATCAATCAGCGTGAGCAAAATGTTTTTGCCGCGAAAATCGAATTTCGCGATGGCCCAAGCCGCGCAGACGCCGAAGACACAATTCAGCGGCACGGAAATCGCCGCCGCAAGCAGCGTCAGTTTGATCGCGCTGATAGCCATCGGGTCAGTGACCGCGTGAAAATAAAACCCAATGCCTTTCGCGAACGCTTCGGTGAAAACAAAAATCAGCGGCAGCACCAGAAACAGGCCGATGAAACCCAGCGCGACACCGATGAGCAGGCGGCGCACCCACGGCGGTTCGCCCGTCGTGCGACGATGCACAACTTGATGCGGCACATGAAAGGTTGTGGCGACGGGCGTCATGCGAGGTTGTTGGTGTTGTAACGGTTCGTCCACCATTGCAGCACGTTGATGGTGAGCAGTAGCAGGAACGAAAAGACCAGCATCACGACGGCGATGGCCGTGGCCTTGGCGTAATCAAACATGTCCAGCTCGCCCATGATGACGACGGCGGTGATCTGCGTCTTCATCGGGATGTTGCCGGCGATGAAAATAACGGAGCCGTATTCGCCCAGTGCGCGGGCGAACGCCAGCGCAAAACCCGTAAGCAACGCG
>CAINDH010000091.1 GCA_903847285.1 uncultured Verrucomicrobia subdivision 3 bacterium | reverse complement strand
TTCCCTCGGGAATATTCAAAGTAACCGGGTGCAGCTCACTTTGACTTTGGGCGCAAATCCCGGGGTGCGTCCGCGCCCGCAGCCGGCGGAAATCTGGTGGGGCGGAACGTGCCACGATAATATTTATGATGGCAATGGTGCCATCGTCGGCACGTATTCGCGCCTGTCGCAGTTGTTGCAGACCAACGGCTGGGATTTTGTGAAGCGCTATCAGGATGGTTTTTTCCTGCACGGCTATGTCTGGGTGAATGCGGCGGCGCAGATGACCAATTGGCAGCAGGTCGGCGCGAGCATCAGCGCGCAGCTTGCGCCGTTCAACGGCAAATATTGGCTGGAGGATGGTTTTCAAGCGCAAGCCACCAACATGAATTTTGGCACCAGCACCGCGGCTGATCAGGTCAGCCACGCGGACACCCTGCTGGGCATCGGGTTTGCCCTGAGCGAAATCACCGAGGATTTCAATCCCAAGTGGGGCGATTTTAGCACCTGGCATCCCGACTGGCCGACGAACAACATCCGCGTGCTGGTGACCGGCAACCTGAGCCAGACGAACGTTGGCTATCCGTATGCCAGTGGACTGTGGCGCGATTACGCGAACACTTTTAACGCGGCGCGGCCTGGTATCAAGTTTGGCTGGACGTGGACGCCGGTCGGGTTTCACTGGCTCACCGGATCTTCATTGGGCACCGACTACGGGATCTTCACCATCAACCGCAACGGGACGAATTATAATTTTAACTGGGATTTCTACGATTACATGAACGACGCCGTCGCCGTTCAAAATCAAGCTGGCGTGCCGTTCGCCTTTGCATTAGATTGTCCGTGGGATTACTTCGGGAACCCCTCCCGGCCCGATCCCCGGGGAAATCCAGTTTCCTATCAGTAATCGAATGAGAACCATCCTGCCTCAACTCCTCTGCCTCGCTGCCTCCGCGGCATTTGCTGGCGACGCCACGCCTGCCAAATCCGATCATCCCACGCTCCACCACGAGACGCTTACGGATGACTGGTTCGGCGAGGGCTCGGCGATGCGCGACCAGGGGATCAATCTCTCCGGCTCGCTCACGCAATTCTACCAGGGTCTCGCGTCAGGCACCGGCTCGCACGAGTGGCAGTATGGCGGGAAGGGTGATCTCTTTCTCCGTATTGACGGCGCAAAGCTCGGGCTGTGGGAGGGCTTCGGCATCCACTCGCATCTGGAGTTGAACTACGGGCAGTCGCAGACCTCCGTAGGCGGCACATTTGCACCAAACAACCTCGCGCTCAGTTTCCCAGGCGCGAACGATACGCTCGCTGATCTCTCGCTCTACTTCTCGCAGCAGCTCGGCGACTCGGCGACGGTGATGTTCGGCAAAATCAACGCGTTGGATCTCTACGCTGCGGGCCGCGAGTTTAGCGGCGGGCGCGGCGTGGAAACGTTCCAGCACATCGAGTTCGTCGGGCCGATCAGCGGCATCACGCCGCCGATGATTTTCGGTGGTATCATCTCGGTGAAGACAAAGCCGGCGAAATTCACGCTGATGATTTACGATCCCATGAGCGCCACGATGCACACCGGTTTCGCCGATCCGTTCGCGCAGGGTGTGACGTTCAACGGCTCGGTGGAGCTGGCGAGCAACTTTTTCGGCAAGTCGGGGAAGCACATCTTCTCTGCCGCCTACAGCACGCAGGACGGCACGAGCTTTTCCGATCCCTACCTGCTCCTGCCCACCACGCCGCCGGCAGCGAGGACGGATGACCGCTGGTATGCCGCCTACGCATTTGAGCAGACGCTCTGGCGCGACGTGGCCAATCCGAATAAGGCCGTGGGCCTCTTCGGCCAGGCCTCGGTCTCCGACGCAAGCCCAAATCCCGTCGGTTGGTCCGTGCTCGGCGGCATCAGCGGCACCAGCCCGATACCCGGACGCGAGCGCGACAAGTTTGGCATCGCCGCATTCTATGTGGGCTACGCAGGCGGGCTGAAGGACGGGCTGCGTCTCGCCGGGCTACCCGCGCGCGACGAGACGGGCATGGAGGTCTTTTACAATTTCGCCGTCACGCCGTGGCTACACGTGACCGCCGACCTACAAGCCGTTCGCCCGCCACGCGCCGATCGCGACACCGCATTCATAGGCGGACTGCGCGCGCAGGTTCTGTTCTAAAATCCAAACTCAAAATACCCATGGCACCAAAAACCAAACTCCCTACTCTGTCTGCTGCAATAGCAGTTCTCTCCGCGCTCACATTCACCGCCTCCGCGCAAATCGCCGACACGATCTATCACGGCGGCACCATCATCACCGTTAACGACGAGGCTCCCTCCGCCGAGGCACTAGCGGTAAAAGACGGAAAGATCCTCGCTCTCGGGCTTGCAGCTGGGGTGCTTCAGACAAAAGGCGATACCACTAGGGTTGTCGATCTCGGCGGGAAAACGCTCATTCCTGGTTTCATTGATCCGCACTCGCATATCGCGGCCTATGAATTCGCTTGGGGCTTGCCGGTTTTGAACCCGCCGCCAGTCGGCGACGTCGAAGCAATAGCGGATATCATAGCCAAATTGAAGGCGTATGTCGCATCCGAGAAATTGGCTCCAGGCACACTAGTCATCGGCACTGGCTACGATGACTCCCTTCTAAAAGAGCGTCGCCACCCCATCAGGGAAGAATTGGATCAAGTGAGTAGCGAGCATCCGGTGATGATCGTGCATACTTCAGGCCACTTGATCAGCGCCAACACCGCAGCGCTGAAATTGGTGGGCTACAGCAAGGCCACGCCAGATCCTAAAGGTGGGGTCATTCGACGAGATGCAAAAGGCGAGCCTGACGGGGTCTGCGAGGAGCTGGCGGCTATGCCATTCCTCATGCTTATCAAACCCCACCCTTTGGAGCAGCAGTTGAAGAATTTTGACGAGATCCAAGCCTACTATGCCAGCCTGGGCGTGACCACGGCACAGGACGGAATCTCGATGCCGAACGATATCGCTCTGATGAAGGAGGCCGCCAGGCAGAAGCGTCTCATCATTGATGTCGTCTCTTACCCGCGGTGGGATATTTTCAATGATGTGCTCAGTGGCCAGCGCAAATTGGACATCGAATATCACTCCCCCCTTCACGCTTGCGAATCCATGAGCGGAGAAGGTTCCATCGCCGTCGAACCTGTGATCAAGGACGCGACCAAAACGCAGGTGGGCATCTACCAAAACCACCTGAAATTTGCCGGAATCAAGATCACCGCCGACGGATCTCCCCAAGGCAAGACGGCGTTTCTCACGGAGCCTTATGTGCATGCACCGGAGGGCCAGAAAAAGGACTATCGCGGTTACCCGACTGTGACGCAGGAAGAACTAAATCGCTGGTTCGACGCAGCTTACCAAAACGATCTTCAGTTGATTGTTCATTGCAACGGGGACGCCGCTGCTGACATGATGATCCTCGCAGTGCGTAAGGCGCAATCTAAACACGGCAGGAAGGATCTGCGCCCGGTAATGATCCACGCGCAAATGATCCGCCACGACCAGGTGGATGCCATGGCCGAACTTGGCATCATCCCGAGCTTCTTCGCCGCTCACACTTTCTATTGGGGCGACTGGCACATCAACGAAACCGTTGGTCGGAATCGAGCCTTCGGCATGAGCCCCTGCGCTTACGCCTTGAAGAAGGGGCTGCGGTTTACCAACCACACCGACGCCTCAATCGTGCCCCCGAACCACTTGGACGCCATGTGGGCTGCCGTCAACCGGGTAAGCCGAACCGGCGTAGTGGTTGGTCCGGACGAGCGCATTTCCGCGCTCGACGCGCTTAAAGCGGTGACGATAAATGCCGCCTACCAGTATTTTGAGGAAAAGAAAAAAGGGTCCCTTGAAGTGGGGAAGCTGGCCGATCTTGTGATCCTCGACAAAGACCCGCTCAAAGTTTCACCGATGACAATCAGGGACATCAAAGTCTTGGAGACGATCAAGGAGGGAAAGACCATCTATTCTGCATCGCACCACTGAACCGCCATGCAACTAAAATCCAGTTTCCTATCAGTAAAAATCCTGGCAACCCCGGCGGTTGGTCGCTGGCGCAGCAATTGGCCAACCGCGTGAAAATCCGCAACTACGAGGCCTGGCTGCAAAATCAAAACCTGCGGCACACGATGATTTGTAATTACTCGCAGATGAACTCCGCCGACACCAACGCCAGCGATCTGACCTATGAATCGGGAAGTTTGAGCACCCTGTATCTGCACCAGCAGGAAGGTGGTCGCGCATCGCGCTATTCATTCCGGCTTGCGCCACCGCGCTAGAGGTTTTGGCGGCAAACGGAGTTCAAGTTGTAAACGGCGGTTGAAAAGTGCGGCGGGTGGCGCTCGAAAAGTGCCTCACCTTCCGAGCAAAGGGAACTGGATTTTCAGGTCTCCGTCAAGCTGTTGATTCCGCTTCGAGGTAGAAGCAGCAGGAGGGGGAGCTTCGAGC
>CAINDH010000090.1 GCA_903847285.1 uncultured Verrucomicrobia subdivision 3 bacterium | reverse complement strand
GCGGCCATGGGCGTGGAGGTGTTGACGGAGGAGGAATATCTCGCGCTGCAAAAGCTGGGCGAGTTCGACACGAAGTCGTCGAGCTGGTTGCGCACGCCGCCGGAGATCCGCGAACTCGGCGGCGCGATCTATGGGGATCGCCGTTACAACCGCGTCTTCATCGGTCACAACGGTGCGGAGTCTTACTACAGCGGGCGCGGATTTCGGGGTTCTTTGAAGGTCTAGTGTTGCGCGGTGGATCAAGTTTCAACTGAACAGAGAGGCGGATTCAGAAAAGACGCGGGCTACTTTTTCCATGGAAGGCCGGCGGGCGGCGCCTTTTTCCAGGCAGGCCATGATGATGACGGCGATGCTGCGATGCATATGGATTTCTGTTTTCAGCGGTGAGATCGGGGTCACTTCGCGGATTGCCTGTTCTATTTGTGCGAGGTCGCCGTCAAACGGATGTTTTCCGAGGCAGGCATAATAGGCCATGACGCCAAAGGCGAAGACATCGCTGGCAAAACCTTTCGTGTAATCGCCAGCCCACTTTTCCGGAGCCATGTATTTAGCCGTGCCTCGCGGTTCATGTTTTTTGTCGGTGATGAACGGCGGTAGATTGCCTTCGAAGTAGGAATGCGAAAAATCGATGAGTCGAATTTCGCCGGGCGCGTTGACCGGCTCCAGCACGTTCAGACTTTTCAAATCGTTGTGGACGATGGGGCGGCCGCAAAGGATGCCTGCGTGCAGGTCCGCCACAGTTTCCGCCACGGCGTGAAGCAGGCGGTAGATCCGGCCCGGATTCGAAAGGTTGACGCCAGTTTGCACGAGCTCCTGCAGGGTCGTCGCCTCAATGTATTCCAGAAACAGCCGGTGCGTGGCCGCGTCATAGGCGAGTTTGCGCCGGATGCGCGGGTGGGTCACTTCGCCCAGCACATAGGCTTCATTGGCAATGAAAATCTCGTCCCAGAATTGCGCCGGTTCTTTCAGCAAGGCGGGATACGGCAGGCGCTCGAATTCCACGAGCGCCAGTCGCGACACCCCGGCGGCAACCGCCAACGGCGTCTGTTTTTTAAGGGTCGGAATTTTCATAGTGCGATGTCAGCGGCGGATGACTGAGCAGTGACAGAATCTGTTTTGACCGTCAAGCGATGAATCAACGACGGCGGAGCGACGTTGACTGTCGGCATTCAAGTTGCGGGCAAGAAACTGAGCACTCGCGCGAGGGCGCGTTCGTTGCCGAAAAGGTTCAGGCGCTGGTGTGGCGAGTGCGGTCAACGTTTGCGCGGCAATATTTCAATCCTCACGCCGGCGAAATTAGTCACGCTGGGTGAGTCAATCTTCTGCCGTGCTTGAAAATGTTCCACCAGAAGATTAGTGGGCGAAGTCCATTTTACCTTGATGGATTCGTCTGGCCCGCCTGAGATAACATTGCCGTAAGCGCTGATTTTTTCGTCCGTCCGGCGCACGGTGAGTTGCGGGAAATAGCCGGTCGTGCAATTGCAGGTCATCCGGAAAACCGTCGCCACGCGCTGGTTGTCCGGCGAAGAAAAATCCGCTCGCGAAACCAAATCCCAATCGAACTCGGCGGCGTAGCCCGTCAAACACAGTGCGATGATCAAAAGAATTCGCATAGGCACGAATATGGCGACCTGACTCGCCAGAGTCCAGAGCAGTGAGTAGATTCCGGATGTTACGCTCCCAAGCACCAGCCAACTGAAGGCGACGGAGTAAACGCGCGTCTCTGGCCAGGTGGCGATTTCGGCGGTATAGCCGGTGCCGTTGATTTCCGTGGCGGTGAGCGTCGCCACGGTCGCATCTTCATCGGTCACAACGGCGCGGAATCTTACTACAGCGGACGGGGTTTTCGGGGTTCGCTCAAAGTTTGTTTAACCACCGAGGCAAAGGTGTGTGTGATGATATCATTCGCCGAAAGGGATAACTGAGTTATACTGCTTAAATGAAAAATATGTGGATTGCACTTTCCATTCTCGCCATAGTATCGGTTCTGATTTTCGCGGGCTGTCAGGCGACGCGCGGGGGCTATGAGTCTGCGCCTTACGCGGTCGCGCGCACCAGCGGCAAGTTCACGGTGCGTGATTATCCGGCGTTGCAAGTGGTGGAGACGCCCATGGCGAGTTCAAACGGCAGCGACGGAAGTTTCATGCGGTTGTTCCGGTTCATCACCGGCGCGAACGAGGCGAAGCAGAAGATCGCTATGACCACGCCGGTGTTCATGTCCGGCAGCGACTCAAACGCAACGATGTCATTCGTGCTGCCGTCAACGCTGAAAGCGGACACTGTGCCCAAGCCTTCGGATGCGACGGTGACGGTGCGGGAGTTGCCGGCGGGCCGGTTCGCGGTGCTGCGCTTCAGCGGTAGTCGGAGCGCGAAGCATGACGCAGCAGCGCTGGGGCGCTTGCGGGCGTGGATGCAGGCGGAGGGGCTGAAGGAATTGTCGCCGCCGGTGTATGGCTATTTTGATCCGCCTTGGACGCCAGGCTTCCTGCGTCGCAATGAGGTGATGCTGCGAACGGATTCTAAAAAATAATCCGTAACCCGAAAGCCGCCACCGTGATATGAGCGCGTAGTTCTGAAGGTAACTTTTTTTGCGGTCATCCGTCTGGAACCGTATGAAAAAATCGCGTGTGAAGTTATTCCGGATTGTTTGCCTGTTCCTGACGCTCGCATCGGCGACGGTATTCGCGACGGATTATGATCCGCTGGACGTATCGCCCGCTTTCCAAGCACGGCAACTCGACCTCGTGGTGCATGACGCCAAGCGTAATCGCGACCTGCCGATCCTGATTTATCTACCGACGAACTCCGCGCCCGCGCCGGTGGTGCTGTTCAGTCACGGGCTGGGCGGTTCGAGGCAAGGCAGTAAATTTCTGGGCGAGCATTGGGCGGCACGTGGTTATGCGGCGGTGTTCGTGCAGCATCCAGGCAGCGACGATTCGGTCTGGAAGGACACCGTGAAAACCGCGCGGTTTAAGGCCATGCAATCGGCGGCTTCACTGGAAAATTTCACACTCCGGACGGAGGACATACCCGCAGTGCTGGACGCGTTGACGCGCTGGAATGCGGACAAGACCAATGCGCTGGCGGGGCGTTTGGATTTGCTGAAGGTTGGGATGTCCGGACATTCATTCGGCGCGGTGACAACCGAGGCGGTGAGCGGGGAGACGTTTCCAGGGGTGGGAACAAAATTGACCGACGCACGAATCAAGGCGGCCATCGCATTCAGTCCGAGCACGCCAGCGGGCGGTTCGGCGGAAAAGGCTTTTGCCGCGGTAAAAATTCCATGGCTGCTCATGACCGGCACGAAGGATCTCTCGCCCATTGGCCACACGGATATGAAATCCCGTTTGGGGGTATATCCCGCGCTGCACGGCGCGCCGAAATACGAGCTGGTGCTGGACAAGGCGGAGCACTCGGCTTTCACTGACCGCGCGTTGCCGGGCGACAAAGAACCGTGAGGTGACTTCGCTTTTTCAGGCCAGGTAATTTGTTAGTCTGGGTCGACCAAGAAAGGACCAGACGATGAAAGGCAAACGGTATACGACGGAAGACAAGATTCGCATCCTGCGGGAGGCGGATGGTGGGGAACGTAGCGC
>CAINDH010000089.1 GCA_903847285.1 uncultured Verrucomicrobia subdivision 3 bacterium | reverse complement strand
TGGCTTCCGCCGCCGCCGCGATGCTCGACAAAGGCTTTCAAGTCACCGGCTCCGATCAGAATGTTTACGAGCCGATGGCGTCGTTTCTCGCCGCAAAAAAAATCCCGGTGATGAACGGCTACGATGAAAAAAACCTGTCGCACAAACCGGATCTGGTGGTCATCGGCAACGCCATCTCGCGCGGCAACCCCGAAGCCGAATATGTCCTCGACCACAAGTTGCGCTATTGCTCGCTCGCAGCGCTGTTGGCAGAGTTTTTTATCCGCGGCAAACGCTCCCTCGTGGTCGCTGGCACTCACGGCAAGACGACAACCACCTCCCTACTGACGTGGGTGTTTGAACACAACGGCTATAATCCGAGCTACCTCATTGGCGGCATCCCCAATAACTTCACGCAGGGCGCACGGTTCACGGACAGCGAGTTTTTCATCATCGAGGGCGATGAATACGACACCGCGTTTTTCGACAAGCGCAGTAAGTTCATCCATTACCTGCCGGAGGTCGCCATCGTCAACAATCTGGAATACGACCACGCGGATATTTTTGAAAATCTCGCCGCGGTCAAAAAAACTTTCTCACACTTCATCCGGCTCGTGCCCCGCAACGGCCTGTTGCTCGGCAATGGTGATGACATCAATCTGGCACCACTGCTGAATGTCACGCATTGTCCGGTGAAACGCTTCGGCCTCGGCACGGACAACGCGGTGCAGGGCTTCAACCTCAATTTCGGCCCGACAGCAACGACGTTTGAGATCCCCAGTTTCAAATTCCATCTGGAATTGGGTGGCGAATTCAATGTCCGCAATGCGCTGGCAGTGATAGGCGCCGCCAAACATTGCGGTCTCTCGAACAAACAGATCCAATCCGCGTTCGCCACCTTCAAAGGCATCAAGCGGCGCATGGAAGTGAAAGGCATCGCCGGCGGCGTGACGGTGATTGATGATTTCGGCCATCACCCCACAGCTATCCGCGAGACGCTGCGAGCGCTTAGGATCCGTTACGCCAAGGAAAAAATCTGGGCCATCTTCGAACCGCGCACCAACACCACGCGCCGGAATTATTTTCAGAATGAACTCGCAGAATCCTTCGTCGATGCGGATGGTGTGATTGTCTCACAGATCGCGCGATTGGAATTGCTCGCACCAGAGGAACGATTGAACCCTGAAAGGTTGATGCAACAGATCGGCGCGACCGGCAAGCCCACGGCCTACCTACCCGACGCCGACGCCATCGTCGCACACATGGCCAAGTGCGCGCAGGGCGGCGATGTCATCGTGGTCTTCAGCAACGGCGGCTTCGGCGGCATCCACGGTAAGTTACTCCAACAACTTGGTCGTAAGTGAGGAGTGCTCATTTTTGGCGCGAAAACGTTGCAATAACCGGCATTGAATTCCTTCAGGCTTTGCGCGAAAATTGGTCGCAATGAATATTTTGAATTCACCGGCCAAGGTCAACGGAGGCAACGGCAGCAACGGCGATCGTAAAAATCTCGCGGCATGCTCCATTGTCATCTTCGGCGCGAGCGGCGACCTGACCGCGCGCAAACTCATCCCTGCGCTTTACCATTTGTTCAAAGAAAAGCAGATGCCGGAGACGTTCCGTGTCATCGGCTTTGCTCGGCGGGAAAAAACGGACGCCTCCTGGCGGCAGGAACTCCGCACGGCGCTCGACCAGTTTTCCCGCACCAAGCCGGTGGATGACAAGGTCTGGGCCGCGTTCTCGGAAAATATTTTTTACTGCGTCGGCGACCTGACCGATAGCGCCGCCTATGCGAAGCTAGACAAACAGCTAGCCTCTTTTGGCAATCCCGCGTTGCGCGACAATCTGCTATTCTATCTAGCCATTTCGCCCAGCCAGTTCGGCGAAGTTGTAGAGCAAGTCCATAAATCTGGGCTGTTAAAGAAGGACGGCCCCGGCTGGCAACGGCTCGTCGTAGAAAAACCGTTTGGTCACGACCTCGAATCCGCGCAGCAGCTCAATAAAGAATTGACCCGTTACGCTCACGAGTCGCAAGTCTTCCGCATTGATCATTACCTTGGCAAAGAAACGGTTCAGAACATTTTGATGTTCCGTTTTTCCAATTCCATTTTCGAACGGCTCTGGAACCGCGAGTCCGTAGATCATGTCCAGATCACCGTATCTGAAAAAATTGGTGTAGGCGACCGCGGCGGTTATTACGAGGAAGCTGGCGCCATCCGCGACATGGTGCAGAACCATATGTTGCAAGTGCTGGCGCTCATCGCGATGGAGCCACCCGTCTCGCTCGAAGCCGAGGCCGTGCGCGATGAGAAAGTTAAATTGCTCAAATCCATTCGCGCGCTGACGACCGAAAACGTCGTCAAACAAGTCGTGCGCGGCCAATACTTCGCCGGGCAGGTCGGCGGGGAATTGCGGCCTGGCTACCGGCAGGAGCCGAAAGTAAAAACCGATTCCAACGTCGAAACCTTCGTGGCGATGAAGTTGCTCATTGATAACTGGCGCTGGAGCGGCGTGCCATTTTATCTGCGCACCGGAAAAAATTTGCCGCAAAGCGCCAGCGAAGTGCGGATTCAATTTCGCCCCACGCCGAACGTTTTGTTTGCCGCCCAATGCGGGGAGAAGCTTGACGCCAACGCGCTCACCCTGCGCCTGCAGCCAAACGAAGGGATTTCCCTGCATTTCAATGGCAAGGTTCCCGGCATCGGCACCAGCGTGCGCCCCGTCCGGATGCATTTCAGCTACAACGCCGAGTTCGGTGCCTACACGCCCGAGGCCTACGAACGCCTGCTGCTCGACGCCATCGCCGGCGACGCCACGCTCTTCATCCGCCGTGACGAAGTGGAGACCGCGTGGCAGATTGTGGACTCCATCCGTGCCGACTGGGAAGGCAAGGCGCTGACGAATCGCGAATTCTACGCCGCCGGCACTTGGGGGCCGATTGCCGCCGACGATCTACTGGCGCAATCTGGTCACGAATGGCACGAGCCGCAGGTGATAAAATAAATTTCCG
>CAINDH010000088.1 GCA_903847285.1 uncultured Verrucomicrobia subdivision 3 bacterium | reverse complement strand
TTGCCGAAACGCTCAAAGCGATTGTGCTGATGGTCGAAGTAGAGCAAGTCAGGATGATATTTGTTGATGAGATCCTTGGTGCGGTTCACCCACTGCTGGATGTAAGCGGGAGATTCCTTGTCGCCGGCTTTGTAAGGTTCGCAATAAAGCTGGCGCGGATCGTAGCCCTCCCACCATTTTCCTTTGCCATCGGCGAGGGTCAGATTGCCATCGTAAGCAACTCCGGCGAGCGGCCCGGTCTTGTCGCTCAAATGCGCTGGCTCCCACCAATACCACGAACGCGCATTGTGGACGCTGATGCCGAGGCGCAGTCCTTCGCGCTCCGCCGCCTTCGCCCACAACCCGACCAGATCCTTGTGCGGCCCGATGTTCACGGAGTTCCACGGCTGATACGCGGAGTCGAAGCAATCGTAGTTGTCGTGGTGATTGGCGAGCGCAAAAAAGTATTTCGCCCCGGCGCACTTGAATAATTTCATCTGTGCATCCGCGTCGAACTTCTCCGCTTTGAATAGCGGGAGAATGTCCTTGTAGCCGAACTGCGAGGGATGACCGTAGTTGGTCGTGTGAAACTGGTAGTTGGGATTCTTCTGCAGATACATGTTGCGCGCATACCAGTCGCCCTCGCCGGGCACGGCCTGCGGCCCCCAATGCGACCAGATGCCGAACTTGGCGTCGCAAAACCATTCCGGCACGCGATAGTTTGCCGCCATGGATTGCCACGTCGGCGCAAAAACACCCGTCGCGGTAGGCAGATTGGTGGCGGGAACTGGATTTGGCGCGGCGCTGGCGGTGAAGGCCGCGAAGCCAAGGGCAAGCATTGCGTGCGAGGCTATTTTCATAAAATGATTTTTTACGAATAGTTTTATTTCGTTTGAACCCGGATCAATTCCACGCCGTGCGCGGGAATGGTAGCGGTAAATTCATTCTGGAAGACGCCGAGATTTTTCTGCCGCCACAAGTCACGGACGGCCTGCGGGCCTGAAAGCTTAAGCGAACTCCACGTCGCGGTCACACTCACCGATTGCTCGGATCGGTTGAACAAGCCCACGGCGTGCGAGCCGTCTTCCATGCGCTTGGCCCAGACTTCGGTTTGCGCTTTTGCATCCTGCGCGATGCGTAACGCCTGCTGGCCGAGGGGGTCTTGATTCACCTCGATCACTTCATCGTTCGACAGCAGGCGGAGCGTGAAATCATCCAGCTTCCGCAAATCGCCGCCGATGAGCAGCGGCGCATTCAGCAGGCACCACAGGCTGACCTGCGTGTATTGCTCATCCGGCGTCAGGCGCGACGGCGTGTTGCGAACCATCACGCCCACCATCAGCATGTCGGGATCATTCCAGCGGCCCGGCCCGGAAAACTTTTCCAGGCCCGCCTGACCGAAGCCGTAGCGCGACACGGTTTCCCACTTATCAATAATGTCGCGCGTCGTGCGCCAGGTGTTCGCGCCCGCATCCGCCGCCCATTCGGCTGAATTGCCCATGCCGTATTGACAGAAGCTGAACACGATATCGCGCTTCGTTTTTCGCAACGCTTGCACCATGAGTTCATACGGCTTGCGCGCTTCGGCCACGCTGTCGTCCTTCGCGATTTGCTTGTAGGAGCACCAGTCATACTTGAGGAAATCAAAACCCCAGTCAGCGTAAGCCTGCGCGTCCTGTCCCTCGTGCTGATAACTGCCAACGAAGCCGCCGCAGTTCAACGGGCCAGGCGAGGAATACAAACCGATCTTTAATCCCTTCCCGTGGACGTAATCGCACAGCGCCTTCATATCCGGAAAACGTCCATTGGATCGGATGCGGCCATCGGGTTCGCGCGGCGTGCCGTTGAGCAACGGGTCTTTAGCCGCCGGATTCATCGTCCAACCTTCATCGAGATTGATATAGCTCCAGCCGTGATCAGCGAGGCCGGACTTCACCATCGCGTCCGCCTGTTCGCGAATCAGCCTGTCGCTGATGGCCAGCCGGAAGCCGTAATAGGTATTCCATCCCATCGGCGGCGTGAGGGCGATGCGGTCGCCAACTTCGACGCGGAACTCGCGCCTCGCCACGCCCAACGCATTGGACGCCACCAGCGTGACAACAGACGTGCCCTGCTCTTTCAGAGCGCCTGTGATGATTCCGGATTTTGCATCCAGCGAAAGTCCAGCGGGCAAGTTCTCCGCAGAAAACGTCATCGGACGTTCGCCCGTGGCCGGGATGCGGAACAGGAACGGGCTGCCCGGGCGCACGCCAAAAGTTTTCGGTCCGTTGATGCGCGGCGTGAGCGGCGGCTTTGGCGTGCGGCTGGCAATCATGAAATTTGTCATCGTGACGCGGTTTGCGCCCACATCACGTTGACTACGAGAAACGTCTTGGGAATATCCACCGACTGCAGCCAGCAGGCACAGCGCCCCGATGAATGTTTTTTTCATGTCCATTTCCATCGGCTACTTCAAGTCGATTTTCATCACGTAGCTTTCCGGCGTTTCGCCGCCGTTGAGATTGAAGCCTGACGCACCGTAGAAATACGCCGGCTTGCCGCCAAGCATCAAGATGCCGGGGCGCTCAAACTTGAAGTCGCGTCCGTAAAGTATGCGAACTTTGGCCAGGTCCACATTGCGGTTGTAGTTCGTCGAATACAGAAAGCCGATTTCAGCATCGGCCAACGTGAAGTTGGTCGGCGAATCCGAACGCCACAACAATCCGCCGCCGGGAATGCCGGTGTGTGTCCCATGATTATCATCGGTCAGCAGGCAGATTTTTTTGTCCCATACGAACGCGGTCGCGTCTTCAATCTTGGCGACGTTTTCGGTGCACCAACGATCACCCAGCCGATACGGGCCTTCTGGCTGGTCCGCCACGGCGTAGGCGTAGGCGTAGCTGTTGATTTTGCCGTTGTGTTTTCCGCCGTGGAAATAGACGTAATATTTTCCGCCGTAAGCCAGGAACGTCGGATTCGTGCACTGCCAGTCGCCAAACGACCAGTGGTTCGTGTCCGACGATGGCATGAACAGCGGCTCGTCGGCGGTCAAATTTTTCCACGGGCCATTGGGTGAATCGGCAACGCACATGCCGATGTAATTCGGAGTTTTGCCGGCGGCCAAAAAGGCGCTTGGGCGACGATCAAACGAAATGTAGAGCAGCAGATACTTGTTACCCACTCGCGCAATGGCCGGATTGTGAATGGTGTTGTTCCAAAGCGCGTCAGGATTGGCTGGAATGGCGACGTCATGAAATTTGAACGGGCCCTCCGGTTGATCGCCGACGTAATGCGCCACTTCGCAATGCGTCCGCCAGCCGCCCATCTTATAAATTTTCGGCCAGCGCGAACAGTAGAGGTGAATTTTGCCGTCCGCGCCAGCGATTGGCGACGTGCACCAGACATAATAATCCGGCTCGCTGACGGCGACCCCGACCCATTGCATCCCTTTCGCCAGCTCAGAAATGCGAGTGACCGGCGGCGGGCGCTTAACGGGCGCGGCAGACTTTTCGGCGGCGACCCCGGCGGGTAGCGCGAGCAACGGCTCGTTGGTGGCCGCAAAAATTTGTAGGCTTAGCAAGCCAATCAGCGTGGTGCAGACAATTTTGGATTTCATTTCAGTCAGTGTGAATTAGCGTGATCGTGGTCGCGGCAAGCGCAGAGGCCTTGATCCAAAAAAAACAAATCTCGTTCCATCGCGTTGCGTAAGAATCGGGTAGTTGTTCCAAAGGAAAGCGCGCGGCGCAATCCAGGCATCCACGGTAAACTTACCGTTCGTTATTTGCAGTGCATTGCTCGCGACGACTTCAATTGCCGTTTCAAATTCATCCGAGCGCAGTGCCTGACCGCGGACGCCCGCGACGGGCGTTTCGGCGGCATTGATGGGAAGCATGGCCAAGCTTAGCAACGCCGATATGAAATGCCCTCGTATGTTCATTTGAGCGAACGTTGGTAGTCGCGCCAGCGAGCACGCAAGTCGGCGAGCATCGCCGCTTTTTTAGGATCGTCCGCGAGGTTGTGTGCTTGCAAGGGATCGGAGGCGAGGTCGTAAAGCTCTTCCACTTCCGGGTTCGGCGGCAACCAGTGGATGTAGCTCCAGCGTTCGGTGCGGATGCCTTCGCTCGGCGGAATGATTGCCGGTGCGTAATGGTGTTCGTAGAAGAATTCCTTCCGCCAGTCTGCGGGCGGCGCGTTCGTCAGCAGTGGAACGAGACTGCGTCCTTGCATCTCCTTCGGCGCGGCGATAGCGGCAAAGTCGAGCAGCGTTTGGGCATAATCCACGTTGAGTGCAATGGCGTCCACGCACTTGCCCTGCGTCGCGACCGGCAGGCGCGGATCACAAATGATGAGCGGCAAGCGGATACTTTCCTCATACATCAACCACTTGTCGGCCAACTCGCGGTCGCCGGCGAACCAGCCGTTGTCCGACGTGAAAATAATGACGGTGTTCTCATCAAGATGACGGCGCGCAAGCTCGTCGCGGATGCGCCCCACTTCGCGGTCAATGCCCGTCACGAGCCGATAGTAGTCGCGCATTGTGCGCTGAAATTTTTCGTCGGTGGAAAAACGGTTGGTCCAGCGGTTGTGGCCTTCGGACCTTTGAACGAAAGGCTGGAGCTTCTCAAAAAATGCCCGGTTCGCCGTCGGCGAATGGGGAATCACATTCGTCACATAGAGGTTTTCTTCACGCAAATCCGGCTGGAATTCCCTCGCCTCGCCATCGCGCGCGTGCGGGGCGTTGAAACTGATTGAAAGACAGAACGGCTGATTGGTGCTGCCGTCGTTCAGAAATTCCAGCGCCTGATTACCAAAGCGCGCGGTGGCGTGAGTGTGCGTCGGGTCGTTGGGATCAATGAAGAATTTTCCGCCCTGCCCCGGCACGCCGCGCCAGAAATCGAAATCATTTTTATTGGCCGCAATCGCATTTTTGCCGCCCACGCCAAACTTGCCAACGAAGCCCGTGCGATAGCCCGCCTGCCGCAGCAATGCCGGATAAGTCTGCGACCATTGCCGCGCAGTTAGCGGTTTGGAGAAATTGGGAATCGCGTGCCGCCGTTCGTATTGCCCCGTGATAATCGAAGCGCGGCTCACGCAACAGATCGCCGTCGTCGCAAAACAATTATTGAATCGCACGCCTTGTGCTGCCAACCGATCCATGTTCGGCGTCTGAATGATGGTATCGCCCGCACAGCCCAGGGTGTTCCAGCGCAAATCATCCGCGAGGATGAAAACGAGATTGGGTCGCTTTTCCTGCGAGCGACCAGCGAGCGCCAGCGAAGTCAGCCAGATAAAAACGATCCTTTGTAAAAAGTGAGCCGCCCTCATACGTCGTCCTGTTGAAACGGCATAAAACGATGATGGTGCATGCATTTAATCATGGGGAAACTGTCACGCGATAGAAAAATTGGCTGCTGCTTGTCGTGTCGATAAATGTCAGCGGCGCGCCCGCACCATCCTGCGATGGCCCAACGTTTTGCCAGTTCGCGGGCGTTAGGGTCGCGCTCCGTTGCAACTGGTAGGTGTGGCCATCGTAGCCAAAAATGACCAGCGAAACGGTGTCATTGGTTTTGATGAACGCGCTGACGACAACGTTGGTTGCGAGGAGCACCGTGCCATTGTTGATGAAATTCACCGGAAGATTTTGCACGCCGGTGAGCAGGTCCAGCAGTCCGTTGTTCACGAATGCGCCGGTGACAGCGAGACCGGTGCCGTTTAGGAATTGCATCGTGCCGTTGTTGGTCACATTGCCGGAGATCTCCAACGTGCCACCGCAGTCGGATTGCACTGTTCCATTGTTAAACAGGTTTCCATTGATCGAACCGCAGCCGGTGAGCGTGCCGCCGGGGTTGATCTGCACCGTATTCGCCGTGATCGTGCCGGGCAAATCCAAGGTGGCGGAATTGGAAACAATGACGAAATTCGTCGTGGTGATGCTGCCAGAAACTTGCAACGTGCCGGCTCCAACGCGTGTGAGGCCGCGATAATTGCTGTCGCCGCTGAGCGTGAAAGTGCCGCTCCCGCTTTTCGTGAGGGCGAGCAGCTGCGCCCTGCCAACGTCCGTGTTTGTTCCGGCGAAGGTCGAGTCTTGATTGAGCGCACCGATGATGTAACTCACGATGCTGCCGGGGTTGCTGGCCTGATCAGATGATGTGAGTGTGGTGCGCGGCCCGCCTGACAGTGCGCCAAAGTAAACTGTGCCGCCGCCGGTCGCGCGCGTGTAAACAAAAGCTGCATTCGTGCCGGCATCCATGGTTCCGTTGGGCACGCCCCAAGTTCCCGACTGGTTGATGCGTAAATTTCCCGAACCGTTTCCGAGCGTGATGATGCCGGTGAAATTCGCCGCGCTGGCACCGAGCGTCAACACGTTGCCGGTGGGCGGCGCGACGGTCAAAAAACTGTTGCCGCTGATTGTGCCGCCAATGGTGCTGTTGCCGGAATTGCCAATGGTGCTGGGCGCAAGAACACTCACGGGATTGTTCAACGCGCCGCTGTTAGCAATCGTGAAAGTGCCGCCGTTCAATTCCAAAATACCTGTGCCCAGCGAGGCTCCCGAATTTCCTAGCGCTATCTTGCCCGCCGACAACGAGACTAGCCCCGTCATCAGGCTGTTTGCCGTGTTCACGAGGAGCGTGCCGGAACCAGCCTTGATAACCTGCACGCCACCAGTGATGGAACCGCTGCCGCTGAGGGTGTAGTTGCTCGAAGTGATGACGCTGACCGAGCCGGGCCACACAGCTTGTAAAAAATTCACCGTGGGATTTGTCGCGCCGATATCAGCAAACGTCACATTGTCGCCGTTGGTGAAAACCACGACCGCATTGTTCGTATCGCGGAAGTTTGGTGTCGTGGCGATATCCCAAGCATTGCCACCATTTCCGCCACGCCACACTAGCGGCCGCCCCGGCGGCAACGTCACGGTGGCCGGCAATTCCAAAGCCACATAATCATACATCACATGATTGAAACCGCTGTTGATCGATCGTTGGATGAGCGTGATGGTGTTCGTGCCAACGCGCAGCGAGGAAAGCGGGATGGACTGATAGCCGACACCATATTTTGCGTGAATGCCTTCGCGGATCAAAGCGTTGCCGCCCTGGCCGCCACCGGCGATGTTCACAGCGACTTCGCCGGTCATCGCGGATTCATCATTCACATAAACATCCACCGCGCCGTAATAAATACTCGCGATGCCAAACGTCATCGTCGCACTGCCGCTGGTCGGGAGATTCGTGAGCGTGAAATTGATACGCCATTTCCACTGCGACCAGGTGTTGGTGCCGGTCAAGTAGCCGGGCTGCGCGTAGTTCCAATCGTTTGCCCAGTTGCTCGTGGCGACGTTGTAGGTGAGCGGATTCGGAAAATCATTCGTGTAGGTCATCCACAAGAACGGATACCAGTAATTCGTCCCGTGCTTGAACTCCGCGGCGCTGCGATCGGGAATGCCGATCTCCCACGCGATCTGGCCACCCGGATGCGTGTTCGTCCAATTCAAGTTTCCGAGCGCGTTCGTGGCGTTGGCTGTGACGACGACATTCGTCAAAGTGAATTCCCCAATCGCTCCGACCGTCCACGCCGAAAGCGAGTATGTGCCCGGACGGATGTGCGCCATGGAAAAATTCCCATTTGTGTCGGGATGAACCCACGTCTGATACCGCTTCGATTCAAACTGCCAGTTGCCACCGGGTTCGGGCTGCGAGACGCCAACCCACGTATTCGTTCCCGCCGTGAGCGTTGGTTTGAGCGGATCGGTCAAAATAATTTTTCCAGTCACCGTGCCGCGCAAATTGTCAGCGGGATAATCCGAGTTGGTCAGCCACGAATAAGGCCAGGCAGCAATCTCGGCTGTTACCTGCGCCTTGGCATCCGCCCAGAGCGCGTCGCCTTGGTGACTGTTCGTCGCCGTCTTGTTGCAGTAAAGGAGGAACGGCCCGAATATTTTCGACCACGTCTCACCCGCTGCAACGCTCGTGCCGGAACCACCAAAATGGTCGCGACCGAAATGTTGGAGCAGATAGTATTCCGCCACCGTGAGGTCAGTCATATTCGGGCCATCGTTCAGATAATCATAACCACCGAGCACAAACCACACGCCAATCTTGTTCGTGTCGCTGGCGTGGCCCCAGCAGCCGATCTTCTGATACTCGGCAGCGTATTCATATTTGCAATCCATCTGCCCGGCGCGTGCGCCGGTGGTGATGGTCTTGATCTCACCGATGCCGGTGTTCGCCTCGTTCAAAAAATCCGTGTAGGTCCCCCAATACCAGTTACGCAGTGCGTCCACATAAATCCGCTCGAACGTCCAGTCGGTTGAAGTGTGCGGCAATTTCCAAACGATGCGCCATTCACCGACGCTCGTGGCGGGATAACTCGCCGGATGCGACAAAATCGCATAAGCGTAAAGCCCCGTGTCCCCGCGCCGCAGCACGTAGTGACAATCAACATCGAAAGCGTGAACGCGGTTCGTGTGATCCGACCACGTCACCTTGCACGAGATGTCCACCATGTCCGAGGTGTTCTTGGTGACGGAATAAACGCAGTTACCAGGACCCTCAAAACTCGTGCCGCCGTCCATGCTGTAATAAATCCGCCCCGCTGTATCGAGCATCTGCACACCGTTGAACAGATACGAAGTCACCTGCGCACTGTTCGTGGCAATGGTCGCCGTGATCACGCCATTGGCCAGGATGACATTTCCGCCACTGACCGTGAGCGTGACATTCGCACCGACTCCATTCGTGCCGCCGCCCGCGTCATTCGCGAAGACCTTGGCAGACCACATGCAACAGAGCAGTAGCGAAAGCCATTTTGATTGGATAGCACGCATGATCGGAAAATTATGCGATGTAATATAACTCAATTTATTTTGAAAAGACCTCGCAATTATTGGTTACCTCAGTTCTAAGGGACTTGCACTGTGAAATATTTCTATGGCCCACCCGCCGCCCGAGTCTTTAAACACCAGGTGAAGACCAGCATTACGAACCAGTTTCTTATCGGCGATTTCATTGCGCGAAATTATTTGCTAGAACGCAGTCTGCTGTCGGTGCTGCTAAGCCTCGTTTATGACTGAGTTGGTCAGCGATCCGATTTTTTCAATCTCGATGGTCACACTATCGCTGGGGCGCAGCCAGCGTGGCGGTTTTTGCGCCATGCCCACTCCTTGCGGTGTGCCGGTGAGAATTACCGTGCCGGGCAACAGCGTCGTGCTGCCGCTCAAAAACTCAATTAACGTCGGCACGTCGAAAATCATGTCGGCAGTATTCGAGTCTTGCATGACCTGGCCGTTTAACAGTGTGCGCAACCGGAGCGCATTCGGGTTTGGAATCTCATCCGGTGTAACCAGGCACGGGCCAAGCGGGCTGAACGTGTCGAAGGTTTTCCCACGCGACCACTGTCCGCCGCCGCGCTTGATCTGCCAGTCCCGCGCACTCACATCATTGCAACACGTGTAGCCGAGGACGTAATCCAGAGCGTTAGTGCGCGATACATTTTTGCATGGCTTGCCAATGACGACAGCGAGTTCACATTCGTAATCCACCTCATCGCTCGGCAGGTGTCGTGGAATTTGAATCGGCTCGCCGGGATGCTGTAGCGTGTTGATACCCTTGAAAAACAGCACGGGAAACTCCGGAAATTTTGCGCCCGTTTCCTCGGCGTGTTTCCTGTAATTCAAACCGATGCAGAGAATCGCCGTTGGCGCGAGTGGCGCGAGCAGCTTGGCGACATCCGCGGTTTCATTCGTGAGTCGCAGGCCGGAGTAAAGTTCTCCCGCAAGTTTCAACGCCGAGCCGTCCGCTTGCAGCGCAGCGAAGCCGATGTTTCCTTGTTTATCCTGATAACGAATTATTTTCATAAAATTATTTTCCAGCGCTCCAGCCGCCATCCAGCATCATGGTGCTGCCCGTGACCATCGCGCTTTCATCCGCTGCTAGATAGAGGGCGGCCGCGGCGACTTCCTCCGGTTTTAACATCCGTCCGTTCAATTGCGTGGAAGCCATGTCGCGATAGGCTTTTTCGGGATCGGGATATTCTTTCAAACGCGCCATCACAAACGGTGTCTCAACACGGCCCGGACAAATGCAATTAAATCGGACGCCAGTGTGCGAATGATCCAATGCGAGTGCTTTCGTCAGACCGACGACAGCAAATTTTGTGGTCGTGTAAGCGAGGCGCTCGCGCACGGCAACTACCCCGCCAATAGAAGCCATGTTGATCACGCTCCCTGATTTCTGATCCAGCATCGTCGGCACGAAAGCTTTGCAGCAATTGAAAATACCGCGCACGTTCACGGCAAATAATTTATCCAGGTCCGCCGCTGTTGTGTTTAGCAACGTGCCGACATGCCCAATGCCCGCAACGTTAGCCAGCACATTCAGCGCGCCAACCGTTTGCACTGCGCGCAGGCAATCCGCTTCGCTAGCCACATCCAGCGGCAGAAAAGTTGCCTCAATTTTTGCAGCCATCGCCTTGCCGTTCGCCTCGTCGCGATCAGCAATCCAAACCCTCGCGCCTGCGCGGGCAAAGGTTTCTGCGATAGCTGCACCAATGCCCGAGGCTGCGCCCGTGACGAGTGCTGTTTTTTCTTTCAGGTCAAACATGATAAATCCTTTCCGCATTAGTTTTGAATAATTGTTCGCGTTCAGCCTGACTGGCAGATGCGGTCATTTCTAAAACCGTGTTCACCCAGCCTTGATACTCCGTTGCCAGCGTGCACACCGGCCAGTCGCCACCGTATAGCACGCGATCGAAGCCAAACGCCTCCAGTGTGGTATCGAAATACGGCTTCAAATGCTCCGATTGCCAGTTTTTCCAATCGCCCTCAGTGGTCAAACCGGAAATTTTACAACTCACGTTGGGCAACTTCGCCAAAGCCTTGAGTTGCGTGGCCCACGGTTCATTTTCGCCCGCCTTCACCGGCGGTTTGCCGAAATGGTCGAGGATGAATGTCACATTGGGCACGCGGCGCACCAACTCCGTCACGGCGGGTAATTGTTCGTGTCGGATGCAAACATCGAACGAAAAACCAAAATCCGCGAGCAACTTCACGCCGGCGATGAATTCTGGGCGCAGGCAGAATTCCGTATCGCGTTCGCCTTGCAGGATTCGCCGCACGCCTTTCACCAGCGGACGGTGCGAAAGCTGCACCAGATGTTCGCGAACGTCGGCACCAAGTTCCAACGGTGCCTGTGCTACAATTCCTCGCAGCCGCGTTTCAGTTTTGGCCACCGCGGAAGCCCAATCTACTTCCGTCAACGATTGCGATGGTTCAACGCCGCACTCGACAAAAATCATTTTACCGACATTCGTCGCCGCGCTCGTCCGAGTAAAATCTTCCGGGAGAAATGCCCGATTCAACGCTGGCAGACCATCCAGCCACGCCAAGCGCAACTCCGCGGGATTCCACAAGTGGACGTGCGAATCAACGATGGTCTCGGGCAGATTCATTTCATTCAGGTTTCAAATCACAGCTCGCTCCAATTTCCTGCGGCGTCTGGTAAACGCCGCCTTCCACGCGACACGGATGCGTAAAAAACTCTCGCAGATGCGGAATGTGTTCCAAGAAAACCACATCGTGCGCGAGGCCGATGTGATTGAAGAGGACGAGATGCTGGTGAAGCTGCCCCATGTCGCCGACGTGCGGCACGACGGGCACGCCAAATTGTTTGCAAAGCAAACTCACAGTAAGGAATTCACTCACACCCGCCACGCGCACCGCATCTACCTGAATGAAGCCCGCACATTTCGCCTGCAAATAGTTTTTGAAGATGATGCGATTCGGAACATGCTCGCCCAGCGCGAGCTTGGTCGGCGCAATCGCATCGGCGAGCGTCTTATGGCCCAGCACATCGTCGGGATGCGTCGGCTCCTCGATCCAAAATGGATTGATGGCACGCAACCGTTGGCAGATGTCCAAGGCTTGCGGCAGCGTCCATTGCTGGTTCGCGTCCACCATCACGCGAGCTTTGTCGCCAGCGACTTCGCGGACAATCGCAGCGCGCCGCAAATCGCGTTCCGCATCACGCGAACCAACTTTTAGCTTCATCGCGGTGAATCCGGCGGCGAGCGCGCGTTTGCAATTTTCGCGGACGAGTTCGTCGGAATAATTGAACCAGCCGACGCTCGTGTCGTAACCGGGATAACCAGACTTCAAAACCCCTTCGCGCGAGCCGCGCGTCGGCTGCGCCTGTTGGAGAATGGCGAGTGCTTGCTGGGCGGTGAGTTCGTCTTCGAGATACGAGAGATCAAGCGTCGCGACAATCTGCTCAGGCTTGAGGTCGAGCAGCAATTTCCACAACGGCACGCCGCGTGTCTTGGCCCACAAATCCCAGCAGGCATTCGTCACGGAGGACAACGCGAGCTGCACGATACCCTTGTGCGGTCCGAGCCAGCGGAATTGTTGTTCGTCGGCCATCGCTTTTTGCAGCGCGCCAAAATCGGCCATGATTTCCTCGATGTCTTTTCCCACGAGCCGATCGGCATAAAACTTCGCCGCTTCGCAAACCAGCTGATTGCCTTCGCCCAACGTGAAAGCGAGTCCGCTGCCGGTGCGGCCTTTTTCATCCTGCAACAGCGTGACGGCGTAGGAGTAAATCGGGTCTTTATGGATCGCGTCGCTGCCGTGGCCGGAGCCAATCGGATATCGGACGTCACGAGTGCTGGCTTTGGTGATCATTTTGACGACGGTAAAAGCTTCTGAATCTGCGTTTCAATTTCGGCGGCTTGCCTCCGCGCTTCAGGCAATGGCAAACCCGCTTTCTGCGGACGTTTGTGGCCGATGTCAGTCAGCCACGCATCTTTCATGACAGACATTTGCTGATGGATCAGCCGCAGCAATTCCTTGCCATTCGTCTGGTCAGAAAACATTCCGCTAGCGTTGGTGACGGCACTCAAATCGTTTGCGCCGAGCGAGGTCAAGATCGCCTTTGCCATCAGCCAGTGACCCGATTCGTCAGGGTGAATTCCGTCTTTGGCGAAAGCGAATGCTGGATTCTTCGCCCGCTCTTCGACCAACGCTTGCTTCATCCGTGTGTGCAAATCAATCACCCTCCAGCGGTTCGTCTGTTGCGTCACGAGCCATTCGGAAAATGTGTTGAGCACTTCGGAATAACCGACGTGCCCACCTTTTACCTCATCAAATATCGGCGGTGTGACATGGATGATTTTTGCGCCGGACTCCTCCACCGTTTTGTGAAACCAGGTCATCCCGTTCGTGAAAGCCTGAAAACGCGCGGCATCAAAGGGTAGATAAATCCCATCATTCATGCCGTAGCAGGCGATGACGAGATCGGGTTTGGTTTTTTCCAACACACGCGCAAGACGTTCATGCAGATCGGGCCGGGGAAATTTACCACCCGCGTGACCCGGCTCGGAAAGACCGGAGGTGTTCTCGCTCGATAGTCCGACGTTGATGAATTCAATCTGACGCCACGGTTCGCGTGATCGTTGATAGGCGATGATATCGCTGACGTAATAGCCGCCATAGGTGATGCTGTCGCCCAGAAAAACTACCCGCCGGACTTCCGGACTGAATAGGCTGGCGGGAGTTGAGGCGGGTGCGTGGCGCAAAATGAAATCTACAATCGCCGTTGGCGGACGCAGGCTGTGCGGATGGTGATCCACACCGGGTTTCGTGATGACTTTGATTTCGCCCCCGAGTTTTTCATACCGTTCCTTCACAACGAGCGTGTTCTCCGCCATCGGCACCGTGGTGTCCGCGTCACCACAAACACTCAGGATCGGGATATGCGCTTGCGCGAGCGGCGCAAGATTGTCCACGGGATTCAATTGGCAAGCGCGAGCCTGTTCGTCTTTCACCCCATACACTTGCTTGCAGCGGACCCAATCATTGCTTGAGCCTTTTCCTTTGCCCCATCCCGCAGGCCAACTCTTGAAATCGCACACCGGCGCATCCACATAAATGCTCGCAACGCGTTCGGGATGGCGGGCGGCCCAGTTGAATGCAAACAAGCCGCCACGGCTAAAGCCTTCAAGCACGGTCTTGGGCGCGAGTCCGAAATGGTTCGTCAGGTGCTCGTAAAATCGATCCATGTGATCCAAGGCCACCGGCGCGCCATACATGTTCTGAACGTTGAGGTAAGCGACGCGCCAGCCATTGGTCAGCAATTCAAGATCCGCCTGCGGTTCGTGGTTAAAAAACTCTGTGCGCCAGATCCAAGGGTGGCCTGGCGCTGGAATTTTCGGCTGCACCAGCAGTGCGTCGCGACCATCCACGGAAAATTTCAATTGCTGAAAATCATGCCACACATTCGTCGTGACGATTGGCTCCGCCGCGAAAACGTTTCCGACAAGAAACAGCGCGACGAACATTCTCCAGATGACACCAAAAGCTTTGAACGGATATTTCATAGTCATTCAAAGACCGCGCCGATAACCCAGCTCCGCGCCGCCGCTCACGTGCATGATGTGGCCGGTCACAAAGCGCGCCTTGTCCGAGAGCAAATACACGCAGGCGTCGGCAATGGCATCGCCTTCCGGGCAGTAACCAAGGGGATGAATCTCATCCAAGTAACGCTCGATCGTCGCGGGATTAGGCTGCTCGGCGCACCATTTACGAAGCATCGGCGTCCAAGTGCCGGCGGGGCAAACAGCGTTCACGCGGATGCCGTGCTTGGCGTAATCCAGCGCCATGGATTTCGTGAGCGTGTTCATCCCACCTTTTGTAGCGGTGTAAGCAGCGTGGATTTCCTGGCCGATCACGCCGACGAGCGACGACGTGTTTAGAATCGTTCCTTTGCTCTGTTGGAGCGCAGCGAAAGCGTGGCGCGTGGTGTGCAAAACACTTTTCAAATTGATGTTGAAGAGCGCGTCCCACTCTGCATCCGTGGTTTCATGAATCGCTTTCGCCGGCGTGCCGATGCCGGCATTGTTGTGAACCGCGTCAAGTTTTCCAAAGTGGGATAAAGTTTTTTCAATCGCGCTTTTCACTTCGGCGTCGCGGGAAACGTCACACGCAAAACCGAGATGCGCGCCGCCTAATTCCGCTGCGGCTTTGGCTACCGCTTCCTCTCCGCGCGCAACGAGAACAACGCGTGCGCCCTCGGCAGCATAGGCCTTGGCGCAATCCCAGCCGATGCCGGTGGAACCACCGGTAAGAAAGATGACTTTGTCCTGCAGCAACCCGGTTTTCATTTGAGAAAATAAACCTCCTTCGTATCGCTCCAGATTTTTCCCTTGGCGGCAGCGTCAGGCAGCGGCGACTGACATGGATCAGTTTCCTTCCACCAGCGCTGCGTTTCGGGGTCGTCGGCCATGCGCTTCATGTCAGCGGCGAAATCCTTGCCGGTGTATTCAAGATAGGCGAACAGATACAGCTGACCGTTGATCTCGCGTTCGTGGATGGAAAAATTCTGGACGTGAATCTCCTTGAGCTTGCGATTCACGCCCGGCCACGGGTTGGCATGGAGTTGGTGGTAATAATCCGCCTTCTCCGGCTTGAGGCCGGTGACCCAGGCGTAACGTTGCGGTTGCTGCGTTGCGCAACCGGCGAAAAAAATGAGCGTGAGCGCTAATAGTAAAAATTTCATGGGCGTAAATATTTCAATGAAAGTTCACGTAAAGCGCCACCATCGCAAGTGTCACGGCGGCGGAAAGAAATTTATAATTCATCACGCCCGGCCAACCGGGTGTTCGCAACGCGTCGAGCGGATGCGGCCAATGCAATTTCTCCATATCCTCGCCGGCCCGTTTCGGATTCGCGAGCGTGAACGCAACCTGCATCACCACGCACGCAGCGAACATATAAAACGCCATCATCATGAACGGCGTCTGGTAGAAAAATCCGGGGATCCAACCAAATGTTTCCGGCTGCCACTTGTGCAGCATCTTCGCCGCGAAAATTCCCGCGCCGAGCGCCGAGCCGAGCCACATCGTCCACTTCGCGCTGGCGGCGGATGCGCGCGGCCAGAAAATGCCGAGCAGGAAAACGCACGTTATCGGCGGCGCGATGTGCGCGATGATGTCGTTCAAGCCAGAGAAAATACTTTCGTAACGATCCAGCAGCGGCACCAGCAAAATGCCGATGACAAAGGATGTGAACGTGGCGATGCGTCCGATGCGGACGAGCTGTTCATCCGGCGTCTGCGGACGAAAACGTTTCCACAAATCGTAGCTGAACAACGTGGAAATGGAATTGGCCGCGCTCGCCAGATTGCCCATGAGCGCCGCCATCAACGCGGCGGCCATGATGCCGAACACTCCGACGGGCAGCAGGCTCTTGATCATCACACCATAGACTTCCTTGCTGTTTTCCACCGCGACCCCCGGCAGCAAATGTTGTTTGATGATGACGTAGAACATCAGGCCCGGCAGCACGAAGATGAAAACCGGCAATACTTTCACCAGCGCGCAAAACAGCGGGCCGGTGCGGGCATGGTTCTCGTCTTTCGCGCCGAGAACGCGTTGAACGATCGTCTGGTCCGCGCACCAATACCAGATGCCCAGCACGGGATAGCCGAGGAAAATTGCATACCACGGAAGGTCTTTTTCCACATCCGGCGAGCGAAGCATGGAGAGTTTCACCATGTCGCCGGAAGCGGTCAGGCCATGGACCATGCCGTCCCAACCGCCAACTTTTGCCCAGGCGAACCACGTAATAAGCATCGCACCGATGATGAGCACGATGGCTTGGATGGTTTCCGTCACCACCACCGCCGCGAGTCCGCCAAGCACGGTGTAAAGCGCCGTCAGCCCGCACATGGTGAAAATGCAGAGCCATTTGTCGATGCCGAAAATCCCGTGCAACACCAGCCAGCCGGTCGCCAGCGGAAACGCGATATGAAAGACAATCGCCGCTACCATCGAGACTACCGCCAGCCAGTCGCGACACTCGCGGCAATAACGTTTCTCCAAAAAGTCCGGCAACGTCGTCACCTTGGCGCGGATGTAGAACGGCACGAAAAATAAACCGAGCAGCACGAGCGTGAACCCCGCCATCCACTCAAAATTTCCCATGAGCAATCCGTTGTCGTAACCCGCTTGGGCCAGGCTGACGAGGTGAACGCACGAGATGTTGGTCGCAAACAGCGCCATGCCGATGGTCGGCCAGCGCAGCGAGTGCGACGCGAGGAAGTAATTGTTCGCGCCGGATTCTTTGCGGCGTTTCAAGCCCGCGTAGCAACCCACGCCGACGATGCCGACGAGATAGGCGATGATGACCAACAGATCGGGAGTGCTGATGTTTTTCATACGACGAATGATTTCGCACACCCAGCCAACCGGCAAAAGACCGCACCTTGGCAGCAAACATGGGAATTCATGCCGGAAGTGTGCCAGTCACCACCGACTTCGTCTTGCAATTTTCTGCGGCGAATAATATTGAACATTCATGCCGAGACAACCGACTTACCGCGCCCGCCGTGCCCGCTACGAGATTGACCACTGCGAACCCCAGCGTTCTGCCATCAAATCCGGCAAGATTGATTTCCATGCCCTCACGAAAGGTCATTATCCCGGCACGCGCATACCCGAAACGGTTTTGCCGGGACTGACCAGCATCGGTTTTTGGGACGCTGCCGGCAAACCCGACTGGGGACTGGATGCGCATCGCAACGAAGGCGTGGAAATTTGTTTTCTGGAAACCGGCGGGATGGATTTTTCCGTGGACCAGCGCAATTACAAGTTCCGCGCCGGTCAGTTTACCATCACCCGTCCGTGGCAATTGCATCGGCTCGGCGCACCTCACATCGGGCCGGGTCGCCTACACTGGCTGATTCTCGATGTTGGCGTGCGACGCCCGCATCAGCCGTGGCGCTGGCCAGATTGGAATGTTCTCGCACCGATGGATTTGGCGGAACTCACCGATAAACTGCGACACAGCGATAATCCAATTTGGCCCGCCACGCCCGCTGTCACTAACAGCTTTCGGGAACTCGCCAAGAACGTTGCCGCCTGGGACAAACCACATTCTGTTTCGCGGTTGGCAGCGAATCTCAACCAATTACTGATCGGGATACTTGATGCTCTTGGTTCGCAACCGGCCCGTGAAGATAAACAGCTCGTCTCACGCCGCCAGACCGTGCAGATTTTTTTGGAAGATTTGGAAAACGGCCGTTTGAATCCCGGCGACGCTTGGACGCTTGGCAAAATGGCTAACCACTGCGACATGGGGGTGACGGCTTTTTCGCAGCACACCCGGGCGCTGGTGAATGCCGGCCCGGTGGAATTCCTGAATAGCTGCCGACTCGACAAAGCCGCTCGCCTGTTGCGTGGCCCGGAAAAACGTTTAGTGACCGAAGTAGCGCTGGCGTGTGGTTTTAATTCCAGCCAATATTTCGCCACCCATTTCAAGAGGAAATTCAAAGAAACACCCTCGGAATTTAATTTGAAAGCTCGTAAAAAATAGATGCTTTGGCTTAAACATCACCACATGGCTATACCCCTATATGCATTGGTAAATAAAAGATTTCTGCGCTTAATTCCCGAGTGCCTTCAATAAGTAAAAATCGTCCTCTGGAATATAAAAAGTAAACTATGGGAACCCATGGCATCTGACACGTTCGTTTCAACCCGATACTAAATCTTGAAGGTCAAAGTGATTATTTGTTTTGCCGGAAGTTGCAAAGCCGGAAGCACCGCCCAACCATCTTTAACCTGCACGTTCTTTTCTGGATGACGCAGGGCCGTTGTGCCTTTCGGCAGTCGCACGCGTAGGCTTCGGGTGCATTCATCGCCGGATAGATTCTCCAGCGTCACGCAGACTCGATTCGTTTTGAATTCAGCCGAAACCAGAACGCCCCCCTTGGCCGCCAGCTTTGCAAAGGCAATTCCCCGTAGTTCCCACTCGGCGGGAATCGCGGGAAATACTGTAATGGACTCTTCGTCGTCGGGATCCAATAGCATCTGCGTCAGGTTGCAGATCAAGGCGGCGTGAGCTGCTACTTCCGGGGCCTTCTTGAAATCTTCAGCGTCGCTGACCAACTCACCTAAACAGGAATCGTCAAAGAGGGTGACTCCCGGCTGTAGAAAGTTTTTTACCCAGCGAACCGACTCATCGCCATCACGAAGCTTCGCCGCAATCACGCCCATCCAGCCGTTATTGAAAACATATTTGCCCGTCACGGACGTGCGGAACAGTGCGTAGCTATTACTGACTAGCGAATCTTGCGCCACCACCACTGGGTAATACCAAACCGGACTGAGCCAGGTGGCATCGCCAAAATTTTCAACGGGAATCGCGCCGGGCCCGACCGTGAGGACATTCTTCCCTTTGTAGTCAGCGATGGGTAGCAAAACTTTCGAGGCGATTTCTTTCCACTCCGGCTCCGCCACGCCGCGACGAACCGACTCTCGCAAACCAAACAGCGTTCCGGCCTGCTGGACCGTGGCGGACATATTTTTGTTTAGGTAGGCGTTGAGTTCAGGACGCCATTGCAGATCTTCCACTGACACTTGCGTGGTCTCTTTGAGTAGCCGCTTTGCCAGTTTGTCGTAACGATTGTCGCCGCTCCAATCCACATAGTTCAACGCCATGAGTGCGGCGTTGTTTCCTGAGAAATCCTCATGGGCCCAAACCTCTTCGCCTTCCGTTGGCGGCACCAGAATCGTGCCGTCGTAGCCCATGAGGGGACCAAATTTCGCGCCCGCTTTGTATTTCGTCGAGACCTTGTGCAACGTGAGACCTTCCTTGGCGTAACGCTCCGCCCTTGGCAGCGCGCGTCCCAGCCAGCCCACGACCCGCCGCGCCTCCTCAAAATGATTTCCATAGAGCAGCGCCATCTGATTCAACACCAGGTCATATTCGGGACAAATCGCGCCGGCAAAACTCTCAATGCTGCTGCCGTTGCAACCCGGAGGGACATCCGTGTTACCAAAGAACACTCCCATGTAATACGTGGACCGGGCGAACCATTTCGCCAGTTCGCGGTCGGGCAAATCCACTGCCGAACGCGCATAAAACTCCTTCCACCATCTTGTCGTCTCCACGCGCAAGGATTCAAATCCACGCGCCTTTGCCGATTCAGCTTTTTTCCAAGCCGTCGCGGACGGGTCGGCGCTTTCGTAGGACGAACCGGGAGCGATGTAGAAAGTGACGGTCTTTCCCGGCTTCGTGCCACCCAACCGAAAATTTTGCGGATCAAGGAATGAGTCCGCGCCTTCGCAAGCTATGGCGAGTGAGGCCACGCAAGACTTCGGACGATTCGCCACCACCACCAAACCATCGGTCTTGGCGGCGCCCGTTCCCGTCCATGGAGCATGGTCCTTGGCGTAGATGCCGCCATTCAGATAGATCCGGACGTTCTGGTTAACGTCCACGCGCATTTGAAACGGCCATGGGGAATTCGTGGAACTGCTAACGCGCATCACCAGCACCCCTTCCGGCGTGACGAACATCTCCCGATGACTCTGAAAAATCTGCGTTCCGGATTTGTGCAAATTTGTTTCACCCAAATCTGCCTTCAGCTCCAAGTCAATCGTGAGCAACCCGGTGGAAATGTCCAAGTGATGGCGAAAGTTTTTCACTTGTCCGGGCTGTAGATTTGGCCCGTAACCGCCGACCAGATCAAAGGGGAGATGACGATGCGCTTCCTCATCCCACCAATACTGATACGAAAGGTAAGGCAGGTGCTGGAGCCAGCCATTGGTTGGAACTGCCACCGCTCCCGGTTTGGTAAATCCATCTGGGCCGACCCGGATGACTGTCCCTCCAAGTCCTAAGCACTCATACTCGTATTGCGGATTGTGAAAGCGCTCCAATCCGTCCTTCACCAAGGCGGCTTGCTGAATTGTTTTCCTCCACGCTTCACCGACCCGATCGTCCGCGTTTGCAACTTCAGCAGTTATAGTCGCTATGAGCGCCAAGGCAAAAATCAGACGATGATTCACAAACCGCCTCCACACTACAAAAGCGGGAAATGTTTTTATTGCGCGAGGTTGCATCGGTAAGCCTTAAGCTGTTGGCGCATTTTATTCGCGATAGTGGCGCAATCTTTGTCCGCGATGCGGTTAATCGTTTCGTCCGGATCCGCTTTTAGATTAAACAACTGTTCCACCACCGGCGTTTCGCTGGTGTAAATAACATATTTCCATCCCATCGAGCGGATCGCCTCACTAGCTGCAATCCGTCCGTCAGCGGTCCAGGTGTGTTCATAGAACCAATCGCTCCGCCACTCAGGATGCTCACCGTGTAGCAGCGGCGTGAGGTCCTTGCCCTGCATCCCACCGGGTATGCTGCAGCCAGCGAGCGCCAACATGGTAGGCGCC
>CAINDH010000087.1 GCA_903847285.1 uncultured Verrucomicrobia subdivision 3 bacterium | reverse complement strand
TCGGCTTTAAATCCCCTGTGGACTTTGAAACCCAACTAAACTAAAAATACCCATGCCTCATGCATTCACTCCCTGTCCACCAAATCGAGGCAAGGCCACCTCACCCCGGCCCTCTCCTCGTTTGGGCGAGGAGAGGGAGAAGAATTTTTGCGGGACAATTTCCCAGGGTATTCACTGCGCCCAAACCCTGAGCTAATTTCTTAAGCCCCTACAGGTCTTTGATCCGGCATCTGTGTCCATCTGTGTGAATCTGTGGCTAAATAAAAAAGCCGCTCCAGTTTCCTGAAACGGCTTTTGAATTATCAGAAGTTAATTACTTCTTCTTGGCCGACTTCGCAGCGGTGCGCTTCTCTTCGATCGCTGCTTGTGCAGCGGCCAAGCGAGCAACTGGCACGCGATACGGCGAGCAGCTCACGTAGGTCAAACCGACGCGATGGCAGAACTTCACGGAATCGGGGTCGCCGCCGTGTTCGCCGCAGATGCCGAGCTTGATGCCAGGTCGGGTCTTGTTGCCCTTCTCCGCCGCGATCTGGATGAGCTGACCAACGCCAGTCTGGTCGATGGACGCGAACGGATTCTTCTTCACGATTTCGTTCTCGGTGTAGGCACCGAGGAACGAACCGGAGTCGTCGCGTGACATGCCGAGGCAGGTCTGCGTGAGGTCGTTCGTGCCGAAGCTGAAGAATTCAGCCGTCTGCGCGATCTCATCAGCGGTCAACGCGCCACGAGGAATTTCAATCATCGTGCCGACGCTGTAGCTGATCTTGACCTTCTTCTCTTTCTGCACGAGGGCAGCGACTTCGTGAACGATGGCGACCTGCAAGTCCAATTCCTTCTTGAAGCCGACGAGCGGGATCATGATTTCGGGCTTGGCCTTGAAACCTTTCTTGGTCGCATCGGCAGCGGCTTCGAGCACAGCGCGAGCCTGCATGCGGGTGATTTCCGGATACTTGATGCCGAGGCGGCAGCCACGGAAACCGAGCATGGGGTTGAATTCGTGCAGTTCGTGCACACGCGCCATGATTTTTTCCACCGGCACATTCAATTTCCGCGCGAGATCCATCTGCGCTTCTTTGGAGTTCGGGAGGAACTCGTGGAGCGGCGGATCGAGGAAACGGATCGTCGCAGGATAACCTTTCAGCGCCTTGAAGATGCCGAAGAAGTCTTCGCGTTGATACGGGAGCAATTTCGCGAGCGCGGTTTCGCGGTCCTTGAGGTTGTCCGCGAGAATCATTTCGCGCATCGCGTCGATACGGTCGCCTTCGAAGAACATGTGTTCCGTGCGGGTGAGACCAATGCCCACAGCGCCGAACGCGATGGCCTGAGAGGTTTGCTCGGGCGTATCGGCGTTGGTGCGGACTTGGAGCTTGGTGGCTTTCGCGCACCACGCCATGAGTTGCACGTAGTTCTTATACTTCTCGGTCTTCTGGGCAACTTTGTCGTTGTTCAGGAGGCCGGTGATGATTTCCGAAGGAGCGGTCTTGATCTGGCCCGCGTAAACGAGACCGGACGTGCCGTCGATGGAGAGGAAGTCGCCTTCATGGAAGGTGTGGCCGTCAATCGTGGTCGTCTTCTTGTCGTAATCAATCACGACGCCAGCGGCGCCGCAGACGCAGACTTTACCCATCTGACGAGCGACGAGTGCCGCGTGCGAAGAGACACCACCGCGTGCGGTGAGAATGCCTTCCGCCGCGATCATGCCGCGCAAATCTTCCGGGGAAGTTTCGACGCGAACGAGGAGAACTTTTTCGCCTTTTTTCTCGGCTTCAACGGCGCGTTCGGCGTTGAAATAGATTTTGCCAGTGGCCGCGCCAGGACCAGCCGGGAGACCGGTGGCGATGACTTTGGCTTTCTTCACTTCGCTCAAGTCGAAGATTGGCGCGAGCAATTGTTCGAGCTGATCGGCCGGGTTGCGCATCACAGCGGTTTCCCAATCGATTAATTTTTCTTTCACCATGTCGGCGGCGAACTTCAAACCAGCGGCAGCGGTGCGCTTGCCGTTACGGGTCTGGAGCATGAACAACTTGCCACTCTGGACGGTGAATTCGATGTCTTGCACATCTTTGAAATGGCTTTCCAAGGTCTTGCGGACGGCCATGAGTTCCGCGTAGCTCTTCGGCATCGCCGCCTTGAGCTTCGACACGGGTTCAGGGGTGCGGACGCCGGCGACGACGTCTTCGCCCTGGGCGTTGATGAGGAATTCGCCGTAGAATTCGTTGGTGCCGTTGGCCGGATTGCGGGTGAAGGCCACGCCAGAACCGGAGTCTTCGCCGGTATTACCGAACACCATCGCTTGGACGTTGACGGCGGTGCCCCATTCCGTGGGGATGTTGTATTTGCGGCGATAGACGCACGCGCGATCGTTCATCCAGGAACCGAACACCGCGCCAGCCGCGCCGCGCAATTGATCCCAAGGATCATTCGGAAATGCTTTGCCGGTG
>CAINDH010000086.1 GCA_903847285.1 uncultured Verrucomicrobia subdivision 3 bacterium | reverse complement strand
TTTCCGTGTAGTAATTGCGGATGTCGTCCGGCTTCACGTCGTTGAAAATATCCGGGTAGCCGATGATCGTGAAGCGATACGGACTTTTCGTGTAAGCCGTTTCAAACAGCCGGCGGCTCGCGCGACGGCCCGGATCATCATGGCACATGTCCATTTCGCGGCGGATGACATCCATCTCCTTCGCGAGTTCATCTGGCGGCAACGTCGCGTGCTGCATGATGTCGCACAAAATATCAATCGCCTTCACCGCGCCCGTGTTGGGAACATCAATGTGATACACCGTGCGGTCGAAGCTCGTGTAGGCGTTCATGTAGCCGCCGGCTTCCTGCACTTCCTGGTCGATGCGACTGCCCGCGCGCGTCGTCGTGCCTTTGAAGAGCATGTGTTCGAGGACGTGCGACAATCCCGCTCCAAGCCAGCGATTTTCGTGGATGCTCCCCGCCATGGCCCACGCCTGCGCGCTGACGACCGGCGCGTTGTGGTCTTCGCGCACGATGATGACGAGCCCGTTGTCGAGCGTGGTCAGCGTGACGCCGGGTGGAATGGACGGAATGGCGTCAGTGGAAATATTTTTGATCATTGCAAGTAATGGGTTCAGGTTAGCCTGAAGCAACTCGGCGGAAAAGCTAATTGCCACCAACTCTTATCAGGTGAGCCATCTACCGGTTGATACCGCAGATTCCTCTTGTTACAGATGTGGCTCTAGTTTAGATAAGCTATACCCATGAATTTTTGCGGACAATGCAAGCGGCTGTTCCTCTGCGTCTGGCTGCTAGTTGCCCTGACACGCAGCGGCCGGGCGGAAATTTATCTCGTTACGAACACCTCGGATAACGGCGGTATCCACACCCTGCGCGGCGCGGTGGCAGCGGCTAACGTCAGCCACGACGATAATACCATTGTCCTTCTAAAAAATTATTATCTGCTGGCAGCGCAAGACTACGGGGATCAACTCGAGATCTCTGGCAAAGGAAACCTGACCATCATCGGACAAAGCACAAAAACAGAAGCGATGAAAAGCCGCCGGAGTGACCGGGCGCCCCTTACCACTATAGGCTCCCGATACATGACACGCTTTTTCTATGTGCATCCGGGGGCGAAGTTGACGCTTAAAAATTTGGTTTTGACCGGCGGCGGATATTACGCCGAGAAAAGCGGCGCGTTGAAAAATGAAGGCACGCTCGTTTTGGAAAACTGCCTCGTCCAAGGCAACGAAGCGCTATTCGGCGCGGGCATTTACAATTCCGGCAAACTTACCATGAATCAAGTCACTGTCACTGACAACAGTTGCTATGGCCACCCTGGTGATGGCGGTGGCATCTACAACGAGGGAACCCTCACCGCAAACCAGTGTGTCCTCACGCGCAATTATAGCGGGATGGGCTCATACGGCGGTTAAACTGATGGCACCGGGGTCATCATCGTTACTGGCGGCGGCCTTCCAAGCTATCCAGGTCTCCCTGCAGGAAAAGGCGGCGGTGTCTTCAATTCTGGAAACCTCGTGTTCAACCGCTGCCTAATTGCGGGCAACGCGACCCGCCGGGGTGGCGATGCCAGCATAGGAAGCAGTCCTGGCGCAAATGGCGGGGACGGGGGCGATGGCGGCGGCATTTACAATGCCGGGCAAATCAGCCTGACAAGGTGTGTGGTCACAAATAACTTTTGCGGCGATGGCGGCGATGGAGCCAACGGCGGGACGTATTATTTTTCTTCACCAACCAACAGAATTTACACCGGTGTTAATGGCGGCAACGGTA
>CAINDH010000085.1 GCA_903847285.1 uncultured Verrucomicrobia subdivision 3 bacterium | reverse complement strand
TGCCGCCGCAGCCGATGACCGTTTCGATCGAATCGGCGATGACTTCGCGCGAGACGAGCGAATACTTCATGGCTTCGTTTCCATTCGAGATGCCGTCGGAAACGGTGATGGTATTGAAGACGATGGCCTTGCCGCCGCCCGCGTTGGCGCCTTTCTCGGCTTCGAGCGCGAGTTTGTCGATGTGCATGTTGCACGGCGTGACGTTGCTCCAGGTGGACGCGATGCCGATGATGGGCTTCTTGAAATCTTCCTCGGTGAAGCCGACGGGATACAGCATGGAGCGGGCGGCGGCGCGGTGCGGGCCGTCCAGGAGTCCGCTGGAGAACGGACGCAGGTTGATGGCTTTTGAAGATTTTGCCGGGGCGGATTTCTTTTTCATTTCGCAAAAGGCTGCCAATAAAAGCCGCAAATTCCAAGCTCCAAGCAGTGGGTCAAAAATGCGAGCCTGCCAATGAAAACTTTTTCGGCCCCCCGTAACTGTTTTGTCACCAACGCACCCTTGAAATGGATTTGGTTAATGACAGAATATTGCCATGGAGCAAATGCATTCCCGTCAACAAGTCAATTTCCGTTGCCAGCCATGAATAGAAGATTCGGCTGCGTTAAAAATCCTTTCGCCGTCGCTCTGACGCTGGGCGTTTGCCTACTCTGGTTACTTTTAGGGACATCACTACGGGCGGCATTGCCGTTCACAGCGGGTAACCTCGCGGTGCTGCAGGCGGCGGCCAGCGTAAATAACACCACCTGTTCGATTCTGGAATTGAGTCCGTCGGTCGCGCAAGTTTCGCCAATTAACACGGTGGCCATCAGCGGCTCGGGAGCGAACGCCCTGCGCATCAGCGGCTCGGCCACGAGCACCGGTTATCTGGCGGACAGCGAGGACGGCACTCTGCTGGCGTTCACCGGCGTCAACAACGTCAACCCCTCGGTCAACGCCAACACGCTTAATCCGCGCGGCGTCGGCACGCTGGACAATGCGGGGAATTTTATTTTGCAGATGACCTACACCGGCACGAGCGGCAACCAGACCCGCGGGGCCAGTTCCATCAATAACTCGACTTGGTATGTCGGCGATCAAGGCGGCGTATATACCAATGGAGTATCGGCAGCGCTGACGGCCGCAAATTTTCGTAGCGTAAAAAGTTTCGGCGGCACGCTTTACCTTCTGCAGCAATCAACCACTGCCGTCGTCGTCTCGACTGTGTCGGCGGATGGAAAGACGGTGGCAGCTTTACCTGGACTAGCTACCGATTCGACCGCGCAGGACTTCTATCTCATTCCTTCCGGCAATAACGGTTCTGTCTACGATGTTCTCTACGTGCTAACGACGGCAGGTATCAAGAAATATTCTCTGGCAAGTGGAACTTGGACGGCCAATTCAACTTACGCTACCGTTACCGGCTTCGGTTTGTGCGCTGCGAAAAATGGCGGCGGCGCAAATCTCTTCGTCACCACGGGCACGGGCGCGACGACGGCCAACAGCGTTATCCGCGTCACTGACACGGCTGGCTTTAATTCCACGATCACCGTCACCACGGCAAATAATGTCACACTCTACACCGGCGCGGCGGGAACGATTTTGAAAGGCATCGCCTTCACGCCCGCCCTGGGCACGGGAAAACCGACGCCCGCCTTCAGTAACCTAACGGCGAGCCAGAGCATTCTGACGAACACGGCGAGCCTTACGTTGACTGGACGAGTCAGTGCGATTGGGCCCGTTTTTCCCGCCATCACGGAAACCGTCAGCGTCACGATCAACGGCACCAGCCGCACGAATTATTTCCGCAACAACACGGGTGATTTTTCCTTCACCTTTCCGACGGCTACGCTTCCAGCGGGCAATTATGCGATTATTTATTCCTACCCGGGCAGCGTGACGATGAACGCCGTCGTGGACACATCCACGGTGCTATCGGTGACCAATCCGTTTTCACTTCCCGCCAACAACCTACCGCCGATCCAAACCGTGTTCGTCATCGCCATGGAGAATCACAACTGGACGCAGCCAACTCCCGGTTCAAGTCCGCAGCAAATTTTCGGTAATGTCGCTGCGCCCTACATCAACAGCCTCGTCACGCCGGGTCACACCAACGCTGCGCAAGTTTCCTACTGCACGCGCTACTACAATGCCGGCGTGGGCGTGCATGGTTCCGAGCCGAATTATGTCTGGGCCGAGGCTGGAACTGACTTCGGTGTCCATACGGACAACGATCCCAGCGCGGGTTCGGGAAATATATTCACTGCGCCGCATCTTACGGCGCAGTTGAACACCGCTGGCATCGCTTGGAAAAATTATCAGGAAGACGTGCAATACAGTTCCAGCCCGCTCGTCAGCAAGGCCGGCTCTGGCGTGCCAGTGAATCCTTATCACGGCACGACGCAATACGACTACGGCGTGAAGCACAACCCGATGGCGTTCTTCAGCGACACGCAGACGCAGAATGTTTTCGCCTTCACCAATTTTCTGAATCACCTGACGAACGGACTCATTGGTCGCTATAATTGGATCACGCCGGATGAATTCAACAACATGCATAGCGCGTTGACCGGCGGGTTCACCTACAAAGGCACAACCTACACGGGTGATCAGGCGGCTATCGCGCAGGGCGATAATTTTCTCTCCAAGCTCATTCCGCAAATCATGGCGTCACCCGCCTACAAGACGAATGGCGTCATCGTCATCTGGTGGGACGAGTCGGAAGGCGGCGACACGACGAATCAAGCCATCGGCGAAATCATCATTTCCCCGCTCGCCAAGGGAAACGCCTACGCCAGCACGCTGGAATATAGCCATTCCTCGGACGTGAAACTAATCGAGAATATTTTCGGCTTAACCTATCTGTCGAACGCCATTCCCGCCGCCGAGACGCGCGCCGCGGGCAGCGGCTACAACAACGTAGCCACCGTGAATGATTTGAGCGACCTCTTCGTGAGTGGCACTCCGCCCGCATCGTTCGTGATCAGCAATCTATCTGGCAACGGATTTAAGTTATCCTTCAATCTTGCGACGAATCAGACCTACCGCATCTTGGCCAGCAGCCAGATCAATTTGCCGCTGAGCAACTGGACGCAAATCGCTTCCGGCACCGTCGTCACCAATCCCGTCATCTTCACTGACACCAATATTTTTGGTGCGCGCTTCTACCGGGCGCTTTCGCCTTAGGCACCCCGATCTTTCAGGAACAGCAGACTCCAGCTAACGTCTGGGGCTTCGCAGTTTTCACAATCGTAACCTGATTGTTGTAAAACGTAACTTAAGTGATTCCTATGGCTGTGTTAGTGTGCTTCGCAATAGGAAGAAACCAATCAGACGATGTAACCGACACGGTGACGCCAACCCCATTGTGTGGATCGAAACCTTGATTTGAAAACCACCGGCGTTTGTTGCCCACTGAAATACTTATAAAAATGAACGCCAAAGAGCCGTCGGTCGAAACCAGACCGTATTACCAAACCAGTGAACACTGCCACGCCCGTATGAAATTAAATCTCAGGAACGAACCGATGAAAAACAAACTCTCTTGGATGAAAACCTTCCTCGCCAAAGTGGCGGTGGGGGCGATAATGCTTTTAGGCGCGCTGGCCGCTCAGGCGCAAAACGTAACCCAGACAAACGCTTTTCTGCCCGATCCGGCGTTTTATCCGCAATACGCCGGCAGCGGCACTTCAACCCGCATACCGACCATGTTTCGGGCAACGATTACCAACTTGGCTGCCAGCACGACCTATCGGTATTTCGTCCAGGCAGGAACCAATTCAGACCTTGGCTCTGCCAACAGCGGCGCGGGCAACTCCATGCTGATCAACTCTGCCGGCACCACCTTTACTTACACTACCGGCCCCGGCCTCACCACGGCGGGAAATTATGAAACCTTCACAACCGATGCCAGTGGCAACTATACCGGATGGTTTGGTTTTGTTTATTCAGGCAACGCGAGGTTCAACGCTGGCGCAATCTTGTTTCCAGTCATCACCATTGGGAACACCAGCGGCACAACGTTGCTGCGTTATGCGCCGCCGGCGTCGAGTGGCACCATTTTGTTTCTCGCATTCTCGACCAGCGCGGGAGCGAACAACGGCACCGGTATCCGGGGAACCAATTCGTCTGCCACGGCGAAGAATTTTGTGACACTTCATGACACGGCTGCGGGCACGGGCCGACCGCTCGCTGTGACTTTTGTCGAAAGCGATGGTAACAATTTAGCAAGTGGCGCGACATATTATGGAACAGCTGGAACCGGCCCGGTGGACGGCGTTGCTGGCGCGTGGGGAACAATTATTCCGAATACTTTGGCAAATGGTGTTCGTCGCATTGCTCAATATAACAACGCCGGAACCCTAGTCGGTGGCAATACCTCAGCAAATGGCACTTGGACTTCGGGCGTTAACACGGTCAATCCAGCCGGTGGCACGACAACTGTGCTGGATATCAAAAACAACGATGCTCCGTTGAATATTGCTTTCACAGTCGCCTACAACAATAACGGCGGTGCCGGCTCCCAGACAGATGCCAGTAGCCCTTATGCGGTTGGTTCCACTGTGACCGTGCTCGGCACGGGCACCATCACCAGGACAGGATTTGCGTTTTCTGGCTGGAACACGGCTGCCAACGGCAGCGGCACGAGCTACGCGACCAACAACACGTTTACAATCAATGCCAGCACAACGTTGTTTGCCCAGTGGACGCGAGTTGTTGTCACGACGTCTACAACCGTATCGTCTTCAGCCAATCCCTCCACCTACAACCAGTCCATAACTTTCACAGCCTCGGTGCAGACGAACGGAGTAACAGCGGGCAATGCCACCAGTAATTATGTTTTCAAAGTGGACGGTGTGGCGGTGGCAACCAATGCAGTCTCCAGCGGCTCGGCCACTTACACCGTCAGCACGCTGGTCAGTGGCGTGCGCAGTATCACGGCAGAATATGCAGGCGATGCGAACTACACTGCCAGCACCAACTCGGGGCTAACCCAGACCGTCAACAAAGCCACCACGACCGTGACGTTGTCGGTGGGTAATTCCCCTGTGACCTACAGCGGAGCTGGTCAATCTGCAACGGTAAGCATCACCGCGAGCAACACGCCCGGCAGCGTGCAGAGCATTTTGACCGGCGGAGCGGACACGCAGACGGCCTCTGGCACTTACGCCGTCACTGCGAGCTACGTTCCCACCGACACAAACTACACGACGTTGACCAGCGTGAGCGCGGGGAATTTCATCATCAACCCAGCCGCGCTTGGCATCACCGCAAATAACACCAATAAAATTTATGATGGTGTGCCGTTCACCGGTGGCAACGGTGTTTCGTATTCCGGTTTTGTGAACAGCGAAACGCCGACGGTTCTTGGCGGCTCGTTGAGCTACGGCGGCACATCGCAAGGTGCAACGAACGCAGGCAGCTACCCCATCGTTCCGACGGGTCTGACCTCGGCCAACTACGCGATCACTTACACCAACGGCACATTGACGATCACGAAAGCGACGCCGTCGTTCAACCTTGTTTCCAGCGCCAATCCTTCTGGCTACAAAGATGCCGTGACCTTCACGGCGAACAGCTTTGCCGCCGACGTCACCGGCACCGTGCAGTTCATCACCAATGGCGTGAACCTCGGTAGCGCGATCACCCTCAGCGGCGCAAGTGCAACGAGCAGCGGCACGGCGGGCATGCCGCGCGCTGCTACGAATGCGGTTGCCGCCATTTATTCTGGTGACATAAATTATTTTCCCCTCACCAATGCCTTCATCCAGACCGTCACCAATCATCCGCCCATTGCGGCCAATGCCAGTTTCTCCCGCAGTGCTGGCATCATGTCTCTGCATATCGCCATCAGCAATTTGCTGGCGAGTGTCAGCGATGTTGACGGCGACAGTATCGCCTTGGTGAGCGCCAGTGTGACCACCAACGGTATCACGTTGGTGAACACTTCTGGTTATCTCAACTACTTCAACACGAACGCGGTCAACGATGAATTCACTTACAC